>CAZGBQ010000070.1:0-19513 GCA_964524045.1 uncultured Acidobacteriaceae bacterium
GCAGCACGGCTCGCCCCGGCCCAGCAAAAAGCCCGCGGCTTTCTTCATATCGTCCGCCATGGAGCCGGACCGCAAGCCCTTTACGTCGTCACCTATCATCGCCTCGGCGGCAACCACGTCCATCCGAAGCCCGTTCTCGCGGAGAGTGCCCAGTCCCTCATTGAACTCCTTGAGCGCATCGGGGTCGATTTTCATGTCCGCGAAGTCCGCGGCGCGCTCGAAGACATCCTCCGCCTCGGCTCCGCCAACATCCCCGACCTCTGGCTCAGCGACGAAGAAATCCTCGAAAAAGGCCTCATCGAGGGCTAGTCGTTAATCTTTGTCTGATCCCTGATGTCTGTTCGCCGATCACTCAGCGGTCACAGGCCACAAGTCGCAGCTTGCGCCTGAATCAGCGGGGTCGCGGACGCAGCGGACGTGCGGTTAGCGACCGCGGCCGGATCCGCAAGCGGCCGAGCGGCGGCGGCACGTTGCGCAGAAAATCTCCGCAGCAAGGGCATCGGCCGTCGATGCCGAGGGGCGTAGTCGCATCCGCGCGCAGCCAGTGGCCGCGCGCTTCGCAGAGCGGATTAATGCATTGCACGGTCAAGCCGGGCAGATATTGCATCGTTTCTCCCTCAGTGGCCGCGCCGCTCGCCCCTCTCGTGGTGCAACCCTCTGCGGTTGCACACCGGGAATTGGCCGAGTTCCCTGGCGGCCTATTGCTCGCCGCGCTCGCCAACAATCTTTTTGCCCAGGGTTCCGTGTGGCGGGCACGGAATGGGGACGCGCGGGAACAGAACTCTTGATGGCGCGCATTCTGCCCGCAAGCTGCCTGTGGTGTCAAGAGAAATTCCTACAAGATATTGTGGTAAGGTTGCAGCATCGCAAATCGTGATTTGCGGCTTGCGGCAGCAGCGTGGCCCAAGGTCACGGAGAGTCCCAGATTTGGAATCAGCGTCGCGCCAACGGAACAGGAAATCATACCGTAGGTCTTTGCGTATTAAAGAGTGAAGGTGGCGCGGCTCCGGTTTTGTGCTCACGAGCCGCGAGACGGAGGAACAAATGCCCAACCCAACGAGATTTGAACTCAGTGGCGGCTTGCCGCCCATGCGGAATCTAAGCGGTTTCGGAAAAAGAATCCTGCAGTTTGCGGGTCTGCTGCTGGCGATCATTTTGCTCTTGGCCAGCACCACTTCTGTCCCCACGGGGAATGTCGGCGTGCTCACGCTGTTTGGCAAAGTAACCGGTGACGTGTTGGGAGAAGGAATTCACCTCGTCAACCCGTTGAAGTCCGTGCAAAAACTTTCGATCCAGACGCAGTCCGTGAAAGAGAGCGCCAGTGTGCCCTCGAACGAGGGCTTGATGCTGGCGCTGGACACCTCGCTGCTATTTCACCTCGACAAGAGCAAGGCCGCCGAAGTGTACCAGTCGGTGGGCGCGGACTACGCGGACAAAATCGTTGAGCCAACCCTCCGGTCGGAGATTCGCGCGTCCACTTCGGCTCATTCCGCCAACGCCCTCTACACCAACGCTCGCGAACTCGTGCAAGAGCAAATCCAAGACAGCCTGAAAAAGCAACTCGCGCCACGCGGCGTAGTCGTCGAGAACGTCCTCCTCCGTGACGTGCAGCTTCCCCCCATGTTGAAGGGCTCCATCGAGGCAAAGCAGCAGGCCGAGCAGGACGCTTTGCGCATGAACTTCATTCTCCAAAAGGAAAAACAGGAAGCCGAACGCAAGCGCATCGAAGCGCAGGGCATCGCCGACTTCCAGAAGATCGTAGCTACCGGTATCAGCGCGCAATTGCTGGAATGGAAAGGTATCGAGGCCACAGAAAAGCTGGCCACCAGCGCGAACGCAAAAGTGGTGATCGTCGGGAATGCGAAGAACGGCCTGCCCCTCGTGCTTGAGCCGAAATAGCCTAAATCCAGGGAAAACGAGCAAGGGGCGCTTACCAGGAGCATCGAGATCTACGAAGATTTTCGTTGACATTACGAAATCCTTCGTACTATCCTCCGCGCATGCTCAAAGATTCTCCCCAGAAGCCCACCGCCTCGGAGCTCGAAATCCTCCGCGTCCTCTGGGCGCGCGGTCCTTCCACAGTCCGCGAGGTCCACGAAGCACTTAGCGAAAAGAAAGCCATCGGGTACACGACCGTCCTGAAACTCCTGCAGATCATGACCGCCAAGGGCAGCGTGCGCCGCGACGAAGGCCAGCGCGCGCACGTCTATGAAGCATGCCAGCCGGCCACGGAAACCAAGCGCCAACTCGTAGGCGACGTTTTGCAGCGCGTCTTTGAAGGTTCTGCCAGGGAATTGCTGATGCATGCCCTGGATGGCAGGCGCACTTCCAAGAAAGAGCTCGAAGAGTTGCGTCGCCTGCTCGATGAGTACGAGAGGAGAAGCCGATGAGAACCCCGGCCCACGGAATCCCTCCTGAATTGCTGCAAGCGCTGGGCTGGACGCTGCTTCACTTCGTCTGGCAAGGCGCGGCCCTTGCAGCAGTGTTTGCCGTTGCAAATGCCCTCTGCCGGCGCGCAACCGCGCGGTACGCACTCGCCGTCATCACGTTGGTCTTGATGATGGCCACGCCGATTGTCACGTTTATGGCACTCACACAGCAAACAGTTCCGGCCGTTACGTTCGGGGCGCCAGGGGCTTCGGCCAGCGCGGCAAAACCGGTGCAAGGCGTATCCGGCGCGGCACGCCTCAGCGCCCCGGCGTCGGAAACACCGGTCAGCCAGCCTGCCGGCATCCTGTGGTTTGTAGAAGCGTGGTTCCTCGGAGTTGTCGTGTTGAGCTTGCGAACCGCCGGTGGGTTATTCGTGATTGAAAAGATGCGGCGCAAAGAAATCAAGCCGGTGGCGCGGGAACTGTTTGAGAAATGTCTGGTATTACAAAAGAAGATGGGACTCGAACGCGTGATCCGCTATTGCGAATGTTTGCGTCTGGATGCCCCCGCGGTGCTGGGATGGATCCGCCCCGTCGTCTTGCTTCCGGCAAGAGCCTTAACGGGACTCACCGAACAGCAAATGGAAATGGTCATAGCGCACGAACTGGTGCACATTCGCCGCCTGGATTGTTTCGTGAACCTTTTCCAGATTGGCGTCGAGACGCTGCTCTTTTATCACCCCGCGGTTTGGTGGGTTAGCCAAAGGATTCGCACCGAACGCGAACATTGCTGCGACGACGAAGCGGTATCCATTTGCGGCGACGCATTGAATTACGCGCGCGCCCTCGCTTTGATGGAAGAATGGCGCGCGGCCCCAGCGCTGCTCATGGCTGCCAATCGCAGCCCATTGTCGCACCGGGTCATGCGGTTGCTCGGGTTGGATGGGCCTGCGGGCCGGGTTCGCGTTGCAGGTTTGGCGGTCAGCGTTATCTGCTTGGCGGGAGCTATGCTGGCGGGGAACGCCTTCCTCGGCGTAGCGCACGCGGCTCTGGGCGGCAAAGCCGGCGCGCAAGAAGAACAAGAAAGCAGCGAAGCAGTTATAAAAGCACGACAAGACGACAGCGTGATTGTGGTGCGGCCCGCGAATGCCACAACTTCCCCCAGGCATTTTGCTTCCACGGAACAGACCGCGAAGGACAAAAACAAGGAAAAGGATAAAGACAAGGACAAAAACAAAGATAGAGAGCAAAAGCCCGGCAGCGAGGCAAACGCCAAGGAATCGTACCTTGACGCCATGGAGGTTGCCGGACTCAAGAATCTGTCAGCCGACGAACTGATCGCCATGAAGATCCACGGAGTCACGCCTGCCTATGTGAAAGAAATCCACGGCCTGGGAATGAAGCCGGGCGTGGATGAGTTCGTCGGCATGCGCGTTCAGGGCATCACTCCCGATTACATTCGCGAAATGCGCGGAATCTCCTCCAACCTGAGTGTCGATGAGTTGATCGGTATGAAAGTGCAGGGAATCACGCCGCAATATGCGAATGAAGTGCGTCAACTCGGTGTCAAAGCCGATCCCGGCAGCCTCATCGGATTAAAAGTGCAGGGCATTACTCCGGAATACATCAGGGGAATGCAGGCTCTGGGCTTCAAGCCCGACGCGGACGAATTGATCGGCATGAGAGTGCAGGGCATCAACCCCGAGTACGTTCGCGCCATGCTGGCCACCGGCCTCAAGCCCGGTGTGGATGAGCTGATTGGGATGAAGGTGCAGGGAATTACGCCGGAATACGTGAAATCTATGCAAGCGGTGGGATTCAAGGACGTGGATGTCGATGAACTCATCGGCGCAAAGGTCCAAGGGGTTACGCCGGAATTCATCGAGAAAGCGCGCAAGCGCGGCTTCCAGAACTTGACGCTGGAAAAACTGATCGCTCTCAAACAAGCGGGTGTCTTGTAGATGTTTGGAAATAGGAGAAGCTCATCATGAACTCAAATCGCGCAATGGGTTTGATTCTTGCGGTTGCAGGTGCAGTGTTCGGGCTTTCGACGGCCCTTCGAGGCCAGACGCAGAGCGGCGATTGGACCATCCGGCATTCCGGCGAACCAGGCAAAGTGGAATTCTCACTGATGGATTCGCGGGCCGGCCATCATTTTCATTCCAGTTCAGACTGGGCCGTAAGCGACCTCGTCGGCTTGGATCTTTCCAAACCGGGGCGCCAGGAAGCGCATTTCACCGTCGCGCGGGACGCCGGCCGGTTCGAGTGCGAAGGCTACGTTAAGGATGGTGAGGGAGCCGGGCTTTCCCACTTTGTTCCTGATGCGAAATACGCGCAAGAGATGAAAGCCCTAGGCTTCGATGGAATCGACGGCGACAAGCAGTGGGCCATGGCTCTTCACGACGTCAGCCTGAAATTCGCCCGCGAAATTAAAGCGAGGAATTTACAGGGCCTGAACACCGACAAGCTCATCGCTTTTCGCATCCACGGCGTCACGCCGGAATTCATCGATCAGATTCGATCCTCCGGCGTGAATGTTTCTGACAGCGACAAGTTCGTGGCTTTCCGCATTCACGGGGTTTCTCCCGCATTTGTTTCGGATCTTCGCGCGGCGGGCCTCACCGTGATCGATAGCGACAAACTAGTGGCGTTCCGCATCCATGGCGTTACTCCTGAACTGGTGCGCAGTGTTCGCGCAGCGGGCTACGACGCGGACCCCGACAAACTCGTGGCTATGCGCATTCACGGCGCGTCGCCGGAGTGGATGAGTGAGTTAAAGAAGTGTGGCTACGACCACGTGGACCTGGACAAACTGATTGCTTTTCGGATTCACGGCGTCTCATCGGACTTCATCACGCAGGTGCAAAAGCTCGGCTACCAGCATCCGGAACCCGATCAGCTCATCGCCATGCGCATTCACGGCGTCACACCGGAGTACATTAGCAAGCTCCAGTCGCGCGGCATAAAAGACCTGACCATCGACAAGCTCGTGAGCTTGCGCATCCACGGAATCGACTAGAGCGCTACGCCTGAGCGGGGACTGCAGAACAACGGCCTAAGAGTTGCTTATTGCCTTTTCCAAGTCCGCAATCTTGGTCTTCAGGTTTTCCACTTCCTGCTGCTTGTCGGCAATGTGCTGTACTTCATTGTCCAGCTTCTGTTTACCGGCAGTATCGCTGGCATAGTTTGTTTTCGAATAGTAAGTATCCTGGTCCAGGCGGTTCTCGCGTCGCAGCAGATCCAGGTCCGTCAGCGCAATCTTGAGTTGCTCCTGCAACGCCGCAAGCTCCTTTTTCAGCTTTTCGGTCTTGGCAGCTTGCGCGGTGGCTGAAGTATTCGGATTCTCATTCGCCGCATCGGACGATTTCGCCCCGGCATTCGCGCTTGCCGTGGCCCCTGTTTGGGTGTTCGCATCCGGTGTTCCTGCAACTTTCGCCTCTTCTGCGGCTGCGGATTGCACGTCGCCCTTCTTCACGTCCAGGGTTTCGTCGGTGATGACTTTAGCGGGCTTGGCAGCGGCGTCCTTTTTCTTCTCGCGCGCACGGCGGGCAGCCTCGGCGACAGATTGCGAATCCTGCGATTGCGGCCTGGCGTGGATTGGCATCATTGCGGAAGCCAGTATCGCTGCGAAAGCAGATCGAAATAAAATGGAGCGCATGGATGTACTCCCGTGCTGGTTTTCTGGGCTAACTTTTAACATACCGCCGTCCATCGTGAATAACAATGCCCGGGAGAAATTCGTAGCGAAGTCGCCAATGGAAATGGCCAGTTCTATTTTTTTGGAGGGACAAAGAGCGTGAACCTGCAATAATACGCGATGCGAAAAGGCGAAGCCTGCGACGTCAGATCGATGCGTCTTCAGAAACTCAGTTTTCTCAGCTTTCCAATTCTTGCGCTCCTTCTTGCCGCAGACAAGATCAACGCTCAGGGAACTGCCACGCAAGAACCGGTTCGCGCTGCAGCCTCCACTGCTCAGCGGCTTGCGCCACCACAAGGAAACGCAGCCAACCCACATCGCTTCTGGGACAAAGAAAATCGCTGGTTGTTCGCGGGGGTCGGCGCGGCCCGCGCGCTGGATTATTTTTCAACCCTAAACATGCGCCGGCGCGGCCGACAGGAGATACTGCTTTCGAATGACGTCGTGGACAATCACGCGGCTTTTGCGAGCATCGAGGCAGCAGCCACGGGAGCGTCAATCGGCGCTTCCTTTCTTTTCCATCATTACGGTCACCACAAATTGGAGCGATGGACTTCGTTCGTTCACTTTGGAGCCGCTACTTCCGGTGCAGTCCGCAATTATTGCCTCAAGACGGCGCATCCCAAAACCGTTCCTTAGCGCCCCGCTGCTCGCCGACGCAGCCGGAAACGTTTGCTGCAGTTCGTCCGTCCAATGGAAGTGATGAAGCCTTGCGCTCGAAAAGCCGTTACTGCATACTCCCCGCGCGTCCCCGGCTTGGCCAGTCTATGCGGCGAAATGTGACTTCGCCAAACTATGAGGGCCTTCGATGTCGATGAGGATGCGGATCTGGCATCGAAGCCTCTTCCTGTTTCTCCTGATCCCGTTTGCTTTGGCAACGAAGGGATTTGCCAATTCGCCGCTTCCCACTCAGACGGAAAATCCAGCTCGCACTTCCTCGCAACTGCCGCCCCCGAACGCGATTCCGCCGCTTGTGGACAGCACTACCGAGCAAAAGAAAACTGAACAATATACACTCTCGCATGAGCGCTACGAAAAAGCCGTGGCTTATTCGCGCGCAGAATATGCCCTCTATTTTGTGTCTTATGTTTGGGGGGCTATTTTCCTTTTCCTAATTCTGCGGCTGGGGATCGCGGCGCGGTTTCGAGACCTCGCGGAAGGTGCAAGCCAAAATCGGTGGCTTCAGGGCTTGGTGTTTGTTCCGCTGCTTCGGCTCCTCATCGGCTTGCTGGGTCTTCCTGTGCGGATTTACTGGCACCGTCTTTCGCTCTATTACGAGCAATCCGTCCAAGGTTGGGCCTCCTGGTTTTGGGATTGGACCAAGAGCCAGTTGGTGATCCTGGCCCTGTGGATCGTTTTGGCGCTGATTTTGTCTGCAGTGATGCGGCTCAGCCCCCGCCGATGGTGGCTGTATTCCTGGTTTCCCTTAGTGCTCGTTCTGCTCGTGGTTCTTGTGATCTGGCCCGTGGCCATCGATCCCTTGTTTGACAAGTTCGAGCCGCTTAGCAAACAGCATCCCGATTTGGTTGCCTCCATCGAAAAATTAACCGACCGCGCGGGCGTTCCCATTCCCCCAGAACGTATGTTCTTGATGGTCGCTAGCCGAAAGACGAACGAGATCAACGCTTACGTGACCGGTCTGGGAGCGTCGAAGCGCGTGGTCATCTGGGACACCTTGATTCAAAAGACCTCGAATGACGAAACGCTTTTCGTTGTTGGCCACGAACTCGGCCACTACGTCCTCGGGCACGTGATGACCGGCTTCCTAATGGGAGCCACAGGACTCCTCGTGGCGCTTTATCTTCTCTTCCGCGGCCTGCACTGGGCGCTCGACCGTTGGGGCTTGGAGTGGAAGATTCTCGGCCCGGAAGACTGGGCTTCCCTGGCCGTGATTCTCTTGCTTCTGCAATTCCTCCTGTTTTTCTCCTCGCCCGCCATCAACTGGGTCAGCCGCGCGCATGAGCACTCCGCCGACATGTACGGCCTGGAAGTAATCCACGGGCTGATTCCAAACTCCGAAGAGGTTGCCGCCCACGCCTTTCAAGTGATGGGCGAACTGGACTTATCCGATCCGAATCCGCCGCCATTCATTACTTTCTGGCTCTACTCGCATCCGCCGGTCGCGGAGCGCCTGGTCTTCGCGCACACTTACGATCCGTGGTCCAAAGGCCATCCGCCAAAGTATGTGAAGTGAGTCCGGTCCATCAAGCTTTCGCGCTGCGGGTCAACGCATGGCGCCGCGCAAACGCAGCCACTTTGCTCCGGTTACCGCACGCGGCCATGGAGCACCAACGCCGCCGCCGCGTGCGCGACGTGTCGTAGAAGAATAGCCCACAGTCTGGATTGGCGCACACTCGCAGCCGTGCTCGCGTCCCCTCAGAAATAGTTTCTGCGCCCGAGCGCGCAACCGCTGCCAGCAGCCACTCCAAGCCACCTTCGCGCGCAACGAACTCGAGAGCCCATTCGCTGCCGTCCACGGAGCTTAGTTCGTCGTGCCCTTCGGTAATACGCAGAATCTCGTTTACGCTCTCGACCCACTCCCGTGCTATTTTTTGCTTGCGTAGCATGGCCTCGAACGCGTTCCGAAGCGCACTCCCAAGTCGTTGCGCCTTCCACAAGAGCGCATCCGCTGCCCGCGGGTCGGAATGACTAAGGGCAAGTAACTCGCGCCCCCGCTCCGGCGTCGCGATTTGTGTGGCCTGTAGGAAGGTGATTAGCTCCGCCCAAGACAGTTCGCCTGTCGCAGGAACTGTATTGGCAAAATCAAGCGCTAGACGGCCGCCAAGTAATCGCGGGAAGTGATCGGTGGAGGAGTTCATGCCGGCACCCGCCACAAAGGTCGTTCCAGTTTAGACTGACCCGCCCTGAGCTTACAGGCGAATAACTGGTTAAGTCTACCAAAGTGGTTATACTTGTCCAAAGCCAAGTGGTTACTTTTTCGAGTTGCCGGTATCTGATAATTGCAGTAAAGGAATGAATGGTATGCAAAACAGATCCCTCAGGGTTTATACGATTGCAGCAGCTGTGGTCGCAGGTACATTTGCCTTAAGCGCCAGGGGGTGGAAAGTCACTGATAAAGCGCCGGCGCCGAATGGCCCCACCGTAGTCGTCGAGCTGTTCACCTCAGAGGGTTGTTCAAGTTGCCCGCCGGCGGATGCCTTACTCGCGCGGCTGGCTGAAGGAAACGCCGCCAGCAATGCCCACGTGATCGCTCTCGAAGAGCATGTTGATTATTGGGACGAACTCGGCTGGAAAGATCCCTTTTCGTCGCACGACTGGACCGTGCGCCAATACACCTATGCGGAAGTGCTGGGCAACAAGAATCCTTACACCCCGCAAATGGTGGTAGATGGAACGGTGGAATTCTCCGGCAGCCGCGCGCAACAAGCGCAAAGATCGGTCGCGGAAGCAGCCTCTCAAGCAAAGACCGAGGTGACGGTCTCCCAAGGAACCGCAAGCAAGCCGGGAACGGAAAGTTTTTCCGTGAGGGTTGGAAAACTCTCTCCCTCTGCAAAAGGAGGGGGGGCGGAGGTCTGGCTGGCCATCACCGAAACTGGCTTGCATTCGTCCGTGACCCGCGGGGAAAACGCCGGACACGAGTTGCGCCACGCGGCCATCGTGCGTTCGATGCGCAAGATCGGCGAAGCCAAGCCGAATCTCGACAATTCTTTTTCCGCGGACACAAATGTCACTCTGCGTGCGGAATGGAAGCGCGAGAATCTGAAGGCAGTCGTGTTCGTGCAGGAAAAAAAGAGTCTTAAGATTCTTGGAGCCGGAGAGATCGTGCTTCGCCAGTAGCGCGTAGCGGTAACGGCCTGAGGAAAAACTTCCCTGCGAAAACTCCGTTTAGTAAGTCTCGTCTAAGATAAAATCGCATTGGTTAGTGTCTCTGGGTGCAAAACCTTGCCGACAGAACCAGCCGATTCTTCTCCAACTCCCGCTTTTCCTGCTCCTCAGCCCGGGGGGCTGCTCGCAAGAATATTTTTGAACGAAGAAGGATTACGTGCGGGGTGGAGACTCCTTCTCTACGCCGCCCTCTGGCTGACGCTGGAATTTGTCGGCAAGATTCTCGCTTTTCAAATTGCCGTATCGAACCTCAGCCCGCTCTCGCCCCAATCTGTATCCCTTGGCGATTTCGTCGAGTTTGCCTCGGCCTACGCGGCAGCGCTTCTGATGGCCCGTTTGGAACGCCGTCCCGTGGGCGCATACGGCTTGCAGATGCGCGAGGCTTTCGGAAAGTCTTTTTGGATCGGCATTCTGATGGGCTTTGGAGAAGTGAGCCTGCTCGTCGGTTTGATTGCCGCGTTTGGCGGATATTCGTTCGGAACGCTGGCTGTTCATGGAGCGGGCCTCTTCGGTTGGGGAATCCTTTGGCTGGTCGCCTTTGTATTTGTTGGACTGTCTGAGGAATTTCTGTTCCGCGGATACGCGCAGTACACGCTGGCCAGCGGAATTGGATTCTGGCCAGCCGCGCTCACTCTTTCTTTCGCATTTGGGGCCGTTCATTTGGCAAATCCCGGCGAAGGAATCTCGGGCGTTCTGGACGTCGTGGTTACCGGAATCGTCTTTGCCTTTGTGCTCCGGCGCACAGGGAATCTCTGGCTGGCCGTTGGTTGGCACGCCAGCTTCGACTTTGGCGAGACTTTCCTGTTTTCAGTCCCCGACAGTGGCTATATGTTTGACCACCATCTATCCAACGCCACGCTGCACGGTCCGGCTTGGCTCACCGGCGGCACCATAGGACCCGAAGGAAGCGTATTCAGTTTCCTGACCATGGGACTTGGCGCGCTTGTGATTCATTTTCTTTTTCCAGCCAAGAAGAGATCGCAAAATCAGGGTTGAACCAAGCCGCGTATTCAGTGCACCAGATCGGAGGCAAGAACCAAACGCACACCTTGCCTTTGTGCCTTCGGAAGAAACTCGCGTAGCGCCTGAAGCGTGGCCGCATGTGGATGACCAATCGCTACCGCCTCGCCCTTCTCCCGCGCGCCCCGCAGCGCCAATTCCAACTGCTTGCATACCGCGCCAACCTGCGCGACATCGTCGAGGAACGGTACATTGCGAAACGCCGACGGCTCTCCCACTTCCTGGGCCGTATCGTACGCCACCGTCGCTGCGGTGGTCCGGCTGTCGATGTAGAAAAGATGACGGTCGCGCAGCACAGGCATCAACTCCCCCATTAAAACGCGGTCCGAAGTGGCCTGCGAGCCTTGGTGATTGTTGACGCCTACCGCTCCGGGCACGCTTTGCATGAATTCGTCAACGAGCGCGGCTACCTGCGTTGAGGGCATGCCTGGCCGCAGTTCCTGCGCCTCCGGCTTTTCGGTGGCGATGGCCTGCATTGGGAGATGCAACAGCACCTGGTAGCCGCGGTGCTCCGCTTCCTGCGCAATTTCATTCGAATGTTCATGATTTGGCAGCACGGAAATCGTCAGCGGATACGGAAGCGCAAAAATACTCTCCGCGGTGTTGCGGTCGCTCCCCAGGTCATCCAGGATGATGGCAAGCTTTGGACCGCCCGGCGAAGGCTCGGCTCTTGCGGCTTGGCTGCTCTGTGCGCCACCGGTATGAATGTGAACGGCGTGGGTCCGTACCCTGCTCTTTAAGTAGAAAAAGAACACTCCTTCGCGGCTCTCTCCGGGTTCTTGCGTGAGCCCATGGCGGGTTGCGACCGCTCCCAGCCCTTGCTGAATCTTCGCCACGTCCGACCGCGCTGCCGTGTCCACTCTATTCTTCGGCAGAGTGATGTCGAGACGGTCCACGGCATCAGGGTTTTTCTCAGACGCCTGTAGCCCCAAGCGGATGTCCGTCCCCGGAGGTGCAGCAGAGCGCGCAGCGTCGGCAAGCTCTTTCGTGATGGAATGAATACTAGCGCGCGTGATCCTCCCCGGCTCCGGCTTCTTGCAACTGCAGGCTGCCCAAACCGCAGCAAGGAGAAAGCCAAGAAACCCTAAATGCAACAGCAGCGAGCATTTTTGAAGCGGCAAGCGCGATACTTTCTCCGCGCAAGCCTGGCAGAGATTCACGTAATACTAAGCAGCTTTCTTCGCGGGGTTTTTCAGCAGGTCCAGCGCGCGGTGAAAAATGGGGTCTTCCGGAGAGAGCGGACGCGGGCCAAGACCCGGCTCCCGCTGTGCCCCGGGAGCTGGGGCTGCGCTTTTCTCAGGAGCCGCTGGTATGTCCTCGTCTCCTGAATCACCGTCGTCCTGCGCATCGGCTCGTACAATCTCCGTTGGGGTTACGCCCTCTTCCAATATCGGTTTGCCATTGCTGTTGTAATAATTCGCCACGGTCAAAAACAGCGCCGCCCCATCATCCAGGGTGATGAGCTTCTGTTCCGAGGCTAGCCCAAACGTGCGCTCTCCCACTACGTCGCCGCGATGATTTGCCTGGATCGCGGAGGCCAGCACTTCAGCCGCGCCGGAAGTCGTGGCGTCCACCAGAACCGAAACGGGATACTTCCAGATGACTTGCTTCGCATCAGCGGAGAAAACTTGTGCAGAGACAGTCTGCCCCCGCAGCGTGGCCAGAGTACCTGACGACACGAAAAGGCGAGCGATGGAAATCGCCTCCGAAACCGGCCCACGGCCGCATTCGCGCACATCCAGAATGACTTTGCGCATACCCTGCTTTTCGGCCTCCAACAGGCGGTTGCGCACTTCCTCGGCGCGGCCTGTGTCGAGCGAGGGGAACCGCAGCACGAGAATGTCGGGGTCGGCTTTCTGAGCAATTAGCTTTGGATTGGGCACTCTCTCTCGCACCAGATCGACTTCCTCCGGAGTGGCCTTGCCCCGGCGAATTACAGAAACCTTGGTTCCGGAGCCCGGCTGTCCGTTCAACAGGTTCAGGGCCTGGCCTACGGACATGTCGCGTGTGGTGAAGCCGCCAATGGATTCAAAAATGTCCCCGCTGCGAATCCCCGCCTTCGTGCCGGGGCTATCCGGAAGCACCGACAAGACGATAATGTACCCGTACCGCTTGCTAAGGGTTAGCCCGGTTTCACCAGTAGTTGAGCTGGCCAGCTTCTTCTTGAATTCTTCGTACTCGCGCGCCGTGAGATAGCTGGATTGCGGGTCGAGCGATTCCAGCAGCCCGTGGAGTGCTCCCGCCGTGATCGTGCGCACGTTGGGATCGTCCACGTAATCAGACTGGATTTTCTGCAGCACTTCGCCGTAAACCGTCAGCGACTTGTAGGCGCGGTCATCGGAACTCCGCCCCAAGACGTGCCCAATTCCCGCGTAACAAAAGATTAATACCGACAAGACGATGATGCTGATGCGAGCCGCTCGATTCATGCCCCGTCCTCGTTCGCAGAAAATCTAAAATGCCAGTATATCATCCAAGAACATTGGGACGCGCCAATAAACCAAAAGGAAGCTTCCAATTAAGCGAGAGCAATGCCTACTTGGGCACAGAGACACGCGGAAAGAGCGAATTGTTGTGTGTTTGCCACAGCCATCCTGCGATCGCTCTGTAAGATGTTGAAAATAAGTAACAAAGCAGAGTTCCGACTGGCCCGCAAAGTGCTCCCGTGTTATCTTGGGGTATGTTCCAAACCACCATTGCCAAGGAGTCCTCCGCTGAAGGTGTGGGCCTGCACACTGGTGTGCACGGCCACGTGCGCCTGCTTCCCGCCCCCGCTGAGACCGGCATCGTTTTTCGCCGCGTGGATTTGGACAATTTTCCCATCGAGGCCCAGGGCCACAATGTCGCGCGCGTCAGCTACGCCACCAGCCTGATGAAGCAAGGCGTTCTCCTCTCCACCACCGAACATCTCCTCGCCGCGATTTATTCCTGCGGAATCGACAACGTGTACATCGATATCGATTCCATCGAAGTGCCAATCTTGGACGGGTCCGCCGAGCCTTTCATGCAGATGCTTGAACGTTCCGGCGTTCGCAAGCTGCGCCGCAAGCGCCGCTACCTGAAGGTGCTGAAGCCGCTCGAAGTCTGCGAAGGGGACCGCCGGATTGGCATCTATCCCGCCAATGAGTTTCGTGTCAGGTGCTATGTCGACTTTCCGCACCCTCTTGTCGGTCAACAGGAAGTGGAGATGCTTGTGCGGCCAGACACCTTCCTCCATTTGTTGGCGCGTGCCCGCACCTTTTGCTTTGAGCGGGACATTGAGCCGCTTCGCGTCATGGGCTTGATTCGCGGCGGCTCACTCGAGAACGCCATCGTCCTCACTCACGATGGCATCATGAACGGTCCTTTGCGCTTCCCCGACGAATTTGGCCGCCACAAGGCTCTGGACCTGATCGGCGACTTAGCCCTGATCGGGTTGCCTCTTCTGGCCCGCGTCGAAGCCCACAAGGCGGGGCATTCCCTGCATACTCAACTGGTTAGCCGCCTTCTAGCCGACCCCTCTCTCTGGACTATCACCACGGCCGCCGGCGAAACTGTCCGCATCGAAGAAAAGGCCTTCCAAACCCCCTTGGTCCAGGTACCCGCAGTCCCTGCCAATTAGCGTTTCGCCGCCTTCCCGCCAACCCCTGATTGCGAAATGACCGCGCCTCCCGCAGAATGGGCTGCAACCTATGTCCAATCATGATTTAGCCATCGTCATCCTGGCCGCAGGAAAAGGCACTCGGCTTAAGTCCAGCCTCGCCAAAGTCCTGCACCGCGCCGGCGGGTGCACGCTTGTCGAACATATCGTTCGCGCCTGCGAGCCGCTGAAAGCACGCGAGACAGTTGTCGTTGTCGGCCATCAGGCAGAAGAAGTTGCCGCCGTGATCGAGCCGCTCGGCGCCGTGACCGTCTTGCAGCAGCCGCAGCATGGCACCGGCCACGCCGTGCAAGTTGCCAAGCGCGCGCTTGGCCGCGCCAAGTTCGCACTCGTTCTTCCTGGTGACGCTCCGCTGGTGCGAACGGAAACTCTGAAAGCGCTGATCTCGACGCATCGCAACGGCAATGCGGCAGCAACGATTCTCTCCGCAGTTGTCGCCGATCCTTCCGGTTACGGCCGCATCGTTCGCAAATCGGAGACAGCTGTTTCGGCTATCGTCGAGGATTCACAGCTCACCGACGAGCAGCGCGAACTCAACGAAATCAATTCCGCCATTTACTGCTTCACTCTGGAAAAACTGTGGCCCGCGCTCTCGCAAGTAAAGCCGAACAACAAGCATCGCGAGCTTTATCTGACCGACGCCATCGCCGTCCTGAGTGGTAAGGGCGAAACTGTGCTTGCCCAGGTTGCCGCCGATTCACGGGAAGTCCTCGGCTGCAACACGCGCGCCGATCTTGCCGACGTGGATCGCGTCTTCCGCGAATGGAAGCGCAGCGCGTTGATGGATGCCGGCGTGACCATTCAGTTGCCGGAAACGGTGCTTATCGATCCCGATGTAAGCGCGGGAGAAGACACAGTGATCGAAGCCGGCGTGCAATTGCTCGGAAAGACAAAACTCGGCGCCCGCTGCAGCGTCAAGACCGGCAGCGTTGTCATCGATTCCGTGCTCGGCGACGCAGTGGAGATCAAGCATCATTCCCTGGTTGTCGAGAGCCGCCTCGAAGATGGCGTGACGGTAGGTCCGTTTGCGCGCTTGCGCACCGGCACGCACGTTAAGAAAGGCGCCCGCATCGGCAACTTCGTGGAGACCAAGAAAGCCCTAATCGACGAAGGCGCGAAAGTGCCGCATCTGACTTATGTCGGCGATGCCAGGATCGGCGCGAAGACCAACATCGGCGCTGGCACCATCACTTGCAATTATGACGGCTTCCAGAAACATCCGACGACGGTCGGCAAAGGCGTTTTCATTGGCAGTAACTCGGTTCTTGTCGCTCCCGTGCGCATCGGGGACCACGCGTACATCGCCGCGGGATCAACGATCACGGAAAATGTTCCGGCTGAGAGCTTGGGAATCGGCCGCGGCCGCCAGGTCAACAAGCCCGGCTGGGCCGCCAAAAAACGCCGCGAACTTGCCGCCGCGGCTCACCCGCAAAAACCCTCTCGGCGCAAGGCGAGGAAGAAATCCCGGCCGCGCCGCGCCTCCAAGAAACGCCGCAGGTAGGGCTCACATCCGAGACGACACGCTCGAAATTTCCGCCCGCTGCGAAGCGTATTATCTTCAGAGGACCAACCACAGCTCATCGGCATGATTGAATCCAGCGCCCGTGGGTGTTATCGTCCGCGAAACGTATGGCACAAGGAGCCTTCCCTTGGGAAACTGGGTGAACTGGCTGCTCATCATCATCGGCATTGTGTGCGTGATTATCGAGTTGGCTCTCGGCGCGCTCACGGGCTTCGATCTCGCGCTCGTCGGTGGCTCTCTTACGGTCGGTGGAGCGATTGGCCTTTTCGCTGGCTCGGCGCAGATTGGCTTGCTTTCGGGCGGGGTTCTGGCATTCGTGTATCTCGCCATTTTCCGCCGGTGGCTGCGCGCCAGACTCACGGTGAAAGATCAGCCTACAAACGTGGATGCCCTGGTTGGAAAAGCAGGCATCGTCACGAAGAAAATTGCCTCGACGGAAGCGGGCCTGGTAAAAGTCGGTTCGGAAATCTGGCGCGCGGAGCTGGCGCAATCGGATGATAGCGCGCGGGACGTCGGTGCCACGGTGCGCATCGAAGCAGTCGAAGGCGTCACGATTAAGGTAAGGTGAGCGACGATGAATAATATTGATGTTTTCAGCGGATTCTTGGTGGTAGCTCTCTTCGCGTTCTTGATCCTCGCCCTGACTGCGCTTGCCAAAGGCGCGCGCACCGTCAAGCAGTACGAAAAGGGCATCATCATCCGGCTGGGGAAATTTCATGGCATGGCCCAATCTGGTCTGACGTTCATCGTGCCGTTCGTCGACGACATCGTCCGCGTGGACATGCGCGAGCAGGTCATCAGCGTCCCGCCCCAGAAGCTCATCACCAAAGATAACGTCACCGTGGAGGTGGACGCCGTCGTGTACTACAAGGTTGTCGATCCTGCCAAATCGCAATTCGAAGTTCAGGACTTCGGCTACGCTTGCACCACCCTGGCGCAGACCAATCTCCGCAACCTGATTGGCGACCGCACGCTGGACGAAACGCTCGTCGCGCGCGACATGATCAACAACAACCTGCGCCACGTGCTCGACGATGCCACCAACAACTGGGGCGTCAAAGTCACGCGCGTCGAAGTGCAGAAGATCGATCCACCGCGCGACATCACCGAAGCCATGTCCCGCCAGATGAAGGCCGAACGCGACAAGCGCGCCGCGGTCCTCGAAGCCGAAGGCATCAAGCAGAGCCAAATTCTTCAGGCAGAAGGCAAGAAGCAATCCGAAATTTTAAAAGCCGAGGGCGATGCACAAGCCCGCATCACTCGTGCCAACGCCGAAGCGGAAGCTATCAAGCTCGTTTCGAATGCCGCAGAGACGTATTTCAAAGATCGCGCCGAAATGATGCGCCGCCTCGAAGTGCTCAACAACACACTCGCGCAAAACACGAAGTACATCGTGCCGTCAAACTCCAGCTTGGTGAACGTTCTCGGCCTGGATGGCGCCGTGCAGGCGCATCCCAAACCAGTTCCCGAAACGCCTGCGCCGCCTTCTGGCCCCGCCGGCCGCTCCATGTAATTTGAGGATTCAGAAGCGGCTGAATTACAAGGCAGATGCCATGAGTTGGTTTGACGTCTGGATATGGCCCAAAGTCGACAGCCGAAGGAACGCTCAAAACGCGATTGAGGAAGGCTTTTGGGCCGCGATATGCGTGTCCGGAATGACGGCATTATTCCTTCTCATCACTGTTCTAAAGGACCCAGAACAATTTGCAGTGGACGAAGCGCTGATCGTCGTTATTTTCGGATTCATAGCCTTTGGAATCCGACGGCGGTCGCGGGTTGCCGCGCTTGCTGCCCTCTTCCTTTACGTCTTAGGTCGAGTTTCTGCTGTGATGTCGGGAGCGCATTGGTATCCGCTTCTTTCAGTATTAATTACTCTCGCATTCCTGAATGCGGTGCGGGGAACGATCGCGTACCATCGCTTTCCGCCGTTACCCGCCAACTTACCCAGCGTGGAACAAAGCTTCAAAGCGATGGGGAATTCTTCTCCGAAGAGCGAGGACGACAAGATGTCGGGCGCTCAATAGATCAGAATCCGCAGCTCATCTGCTCTGTGCTAAAATAGGAATTCCCGCTAACCAACAGGGGGCCGCCACCGCATGAAATTTGGAGTCGTAGTTTTTCCCGGGTCCAACTGCGACCACGACGCCTTTTACGCCATCGGAACAGTCCTACAGAAGCCTGTCGAATTCATCTGGCACCAATCGCAAGACCTCGCGAACTGCGACGCCATCATTCTGCCCGGTGGATTTTCCTACGGCGACTACCTGCGCACCGGCGCCATCGCGCGCTTTTCGCCGGTCATGAAGTCGGTCGAGAAATTTGCACATAGCGGTGGTCTGGTCCTCGGCATTTGCAATGGTTTCCAAATTCTGTGCGAAGCGGGCCTGCTTCCCGGCGCCATGATGCGCAACAGCGGCCTGCGCTTTATCTGCCGCCATGTTTACATTCGCGTCGAGCAGACCGACACGCCTTTCACCAACGCCGCGTCGAAGGGACTGATTCTCAAGATTCCCATCGCGCATTCTGACGGCAACTGGACCGTGGACGACGCCACGCTCGAGCAACTCGAGAAAAATCGCCAGGTGGTTTTCCGCTACACCACGCCTGACGGCTCGGACGACGACGCAGGCAATCCCAACGGCGCGATGCACAACATCGCGGGCATCTGCAATCGCGAGCGCAACGTCGCCGGCCTGATGCCGCATCCCGAGCGCGCCGCCGAATTGGCCCTTGGGTCCGCCGACGGCCTGGTTATTTTCCGTTCCATGGCCGAAGCCCTCGTCGGTGCCGCAAAGGCCACCGCGTGACGCTCGTGGGTGATCGCATCTTCCTTGTAGGGGCACGGCATGCCGTGCCCGTGCTTGTCGCGGTTTCTGCGTTTGTAGTGGCGCAGCTTGCTGCGCCTCCGTCACACGCAGCCTGTCATTCCGAGCGGAGCGGCCCGGCTATTTCTTGCGTGCGGTTTTTGCACGCCGGGCCGCGAAGTCGAGGAATCTCTCTTCGATTGCGCAACCGAAGTGCGGAGTACTGAGGCAAAATGGCCACCGCTCCCACTGAAATCCGCGTCACTCCCGAAATCGCCGCCGAACACGGCCTCACCGCCGAAGAATACGCGCGCGTCAAACAAATCCTCGGCCGCGACCCGAACATCACGGAGCTTGGCATCTTCAGCGTGATGTGGAGCGAGCACTGCTCGTACAAATCCAGCAAAGTCCATCTCAAGCGCTTGCCTACGCGCGGCAAGCTTGTCGTGCAAGGCCCGGGCGAAAATGCAGGCGTGGTGGACATCGGCGACGGTCTCGTCGCCGCGTTCAAAATCGAATCGCACAATCATCCGAGCTACGTCGAACCGTTTCAGGGCGCCACCACCGGCGTCGGCGGCATTCTGCGCGACATTTTCACCATGGGCGCGCGCCCCA
>CAZGBQ010000071.1:0-19223 GCA_964524045.1 uncultured Acidobacteriaceae bacterium
AACGCGAGCCCGGTTACATGGCTGGATCGACGCCACCATCTTACCACACGCGCCAAGCAGTAAGTGGACAGACCAACCCCTCTGCCACTCTGTTCAGTTCACGGTCATTGCTTCCAGAATTTCATGACGGCCGAGTAGTCAAGGTCTTCTTTGGCGGCGCCCTTGACGCAGTTGTAGGTTTCACGGGCTGCCGCAGTCGCGGGGAGAGCGACGCCGAGCTGGTTCGCAAGATCGAGCGCCAGGCCGAGATCCTTATGCATCAGACGCAGAGGGAAACTGGGGACGTATTCGCCTTTGAGGAGATTAGGAGCTTTGACGTCGAGAACACCGGAACGGGCCATGCTGGATTGCATGACTTCGACGAGTTTTTCACCTTGGATGCCAGCGCGTGTGACGAGCGCGAGAGCTTCGGCGAGCGCGTCGACCTGCAGCGCGAGGATGAGGTTCATGGCGAGCTTGATCGTCTGTCCGGCGCCGTTTGGGCCGAGGTGAAACAGTTTTTTGCCCATGACGCTGAGGATTGGTTCCGCTTCTTTGAGCGTTTCCGCATCGCCTCCGATCATGAAAACAAGTTCGCCTTTTTTGGCGCCCCAGTCGCCGCCCGTAACAGGCGCGTCGAGGAAGCGAGCGCCGCGCTCAGAGCAGGCGGCAGCAATTTTACGCGCGAGTGCGGGAGAGATGGTGCTGGAGTCGACGTAGAGGCTGCCGCGTTTGATGGACTGCATGGCGCCGAGACGACCCCACAGAACTTCTTCGATGGCCGGGGGATCGCTGACCATGGTGAGAAGAAAATCGGCGGAGGCGGCAACTTCCTGCGCGGAATTCGCAAGCTTGGCGCCAGCAGCGACGAGCTCTTCCGCGCGGCCGGGCGTTCGATTCCACACGGTGAGCGCGTAGCCGGCCTTCAAGAGATTCATGCCCATGGGGCGGCCCATGAGACCGAGACCGATGAGTCCAATTTGCTTTGCGGCAGGATTCAAGGGCAGCCTCCTCGACGACGGCCGACGCTGCATGCACAGTCTTTTGATAAGCAATGGGAGGTGACATTGTAGCCGAATTGCCAGCGGACGAGGCGTGTTTGGAAGCAGCCTGGTGAGAGTTAGACGTCTTTAGGGCTGTTGGGCAGAGGGAGGAGGCCGGGGCCGGAGGCGGATGCTGTCGCCGCGGCGCTCAGGGGCTCGTCAGCCGACTTGGATGGCGCGGGGGCTTCGGCAGTGGGGGCCGGATTCGACGGCTCCGATGCGGCATCCACTGTGGCTGCCGCATTTGATTTCTCGATGATGCGAACGAGACACTGATAGGGAATTTCCCACCGAAAATGCTTATGCTGGCCGTGCTGCTCAAAGTTCTGCTCGAGGAAAATGGACCGGCCGGAATCGGCAACGAATACTCCGGAAGCAGGCAGGAGAATATCGCCAGCGCGGTATTGCACTTCCACACGACGACCGAGAAAGGCTGAGTAGCGAGCCATCCTGTCCGTAGTGTCGTCACTCGGAAGTAACAGCTGCAATAGTACGAAAGGTCTCCCCCCGCGCGAAGATGTGGAAAGGCGGCGGAAAAGTTGTTTAAGAACGAGGGGCAGCAGCCTGAGTAGACGTGAGCCCTTGACTTGACTTTTGGAGAGGCCGCGGTATTGTCGGCGTTCGCGGAGGCTGAGAGAGAGCGCAGGAGACAGGGAACGTGGCGGCACTCAATGAAACAGTTGCAAACGGACTCGCGGCGTATTACGAATATGTGGCCCAACAGTTGCATAAATGGGCGGATCCATTGACGAACGACCAGTTCTGGCGAAAACCGCATCCATACGGCAACAGCGTCGGGCACCTGATACTGCACCTGACGGGGAACCTGAGCTACTACATCGGAGCGGAAATCGCGGAAACGGGATACGTGCGGGACCGGGACCGCGAGTTCACAGAGCCAAGGCCGCCGCATAAGGATGAGGCGCTGCGGGCGTTCGATCGAACTGTGGCCATGGTCGTGGCTGCAATTCGCGAGCAGGGTGCGGAGGACTGGAGCAGGGCGTACGCCGCGGAACGCGAGCCCGAGGCGAATGACCGCTTCCACATATTTGTGCGCTGCGCGGGGCACGCGTATCATCACGTGGGCCAGATTGTGTACCTGAGCCGAGAGTTAGCGAGAACTTAAGGCCGGGAAAGCTTCGCCTGGGCGCAGAGTGGCCGTCCGGGGGAAGCGAAGTGAAACGCGAGTGGTCGAACAGAAAAAACTCACGAAGGGCAGGGCTGCCCTTTTGCTGATTCTGTCCGCCGTAGGGGCGGTTGTGTCGGCAAAGGAGCTGCATGGATGGCACGTCTACCTGGGATTTGCCATTGTTGGCATTGGATTGCTAATCGGATTCCTCCTCTGGAACCGCGAAGATTAGAAATTCTCCCAACGAGACACACATCATGAAACGGAGGTAGCAGCGATGCGAAGAGTGTCATTAATCGCTTTGGCGATCGCCCTAGACGGAGTGTTTGCGTTTGCAGCCGCGGCGCAGGAGGCGCCAAAAACGGGGCAGGCGCCCGCTTCCACCGCGCCGACGATTGACCAGTCGCTGGAATGGCAAAGCGCTTACAACCCCAAGATTTCGCCCGACGGAAAGCGCGTGGTCTATGAGGTGCAAAAAACGAACTGGGAAGAAAATGCGTTCGAGAGAAACTTGTGGATTGGGGACATCGCCGGCGGCGAAACGCACGCGCTGACAACAGCAAAAAAATCAAGCACGAATCCGGCATGGTCTCCCGATGGCAGGTGGATCGCGTTTCTCTCAGACCGGCCCGCACAAATCAAAGACACGCCCGATGGTAAGAAGCAACTATACGTAATTTCAGCCGATGGCGGCGAAGCGCAGCAGCTCACCAAGGTGGAAAGTGATGTGAGCGATTTTGACTGGGCGCCGGATTCGAAACGCATTGCTTTTTCGATGAGCGATCCGGAAACCAAAGCCATGAAAGACCGCAAGGAAAAGTACGGCGAATATTCGGTCGTGCACAGTGATTATCAGATGACACATTTGTGGGTCATCGAGATTTCACCAGCGATCGCTCTCGGCGCCACCGAGCCGAAACAACTCACGGAAGGGGACAAATTCAGCGTGGGAGATTTTTCGTGGTCGCCCGATGGAACGCGCATCGCGTTCAGCGCGCAACGGGATCCGGACTTGATTTCATCGGATACGGCGGACCTCTATGTCGTTAATGTGAAGGACAAGGCGGTAAAGAGAATTGTCACCACGCCCGGGCCGGACCGCAATCCTCACTGGTCGCCCGACGGGAAGAAGATTGCCTTCGAAACGGCGGCGGGTTCGCGCTACTACTACTACACGAACTCGAGGATTGGCGTGGTGGCTGCCGACGGCGGAGCGGCGCAGGTATTGACGGAGTCCTTTGACGAGGATCCCGGACTGATCGCCTGGGGACCCGACGGGATTTATTTTGTTGCCGCACAGAGCACGGCGGTGCATCTGTTCCGGTTGAATCCCACGACGGGAGCAGTCGAGAAACTGAGCGCGCCCGAGAAGATGGTGGCGCCGAACTTTTCGTTTTCGCGCGACTACAAGACCGTGGCGTACAGAGCGGCTCTCGAAAATCAATACGTCGAGGTGTACACCACGAGCGTTGCGCCGTGGCAGGGAAAGAAGCTGACGGCGATGGGCGAACAGCTCAAAGGATTCATTCCCGCCCACCGCGAAGTGATCTCATGGAAGTCGTCGGATGGAACGACAATCGAAGGCGTGCTTTACACGCCCGCGAGTTTTGATGCCAAGAAAAAATATCCGCTGCTGGTGGTGATTCATGGCGGGCCGACAGGAGTGGATCAGCCCATCGTGTTTGCTGACCGCTATTACCCGGTCGAGCGGTTCGTGGCCAAAGGCGCGCTGGTCCTGCGGCCAAACTATCGGGGTTCTGCTGGCTATGGAGAAAAGTTTCGCTCGCTCAACGTGCGCAATCTCGGCGTCGGAGACTATGCGGACGTAATTTCCGGCGTGGACTCACTCATCGCAAAAGGCTTTGTCGATAAAGATCACATTGGCGCCATGGGCTGGAGCCAGGGCGGCTACATTTCCGCATACATCACGACGATCAGCGACCGCTTCAAGGCAGTTTCGGTGGGCGCAGGCATTTCCGACTGGTCCACCTACTACGTGAACACAGACATCACTCCCTTCACGCGGCAGTACCTGCACGCAACGCCCTGGGACGACCCCGAGATTTATTGGAAGACATCGCCGATCAGCAACATCGCAAAAGCCAGGACGCCGACGCTGATCCAGCATGGGGAAAACGACAAGCGCGTGCCGATTCCTAATGCCTATGAGCTGCGGCAGGCTCTGGAAGACCGCGGGGTGCCGGTCAAGATGGTCGTTTACAAAGGATTCGGGCATGGCATCAACAAACCGAAGCAGCAGCGCGCGGTGATGGAAGAAAACGAGAAGTGGTTCGCACAGCATATCTGGGGAGAAAAACCCGAAGAGGCGAAACCTGCTGAGCCAGCAAAAGGAGAGAAGAAATCAACAGCAGCGGTAAACCATTAATCTTGGAAGCGGCTCCCTCACACCCGATGCACGCCCAATGAGATCTTCTCTGGAGGCTCCGAACCTATTGAACATCGAAGCAGGACACCGCGGATGGTGGGTGGCGTTCGGAGTTTCGTTGGCAACGGCGCTTCTCATTGTTTCTCCCTTTTTCTGGTTAGGCGTGGCTTCCGGACATGACTTTTCGTTCCATGCGTCTTCGTGGCTGGACGTGGCGGGACAATGGAAGGAGGGAATACTTTTCCCGCGCTGGTGCAAGTGGGCGAACTACGGATTTGGCGAACCGCGATTCGTTTTCTATCCACCGCTCTCGTGGATGCTAGGAGCGGCGCTGAGCCTGATGCTGCCGGGAAACGCCGTGCCGGGCGCGTTTATTGTGCTGGCGCAAACGCTGGCAGGACTTTCCATGTTCGCTCTGGCGCGGCGCTTTTTTTCGCGGGGTGCTGCAGTATTCGCCGCGGGTTGTTATGCGGCGAATCCCTATGCTCTGCTGGTTGTTTATATGCGCAGCGACTTCGCCGAAGAACTCGCTGCTGTGTTCCTGCCGGTCCTGCTGCTCGCAGCGCTGCAAGTCGGCGGCTTAATCGAACATTGCTGGCGATCTCGCCGGCGAGCGATGGCTGTTTTCGCCTCGCTCTTTGCGGCCGTGTGGCTTTCGAACGCGCCTGCCGGCGTCATGGCCACCTATAGCATGGCGCTGCTTTTTGCCTGGGCGGCGCTTCGCGAAGAATCTTTTGCGCCTTTGTGGCGCGGGGCCGGGGGATTGGCGCTCGGATTTGGGCTGAGCGGTTTTTACCTTCTCCCCGCCGCCTATGAACAGCGCTGGGTGAATATTAAACAAGCGCTTGCCTCGGGCTTGCAGCCTTCCCAGAACTTTCTTTACACGCAAATCCCCGACCCGGAGCACAACCTCTTCAACTGGATCGCCTCGAGCTTCGCGGTCCTCCTGATGTTATTGGGCGGGATTGCCGCGCTCATAGCACACCGCAGCGAGGGCAATAGTAAGGATGGTGAGGAAGTAAAGAAGGTTTGGCACGCCCTGCTGTTGCTGAGCGCGGCGGCTACTATTCTGATGCTTCGCCCCAGTTTGCTTCTTTGGGAGCTTCTGCCAAAACTTCAGTTCGTGCAATTTCCCTGGCGATGGATGGGCATCCTGGCCTTGCCCTACGCTTATTTCGGAGCGGCCGCGATAACGCGGCGGCGCATCGGCCGGATTTGGGCGGTCATTGTCTTGATCGCCACCGTCGGAGCTGGATGGTTTATGGTCCACAAGACGTGGTGGGATGCTGACGACATTCCTTCATTGCAGGAAGCGATCGCAAGCGGTCAGGGCTTCGAAGGCACAGACGAATACGATCCTAAGGGGGACGATCGTTACAATTTGCAGGCAAAAGCGCCGGCCGCGAGAATTTTGCGGACGGAAGGGTCAAACGGGAAAGCTCCTGCGGCCAAAGTTGATATCCAACGATGGACGGCGGAACAAAGAGACCTGAGCGTAACTTCGACCAGGCCGCTGCGTTTAGCCGTCCGGCTGCTGGATTACCCGGCGTGGCGTGCCGAGTTGAATGGTTCCCCGTTGGCGCCGGAACACGGCGAGTCAACGGCCGAAATGGTCTTTCGTTTGTCCCCCGGGCTCAATAGAATCACAATTAGATTCGCGCGGACGCCGGATCGTACTTTTGGCGACGTCCTCTCACTGGGAAGCCTTTTGGTCCTTTCCTTGATAGTAGTGCTCTCCAGGATGCGGCCTTAGGGAGAAGCTGCCAGGCTGAAGGACCGGGAGGGTATTTTATGTCGTTCCCTGTCGCTCCTTGTCGCTTGCCAACCAATTCATTTCGGATTAGCCTCGCCACAGTAGAAAGCCGCCAACTGCGTTGTCCGACCGCGCGAAAAGGAGGAAAGGGCCAAATGGTGTCCCAGGTCAGGTTTCACTGCGCAGCGATACTTCTTCTAGGTCTGGCCTCAGCATGGAGCGTAGATTATGCCGATGACCCTAAACCGACACCGGCGAACACGATCCACGTGGAATTGACCGAACCCGTCAAACCGCAGTCCTTTGCCCGGCCGCTGAAATTCTTTGTCGGCGACGTGACGGACCGTTCCGGCAATGCCCAGCCTATGCTCGTCTACAAGCCTCGCAGCGGCGTGTTCCTGGACCGCACACCGGTGGAAATTACTCGCGAGGGCTTAACTAACTGTCTCAAGTCTGCAGACGCCCTTGCTCCAGACCGCGAGTCGGCCGACTTTGTCTTGACCGTGTATGTCTTTAAGTTTGGTTTGAGCGACAGCTCGGGAATGGACTTCTTCGGAAAAGTGGAGTTCGCGGTGGTGGTAAAAAACGCGAAGACGGGCAAGTCCCAGCAGGTTTCCGCAGCGGGTACGTCTATTGCAGGGGTGGCGATTCTGAAGAGAAACATTCAGAAGAATGTGCTGGAAGACATCAATAAGGCTCTTGGCGATGCTCTTCGGAACTTCCTGCGAGGTGAAAAATTGCGGGATGCGGTGGCCGCGCTGGACGTTCCCCCCGGCGACAAGCCGCCTGCGCAGTCGACGCCTCCCGCGCAGGAGAAGCCTTTGCGGATGAACTCAGACTGAGGGCAGCAGTAAATTCTTGGAAAGGAGAAAATCCATGCGATTGGTGCGAATGGCCGTGGCGGCGGTTTTTGCTATGGCAGCTCTGCCGGGGTTTGCGAAGGATAAGGAAGCACAGTTTAAGTCGGTGGAAGCGAAGCATTTCACAAAGGCGGAGGGAGTGGAGCTGTCGCCTGATTTCACCGACTACCTGTATGCGGAACTGCGTGCGGAGTTGACCAAGGAGAAGGTGTTCGGCCAGGTGCTTGGGGAAAGCGAAGTCGTGGATGCGGCCGATGCCTCCTCTTCGATCATTATCGAGGGCAATATCACGGAGTATAAGAAGGGCAACGTCGCAAAGGATGCCATCATCGGGTTTACAGCGGGCTGGCGCAGCATGAAGGTGGAAACAACCATTAAGCGGCGCAGCGATCAAAGCATTATTGTGAGCCCGCAGATCCATGTGCGGGCTTCGCCGCGCTGGAAGGACAAAGTTTTGGCCAAGGAAGCTGCGCACCAGATCGTAAATGAACTCAAAAAAGCAGTGAAGGAAAAACCCGGTTCGAAGTAGAAACGAAATTAGGCCAACGAGGATTTCCACCCGTGGGCGATAGCCAACACTTCTCAAAATCGCGCAAATTGCTGGCCCTCTTGGCAGCCGCCCTTCTGTTGCAGGCGGGCCTGCCACCGGGAAACGGCGCTGTCCCCACGCCGCCTCCGCCGAAACTGAAAGTGCGTGGCTACCTGACGGCTCGCATCGATGGCTCCACAGTAGCAATTCTGGACGATCAGATTCACTGCGCTGGCGCAAAGATCGTGGCGCACGACAATTCCGGCGACCATCCGATGACCAGCGCCGATTTGACGATGGGGATGTTGTTGGAAGCAGAAGGCGTGTGGACTGCGCATCACCAGTTCTCCGCGGAGAGGATTACGGTTGACGCCGGCCTTGTCGACAAGCAAGTCCATTACGCGGCCTATCTTCAGGAAGAGCCAAAAGACGCCGAGAAGATCAACAACGGGGAACCTGCCGAGTTGAAAGCCGATGGAGAATGGCTGTTGCTGGAAGCTAAAACGAAACGCTCCTGGGCGGCCCCCGAAACTACGGTGGTCAATGCGAGTGTAGCTGCCGCAGCGGCTCCTTCCGTCGCTGTGGAGAATGCGGCCAACCATGGCGGCCTAGCGGGCCGCCGCCTCGAATACCAGGGCACGCGGCGCTCCGACGGTAGAATTGCGACGGAAAGAGTGGAGTTGGGAGCGCCAGCGCCCGCGGATGCGTACAAGATGCCGCACGGGCTGGAAATCGTGCGGGCCAAAGATCCGCAAACGGGAATCGATGTTGTTGAGTTTCGTCGAGGGAAAAAAGTGGATGGGCGCATGAAGCTTTTTCCCGAGAAAACGGTCCAGGAATATGTTGCTCATCTTGGCGACTCGCTCCTTCCTGCCGGCGCCGCCGGCACGAGCAGAGCCTTGGAGTTTCGATTCTTCGTGATCGAGGATTCCAGCATAAATGCCGCGGCGCTGCCCGACGGCACCGTGTTAGTCAATACCGCTTTGTTGGGAGCGGTTGAAAACGAAGCTCAGCTGGCTTTCGTGTTGAGTCACGAAATGGCGCACACTCTCCAGGTGCATTACTGGAGGGAGGTGCACGAAACCAGGCCACAGCGCATCGGTTTGCTGATTGCAGGGATAGCGGCAGGCGCCTTTATCGGCGATCTGGGTACGTTTATGGCAGAGCTGGGAATGATCGCAGTGATCAACGGACACCAACGGGAGCTGGAAAATCAGGCCGACCGGCTCGGTTTGCAAAACATCATCGAGCACGGCTACGATCCGCGGACAGCGCCGGGATTCATGAAGCTTATTGTTGAGCGTTATGGAGCGCGTTCCACAAGCAAACTTTGGTCAAATCACGATTCCGCCGTGCTCCGCGGCAGCTTTCTTACGGTCCAGCTCATGAAACAATATCCGGACCACCACTTCGACGGAAAGCGCGTCAATTCAAACGAGTTCGATGCAATGCGCGAGGCTCTAGGCCCTGTGAAAATCGAATAGTTGTCAGCGGCGGCCGACGGTGGGTGAACGGCCGTCCTTGCAGGGCACATGGCTTCTTTCAGAAGAAACTAGTTGCCCCTGAAGTGATGCTTGGCTAGAGTCCACTCACTTCCCCCGGAACCCTCAGATAACACCGAAGTCGGGTGCAACTCGAAGGAGCGTGCGATGAATCGAGCAATCTCGAAAGTGGTCGTTCTCTGTGCAATGCTGACCGTCGCGAGTCTGGCACCGGCTTATAGCCAGGAACCCAGCAAGCGCAGAATGACAAATCAGGACGTTTTGGACGTGGTATCTCTCGGCTTGGGCGACGACGTCATCCTGGAGAAGATTCGCTCGGCGCCGGAAACAGATTTCGCAACTGACTTAGAATCTCTAAAGGCGTTGAAAGCTGCGCACGTCTCTGATCCGGTGATTCGAGCGATGATCAACCCAAAGGCGGCCGCAGCACCAGCCGTGGCACCGAGTAATACACAAACACCAGTCCAGGCCGGGCAAGCCACGGCGCAAAATCCACAGGTCCAAGCTGGTGAGCCTACGCCAAAGCTGATCTTGAAGGAAGGCACAGACGTGAAGTTGAAGTTTGCCCAGGACCTGAGCTCGAAGACCGCGAACGATGATGATCCTGTGAATCTCGTTCTTGCCGAAGATCTAAAGCTTGGGGATGTGCTGGTTGCAAAGGCCGGCGCCAAAGCGCTGGGCACAATTACGCATGCGAAGAAAGCGGGCATGATGGGTAAGGGCGGCGAGCTGAATATGCGGCTTGAATACGTACTCGCAGGTGATTCGAGGGTAAGACTGCGGGGAACCAAGGGCAAGGAAGGGGAGGGTAAAGTAGGGACTGCTGTCGCGCTAACGGTACTTTTTGGACCCATCGGCCTCATTAAGCACGGCAAGAATGTGGAGATTAAAGAAGGCACTCCGCTATTGGCCTACATCGACCAGGACTTCGCCGTACCAGCGGCTAAGTAATGTAGTAAAAGCGAAGGTAGTGGGTGACGGCCAACCTAGCGGCGGTCGACCGTGGGGTGGCGCACGTCCTTGCCGCGTACAATGTAGATCACGTCTTCGGCGATGTTCGTGGCATGGTCACCGATGCGCTCAAGATTCTTCGCTGCAAGGATCAGTTCGAACGCGGGAAAGACTACGCTTGAATCTCCCATCATATAGGTAAGCAATTCGCGGAAGATCTGGTCGCGGTAATGATCCACCTGGTCGTCCGTCGCAAGGACCTGTTGAGCCAAGTCCACGTCGCGGCGAACGACAGCGTTAAGCGCATTGCGCACCATCTCTTCGACCAAGTCGCTCATGCGGGGAAGATCGACGTAGGGCTTGACGCGAGGGTGGCGCAGTATGCGCACGGCGCCCTGCGCGATGTTTACCGCCTGGTCGCCAATCCGCTCCAGATCATTGTTGATGCGGGAAATGGCCAAGACCAAGCGCAGATCGACGGCCATCAGCTGGTGCAAGGCCAGCAGTTGCACCACGCGATCGTCAATCTCTATCTGGAGCTCGTTGATGGCGTCTTCTTCCTCAAGCACACGGCGCGCCAGCTCTTCATCGGAATCCAGCACGGCGTGAACGGCCTGGTGAACGGACCGCTCAGCCAGGCTGCCCATCCAAAGCAGCCTTTCTTTCAGCTCGCTCAAGTCTTTTTCAAAGTGGCGTTCCATGAACCCTTTCCCTCAGTGCCAGGCTAGAACGAAGACAAGAGAGATTCCTCGCTTCGCTCGGAATGACGGAACGAACGCGAACAAGTGAACGGCAAGAAACCCTCATCCAAACCGGCCGGTGATGTACGCCTCCGTCCGCGGATCACCGGGCGTAGTGAAGAGCTGCGGCGTCGGGTTGAACTCAATGAGCTGCCCGGTCAGGAGAAATGCGCAGAAGTCGCTGACGCGTGCCGCCTGCTGCATGTTGTGCGTGACGATGACAATCGTGCAGGAATCCTTCAACTGCACCAATAGTTCTTCAATTTTCGCGGTGCTGATCGGATCGAGAGCCGAACAGGGCTCGTCCAACAGCAGCACTTCCGGTTCGACGGCCAGGGCACGGGCAATGCAAAGCCGTTGCTGCTGGCCGCCGGAGAGCTCGTAGGCCGACTTATGCAGATGGTCCTTCACCTCGTCCCACAGCGCGGCGCGCCGCAAGCTGCTTTCAACGGCCTCCGCAATGGGCCGTTTTGAGCCATTGATCTTGGGGCCGTAACCCACATTTTCAAAAATCGATTTCGGGAACGGGTTAGGGCGCTGAAAAACCATTCCCACGCGACGCCGATGAGAAGTCACATCTTGTTTGAGGATATCTTGTCCATCCAGCAAGATTTCCCCTTCCAGGCGGGCATTGCTGATCGTCTCGTGCATGCGATTCAAAGTGCGCAGGAGTGTGGACTTGCCGCATCCCGACGGTCCGATCAGCGCGGTGACCTTGTTCGTCGCAATGCCCATACTGATATCGAACAGGCTCTGCTTGCTGCCGTAGAAGAAGTTGACCTTGGAAATGGTCATGCGCATGGCAAGCGCGGCTGTCGAATCGCGAGACGCGGTGTTGGTCACGATTGGCGGAATGTTTACGGACACAGCGGGCCTCACAGTAGCCATAGGTTAGGACCTCGAGACCAAAATGCCCCGAGCGAGTATACCGCGGGCAACAATGTTGATGATAAGGATTAAGCCGAGCAGGATTAGCCCGCCCGCCCACGCTTGACGATGCCAGTCATCATACGGAGAAAGGGCATAATTATAAATCGTGACCGGGAGAGAAGCCGTGGGTTGAGTCCAGCCGGGACTCCAAAAGCTATTGCCCAGAGCGGTGAAGATGAGTGGAGCGGTTTCGCCAGCAACGCGGGCGAAAGCGAGAAGGATGGCGGTAAGAATGCCTCGGTAAGCGGCCGGCACGATCACCGTAGCGATGGTTTTCCATTTACTCGCACCAAGCGCCATCGCACCTTCACGCAGTGACACAGGAACAGAGCGCAGAAACTCTTCTGTGCTGCGAAGGGTGATGGGGATCATCATCAGCCCGAGAGCAAAGCCTCCGGCAAGCGTAGAAAAATGCTTGAACGGCAGGACAGCCAGGGCATACGCAAAAATTCCGATAACGATCGAGGGCACACCGTTGAGCAGGTCGGCGGCGTAACGCACGACGAAAGCCATTCTGCTGCCGCTGAACTCGGCGAGGTAAATAGCGCCAAGAAATCCGACGGGCACTCCGAACAAAGTGGCGATCATGAGCATCTTGGCGCTGCCGACTATGGCATTGGCCATGCCGCCGCCGACTTCCCCGACAGGAACGGGGAGTTTGGTGAAAAAGGCCCAATTGATGGAGGCCCCGCCGCGGACGACGAGATAACCCAGGATGAGAAAGAGAGCAGAGACTGAGACAAGAGCGCAGATACCAGTCATGGTAAGCATGAAGCCACTTACAAGCTTGCGCCATTGCAGGCGGGCGTTCATGCGCGCGCCGATCCGGCACCGCGCTGCGAGGTAACTACAATGAGAATGCGCGCGAGCCCGTTTAGGATGAAAGTTAAGAGGAAAAGCACGAGTCCCAGCTCAATGAGGGATTGGGTGTGGAGTTCACTGGTGGCTTCGGCGAGTTCATTGGCGATAACAGCAGCGATGGAATAGCCGGGAGCAAAGAGAGAGGCACTAATTTTAGGGTCGTTGCCGATGACCATTGCGACTGCCATGGTCTCGCCCAGAGAGCGCGCCAGCGCCAGAAAAATGGAACCCATGATGCCGCTGCGCGCAAAAGGTACAACCACTTTCCACGTTGACTCCCAGCGAGTGGATCCGACCGCCAGGGCAGCTTCGCGCTGGTCCCGAGGGACAGAGAGCAAAACTTCGCGCGAAACAGAAATAATGTAAGGAATAACCATGATGGCTAACACCATTCCTGCGGTAAGAAAACCCACTCCGTAGGCAGGGCCCTGAAACAGCGGAAGAAAGCCAAGTGTATTCTTAAGCCAGGGAGCAATGAATTGGCGCATGAGTGGCACAACGATAAAGACGCCGAGCACGCCGTAAATCACGCTAGGGACGGCTGCCAGCAGGTCGATGAAAAACTCGAGGGTGTCAGAAACTCGAGGCGGCGCGAGTTCCGCGAGGAAAATAGCGGCGCCAATGCCCAGGGGAACGGCAATGAGCAGCGCCACGGCCGCGGTAACCACTGTGCCATAAATGAAAGGTAGGGCACCAAAATCCCCTTCGATGGGATTCCACGTGGAAGTCCGGAAAAAACTGAGGCCAAACTTGTGCCGCGCCAGGGTGGAATCATGCCAGAGTTCGACAACAAGCAAGATCGAGACCAGCACAACCGATGCGGCAAACACAAAAGTGATCAACCGCGCGATCTCGTCGCCTTCGCGAAGACGGGAAAGAAACGAGCGCGAGCCCGCAGCGGGACCGGCGCTCGGCACGGTAGTCAATGACGTTGCCACTCTATTTCAGTCTTTAGCCAAGTCTACTGAATCTTGTCGATGGCCTTCAATTCCTTGGACACCACTTGTTTGGGAAGCTTGGCATAAGACAGGGCTTCCGCGTAGTTCTGGCCGTCATTGAGCGCCCACTTGACGAAGCCCTTCATGGCATCGCGCTTGGCGGCGTCGGAAAACTTCTGCGGAATCAGTAGCCAGGTGAATGTGGAAATGGGGTAAGACTCTTTGCCCGGCGCGTTGGTGATGGAGACGCGGAAGTCATCGGGGATTTCCTTCGCCGCCCCAGCAGCTGCGGCGCTAACGCTTGTCAGAGACGCTTTGACGAATGTGCCGGAGGCATTCTTCACGCTGCCGTAAGGGATCTTGTTGGCTTCGGCGTAAATGAGTTCGACATAACCAATGGAATTGGGCGTGTTCTTGATTGTGCCGGTTACGCCCTCATTGCCTTTGCCGCCCAGTTGCCCGCCAGGCCAGTTAACAGATGTTCCTTTGCTGACTTTAGTTTTCCACTCTTCGCTGACCTTGGATAGGTAATCAGTCCAGCAGTATGTTGTACCGCTGCCGTCCGCACGATGGACCACCACGATGTCGGCGTCGGGCAGCTTCACGCCTTTGTTGGCGCCAGCAATGATGGGGTCATTCCACTTGGTCACTTTGCCCAGAAAGATTCCGGCAAGCGCCTCTGGAGTAAAGTTCAACGAGGCATCTACACCGGGAATGTTATAGGTGGGAACAACAGCGCCAAGGACGGTTGGGAAATGAAGGATTCCCGAGCCATGCTTGTCCTGATAGGCCTTGAGCTGCTCGTCGTTCATCGGGCCATCGGTAGCCCCAAAATCTACCGTGCCTTCCGTTACCTGTTTGATCCCGGCACCCGAACCGATAGACTGATAGTTAATTTGAAGATTGGAATACTTCTTGTGATATTCGTCAAACCACTTGGAATATATGGGATTTGGAAAAGTCGCACCCGCACCATTGATGGATAAAGCGTCCGCCCAAAGTAGTCCAGCGAGACCGAGGACTAATGCACCCAGAGTGAAAAATCGCTTCATAAGCTGTGTCCTCCAAATTGCTTAGATGGGGCTACTTAAGATGCAAGGAAGTTTGCCGCTCAAGTGTTACGGAATTGTTACAATCCGTGCAGAGTTATTTGAATCAAGGAATCGGCTCAGCCCCCCCGCCTTCCGAGAGCCGGTATCCTGCTCAGGGTGAATAACTTAAATAGGGACCGTTGGATCTCTGATGGGCGAGAGAATTACGCTATTTGCACCTCTAGCCCCGGGCGGCTGCCTTCTTGAGCAATTCCCAAATGCAGGCTGCGTTGCGGTCCCAGGTCCAGTTCCGAGCAGCTCTGGCCGCAGCCTGCCCGACGTGGTCGCGAAATCCCGGCTCCTCAAACAGCTTTCGGATCAAAACCGCCAGGCTTCGAGAGTCCAACGGATCTTGAAGGATGAAACCATCGATGCCGTCGTGCAATAGGGATGCTACGCCTGCAAAAGCCGACGTGATGACAGGCAGGCCGCAAGCCATCGATTCGGCAACGGGCATTCCAAACGAATCCTCTCTGCTGGGACTGACATACAAGTCCGCGGCGGCGTAAACCTCCAGAATGTTGCCGGCAGCCCGCTCCCAAAGACATTGGCCAAGAACATTCAACCGTTCAGCCATTTCCTGGTAGAGCGCGGGGCAATCGTTCCCCAGAATCAGGAGCTTAGCCGGAATATCCGATAGCTTGGCCAAGGCTTCGAGAATTGCGGGAAGACCTTTGTTCACCCAATCATTGCCGATCAGAAGAAGGACAAACTCATCCTGGCGAATCCGCCGGCGATCACGCGCGTCTGCGCGCCGCGCCAGGCGGGCTTCGGGGGAGAATTGCGAACCGTCGACGCCATTCGGGATAACAACAACATCCTCTCGGTGGAAATACCTGGCGAGGGATTCAGCTGTACGAGAGGAGACCGCCGCGAGCGCCACACCCCGATTCGAATAGATGCGTTTTTCAAAATGTGTGAGTAACGCATAGTAGGCGCGACGATGCAGCCCTCGAAAAAAGCCGAAGCCCTTTGAGTCACGGCCAGTTTCTTCTTGCAAAAGTTCGCGAAGCCGATGGAAAAGCGCGTGCACAAAGATCACCTGGGCATCCGAGCAGTTGATGCCTGGGGACAGGACTAGATCAAAGGAAGCGTGGCGGAACAAACGGTCCGCGAAGCGGGAAAGCCGATTTGCGTAAAACCAGAACAGAAATTGAACGGGTTGCGGACCCCGCACTGCAGGGACTCTATGCCAGAAAATTCCAGCCACGTTTGCCGGAAACTTCGCTGCCTGACTCAAGCGAAGATCTTCCACACGCTGGGCGTAAAGATGAATCTCGCACTGATAATCGCTGGCCAGGCGTTCGAGGAGCTCCGCAACGGCGCGCTCAGTACCGTGGCGGCGGTCCACGAAGGGCGAAACAACCGCGAGGCGCAAGTCAGCGTATCCGGAGGCGCTGCATCTGCACATCCGCCTGAGTAAACTGTGCGGAGACAGCGACGGTAGGGAGTCGGAACAAAATGCCCAGAAGCAGCCACAGATAGGCGTTCAGAACAAAATCCTGATACGGTTGCATGCCAACAAAAGTAATGGGGATCAGAAGAAGGCCGGCATACCAAAAAATCATGAAAGAAATGGGGAACCAAGGTGAGCCGCGCAAGCTTTTCACCACACGCCAGGCGGAGAAGAGAATCGCGAAGGACATCACCAGCCAGAGAACCAGACCCCCAATCCCCATCTCCACCACGAGCGCGCCGAAGCCGCTCTCGACCCAGGAAACCGGAGGCTTCGCATGAAAGTATTTCGCAACATATTGCGTGCCGAGAGAACTCGTGCCAATGCCGTACCCATAAGGCCAGCGCTCATAGCTGAATGCGGCCAGGAAATTTCGAAGAGGATAATCCCAAGCGCGGTTTTGCAAGTCGCTGGCGCTGCTGCTCGGAGAGAGAGTTTCTACATAGAAAGCCACACGAGAGAGAAGCGCCTCAGGGAAGAGAAACAACAGCAAACCGATGCCTAACGCCGTGCCCAAGACCGCGCGCTGAGTGCTGCGCAAAATGCGGACTACCTCCCTTTGCCGCCACGGGGCGCCCCAAAAAAATGCGAGACTGCCCATCAGAGCTGACCCGCTGGTCCAAAGAACCGTTCCACGAGAAGAACATAGCGCGATCCCCGCGACCGTAAGAGCGAGAACCGCGAAGGCCAGGGATCTGCCACGCTTGTGCCGAAGCAGTAGATAACCGACAAATCCAAAAACAAGCAGCCAGACCACCAAAAGGAAATTGCTAAACCTCCCAGTGCTAACAAATACGGAGTTGGGACGGTACAGGATAGCCCCGGAAATGGGAGCAACTCTGTAGTTAGTGCTCAGTTCACGAATTTCTTCGGCGAGACTGGTGGGATTCAAGAACGTGTGACCGATAATGGCCTGGGCAATGCCCAGCGAGACTATGATCGAAGCAAAAAGCAGATTGGCGAAGAAGAAGCGCCGTAACTCTTCTTCCGAATTAATGAGCGCGTAGCCCACAAAAAAAAGCGGCAGGTAGAAAAAAAACAGTTTGAAGCCCAGGGCCCCGTAAACCATATGGGTGGACGCGGGATTGAAAATCTGGACGAACCCGAACCACACGAACACGAACAACGGCACCAGAAACGGCGGGCGAAAGAAGGGAACCTCTTTGCGGCGGTAGGCAAGAAAAAAGGAGAGGTACACGGCAAGGACAAGAACATCTTTAGCGAAAAAGATGGCCATGTTGTTGCCCAGGTACTTCCGCGCAAAATCTTCGAACAAAAGCCAAGCGAGGAAAATATACAGTCCCCTTCGCCAATTGCCGAGAATGGCGATGAGGAAGGCGCAACCTAGAAAGCCCATCGCGACGTACGCAAGGCCTGCCATGTCGCCTGCGATGACGTACTGTGCAGAGGAATATGCAGCAAGAGCAAAGAGGACAACCAACCCCAGCGCGACCAAGGGACTGCGCCGGAATTGCTGTGGCAAGACCTGGGAGTTGAAGCCCATCAAAAACCCCATGTGATTATGGCCGAGAAGTGAAGTCCAGGAAAGCGCGTACCAAAAAGAAGCGGGTAAGGCGCGGCTGAGTCCAGAAACACTTGCTAATCCGATTCTTCGGTCCGGGAGCCGCGACACAATGCTCCGCAGACGAAGACAAGACCAACCACATGCGATTCATTCATAGCGCAGAGCTACGAGGGGATCGGAACGGGCGGCGCGCCGGGCGGGCAGCAGACATGCGACCAGGCCAACCGCGAGGAACAGAATCACAACAGCGAAGAACGTCGGCCGGTCGGTCGCGGAAACGCCGGGGAGTTGGCTTGCTAGGAAGCGAGTCAGGCCGAGGCTGGCTAGCACGCCGATGAGAATGCCGACAGAGATCAACCGCAGCCCTTGCCATAGAACCATGTTCATGACGTCGCGGCGCTGCGCGCCGAGTGCCATGCGGACTCCGATCTGGTGCGTCTGCAAGGCGACGGTGTAGGCCATTACGCTGAAGATGCCGATGAGCACCAGTGCGAGGCCGATTCCTGCGAATGCGCTGGTGGCAATCACGCCAAACTGCGGCTGGGTATAAGCGAATTCCGCCAGGAAGTCGTGAACCGATCCACTGTGCGTGATGGCTGCGTTCGTATCTACGCTCCAGATCTCGCGCTGAACTTCTGGGAGCAGCGACTTCGGATCCACGGCCGTGGTTGCTAGAATGGTGCGTTCTCCAAACCCGGTGATGGAATGAGGGAGGAAGGCTTCGGGCACAGGGGGCTCCAGCAGGCCCCGGTTCTTGAAGTCCGCGACCACGCCAACAATCTCGAAGTAAGCATTATGCGGAGTCTCGGGGATTTGGTCCAAAACGCTGAATTTAATCTTTTGCTCAAGAGGGCTTTCGCTGGCAAAGTAAGCGCGGACAAAAGCCTCGTTAACGACGGCTACATGGTGGGCCGAATCAATATCGCTTTCGGAAAGCAGTCTGCCGCGCAGCAATCGGCGGCCAAGGGTTTGGAAATAGGCTTGCCCACACAAGTCGAGTACGGAGTCCCAGTGTGGTGACCGAGGCTTGCCCAAGATAGTGATTTCGCTGCCCGCTCCCTCCATCGGAGGGATGCCTAACGATACGGTGGCGCTGGTCACGCCGGGCAGCGCCCTGACGCGCTGGAGGACTTGATCGTAGAAAAGCCTTTTCTTGACTGCGGTGTCATACCGGCCGTCTGTTGGCGTGGCGACCCACGCGGACAGCATGCGGGTTGGATTGAAGCCCAGCTCAATATGCGTTAGTGCGAAGAAGTTGCGCATCAGCAAGCCGGCGCCCGTCAGGAGGACAATGGAGAGCGCCACTTCCGCGACGACCAGCCCGCTGCGGAGCTTCCCGTGACTGAAGCCACCACCGGCGCCCTTTCCGCTGCCAAACATGCGCAGCTCCAGGTTGCCGCGGATCGCATGAAGCGCTGGCGCAAGACCGCAGATTAGCGTCGTCAGAAGGGCAATCCCCAACGCAAAAAGGAGAACCACCGGATTCAGGCTGATCACGGCTTCCTCTGGAATGGGACCTCGCGGAATGATGGTGACAAGGACCTTTAGGC
>CAZGBQ010000072.1:0-18624 GCA_964524045.1 uncultured Acidobacteriaceae bacterium
GTTCAGTGAACCGTCAGGTCTCGGGCGCGGGCTGCGGCTTGCCGTCCTTCCGTTTCGTTGACAATGGCTTTGAGTTCATCGCCGGAAATAGTTTCTTTATTCAACAACGCTTGCGCAGCGGCGCGCAGCGACGCTTCTTGCGCGGTCAGAAGGGCGCGCACCCGACCGTATTGTTCCTCAATGATACGCCGCACTTCACAATCGATCTCTCGCGCGGTGGTTTCACTGTAGTCTGCGCCGCCGTGCGCGGCCCCGGTTTGCAGAAACAGCGGCTGCCGCTCTTGGTCAAAACTGAATTGTCCGACTTTATCGCTCATGCCGTACACTTTCACCATGCTCTTGGCGATATCAGTCGCTTTCAGCAAATCGTCGCGCGCCCCAGTTGAGATCTCCTGATAGATCAACTCCTCCGCCACGCGGCCGCCGAGCAACACCGCAAGACGATTGCGTAGCTCAGACTCCGTCATGATAAAACGATCTTCCGTGGGCAGTTGCAGGGTATAGCCCAACGCCGCGACGCCACGTGGAATGATGGAGATTTTTTGTACGGCATCGGAGCCCGGCAGCGCCAAGGCGACCAGGGCATGGCCCACTTCGTGGTGCGCGACGCGCTCTTTTTCCTTGGGGCTCAACACGCGATTCTTTTTTTCTAGACCGGCAATGACCCGCTCCACGGCCTCTTGCAGTTCAGCCAAGCCGACTTGCTCCTTGTTGCGCCGTACCGCCAGCAAGGCGGCTTCGTTGATAATGTTCGCCAGGTCTGCCCCGGCAAAACCTGGCGTCATGCCGGCAATCACTTCAAGATTCGCATCGTCCGCCAGCGGCACCTCACGGGCGTGGACCTTGAGAATAGCGAGGCGGCCAATTTTGTCCGGACGGTCCACCAGCACTTGGCGATCAAACCGACCTGCGCGCAACAGGGCGGGATCCAGAATTTCTGGCCGGTTGGTCGCCGACATGAGAATGACACCCACTCGCGGATCAAAGCCATCCAACTCAACTAACAGTTGGTTCAACGTCTGTTCGCGTTCTTCGTGCCCCACAGGCCCCATGCCGCGCGCCTTGCCGAGCGCGTCCAATTCGTCGATAAAAATAATGCACGGCGCTTTCTCTTTGGCTTGTTCAAACAGGTCCCGCACACGCGCCGCGCCGACGCCGACAAACATTTCAACAAATTCTGAACCGCTAATGGAGAAGAACGGCACCCCAGCTTCGCCAGCTACCGCCTTCGCCAACAAGGTTTTGCCTGTGCCTGGAGGACCGACCAGCAGGATGCCTTTAGGAATTTTACCGCCGAGCCGATGAAATTTCTCGGGCGTCTTGAGGAATTCGATCACCTCTTGCAACTCTTCTTTGGCCTCTTCCACCCCAGCGACATCGTCAAACGAGACTTTGACCTCTTTTTCCATGTAGATTTTTGCTTTGCTCTTGCCGATGGCCATGAAACCGCCGCCGAGCCCTTCGCGTTGTGCGAAGCGGCGCATGAGGAACATCCAAATGCCAAAGAACAGCAACGCTGGCAGTATCCACGAGAGAATGTCGTGGACGATCGTGTTTTCGAGTTCTCCGGCGAATTTGACGTTTTGCGCGCTGAGTTTTTCCGCGAGTTCCGGCTCGACTCGGACCGTCACAAATTGTTGGGGCTGTCCTTCCGCCGGGTCTTTGAGCTTTCCCTCAATGTAATTAGGACTGATGCGGATGTCCGTCACGCGCCCCTCTTTGAGATAAGTTTCAAACTGGCTGTACGGAATCTGCTCGGTTTGCAGCGATTGCACCCACAAACTGTGAAAGAGCAAAACTCCCCAGACCGCGATGAAAACGTACCAAATGTGGAATTTGGTTTTTTTGTTCATGGCGGAATTATAGTCATTCCCTCGGCTTATGTCAGGGATATTTGCGAAGGAATTTGCTCGAGACAAGAATGTAGCAACGGATCGTCTGATGGACGATTATGTAGACCGCAATATAATCCGCGAATGATACCGCGAACGGAGTCGCGTGCGAGAGAGCTCCTGCTTTGTGTGTCGTAGACCATCAGGTGCATCGGCACAGGACCCAACGGGCCGGGAAAGAGATACGGCGCATTCTGGAGTAGTTTCGTGTAACTACGTCGATAAAAATCGATCAGCTCGTCACCGACCTCTAGCGTTAGCCACTGGGCGCGTGGAGATATTTCTCGCAGATGTTCGATCAACCAGCGGTATAGGGCCGTGCCAATGCCCCGGCCTTTCCGCGCATGTGTCACGGCAAGATAATCAAGATGGACAAAGGCTGGGCTGCGGCACAGCCAAATGAGAGCAAAACCTAGGACTGACTGCGCAGGTTGCGTTTCGTCTTGTGCGATCACGAGGCGATACTCACCTTGCCGCAGCAGCGTGCGGATGTGCGAGATTGAGAGACGGCTGTCCCGGGGGAATTCGGTCAAGTAGATCTGCATCGCCTGACGAAATGGCCGCGAGTGGTATTGTTCCACCCGACTGAATGACAGGGTTAGGCTTGCATTTTTCATTGCTGTGTCACGGTTCTTTCTTGAGTAGTGGTGCAGTTTCGCAGTGTGTCGTAGGGGCGACCCCCTACAGCATACGGCACTACCGATTTTTCCACACGCTTGACAGAAAGAATACTTGGGGAGTACCACTGCGAATGAAACACGAAGGGAGACACCATGTTTAACGTTGATCGCTTTGTGCAATCGTGTCAGGGACAACCCGCCAGCGTTGTCAAAGAACTGCTCGAAGAAGCTCTGCGCGACCTTGAGAGTGTTCGACAAGCGCTCACGGCAATCGGCAACGAGAATAATCTTGGAGAAGGCCCAATGGGCGACATGGTGATGCATCGCTCGGCGGAGCTGACCGTGCTCAAAGCCGCTGTGCCTGCCGGATTCAAAAGCCCGCCGCATAATCATTTGATGTGGGCGGTGATCGGCGTTTATGACGGGCAAGAGAATAACGTCTTTTATCGCCGCCGCGGCGAGACCTTGGAGCCCGCTGGAGGCAGAGATTTAAAACCCGCTGACGTGCTAGTGCTTGGCGTGGACGCAATTCATGCGATCGTCAATCCGCTAGAGCGAATTTCCTACGCGATTCATGTCTACGGAGGCGACCTACCTGCCGCACCGCGCCGGATGTGGAATCCTTTCACACTCCAAGAAGAACCCTTTGATTTTCACAAAGCGAGAGAATACGCTCGGCAACTCAAAGACAAGTAAGTCCACGTTCAACCATGTAGAGAACTATGACAAAAGCAACAACAAGAATTCAACGCCCGCCCAAGAAGGTCGTCATCTCTGTCCCTCCACCGCCACAACTGCGCTCGTCGATCGCGGCGGTGGTCAGCGAGAGCCATCAGCGCGCGGAAGTCTACGCGAAAGATCGGAAGATGCTGCAAGGGCTGGTGAGCGAAGCTGCTGAGAAAGTCGCCACACTCGATAAAAGCGTCTTCAAGGACAATTGGGTCTATCTCTTGGCGATGTTGCGCTTGCTCAGAGCATACGCGACGAAACGGTATCAAAAGGTTCCGCCGGAAAATCTGCTCTCTGTTATTGTTGCCGTGTCCTACTTCGTGTCCCCCCTGGACCTGATCCCGGATTTTATTGATGGCATTGGTTATCTTGACGATGCGCTGATCGTGCGAGCCGTGCAGCGCAAAGTGAAAGCGGACCTCGACCGTTTCATGGAATGGGAAAGCGGCGTGATGAGATAATCCTTTTCAGGCCCGCCGCAGCGCTTCGGTCACGCGTAAACGTGAGGCCCGCCGCGCCGGCAGGAGCCCGCCCAGAAATCCCATGACCAGAGCCAGCAAGAAGGCGCTCACCAGAATGGCCGGCGAGAGGCGCAGCGTCACTACGGCAGTGGAAAAAGAAGCCAGGTTGAAAGCGATGCCGTTCACCAGGGTGTTCACCAAAAAGATGGCGCTTGCGCCTAGCGCCACCCCAATCACATAGCCAAGCATGGCGAGAAAGACGGATTCGGTGACGAACGAAGACAGGATAGTGGAACGGCTGAACCCCAGAGCCCGGAGCGTGCCGATCTCCGCCGTGCGATGGGCGACGGCGGCAAACATCGTGTTCATGGCGCCAAACACCGCTCCGGTTCCCATGATGAGAGCCAGCACAGAAGTCAACACGTACAAGGTGTTCGCGCCTTCGGCTTGCTCTGAATAGTAATCGACCTCGGGTTTCGCTTCGAGGGAAATACTCGGGTCGTCGGCAATCCGGCGGATTAACGCGTCCTTGTCTGCGCCCGGCGCCACGGTGAGCCGCACCCCGGAATAGGTCGAACGGTTGGCGTCCGTAAACAAGTCGTCAACATCAACCCACACTTCTGACTCAAAAGCCGAGCCGTCTGCGGTGAAAATTCCTACCACTTTCCAGGTGCGCCGTCCAAATTGGAGCATCTCTCCGAGGCCTGCTCCTCGGTAGCGATGCGAGGCCGCCACACCCACGACCGCTTCTCCGAGCGAAGGTTGGAACATGCGCCCCTCGGCGAGGCGGACTTGATTATGTACGTGGAACGCCATGGGGCTCACGCCGCGCACCAAAAGGTTTTCGCGCCCCCCGCCTTTGGGTTGTGCAAACGGCTGGATAATCAACTCAGGAGAAACGAACGGCTCACCCTCCGGCGTGCGGGCAATACCGGAAAGATAGCGCAGCGACTGCACGACATCGCGAGTCACGCTGCTGGAGCCGTCGTTCGTGGCCCCTTTCCGCATCACTACAAGATTCCGTTCTCCGCCAGTGGACGCCAGCATTTTCTTCAAGCCAACCACGAGCGACAGTAACAGGATTGTGACCACGACAACCAGCGCAATTCCCCCAGCAGTCGCTAGGGTAGTCATTTTGCGCACGGTCAGGTTCCGCAGGTTGTACTTGACTGGGAGGGGCATAGAGTGAGGTGGCTCTCTGTGAGGGGCTAGGAAGCAAAAACTTGTAGATAGACCTCTTGGGAAAACTCATGTTTCCTGCGAGAGCTTGCCTCGACCGCGACATAATCGTTCTCGCTGTAATGTCGCTGAGAATGCTGGATCATGGTTCACCTTTTTTCGGCAACGTAGCAGGTTCTTCCTGTTCCTTGAAGTCCGCGGGGCTTTGGATCGGCACCCACACGCGAAATGTCGAGCCGCTCCCCACCGTACTTTCCACGCTGACTTTCCCTCCGAGTAACGTCACCATCCGCTGCACGATAGCTAGCCCCAGCCCCACGCCACCGACTCGCTCGGCGGCGTGGCCGTTGGCTTGGTGAAATGGTTCAAAGATCGCAGTCAAGGCCTCCGGCGGGATCCCGAACCCGGTATCCTGCACTGTGAAAGCAACCCCATCGTTTTGGTTTTCGGCGCGAACAGCTATTGAGCCATGCTCCGTGAATTTCACGGCATTGGCGAAGAGGTTTTTGAGAATAATCTTGAGCTTTCCCTGGTCCGTCTGCAGCGGCGGTAGTGTGGTAGTCGCCTCCCAGATAAAAGTGAGCCGAGCTTGGTCTTGGAGGTCCTGCGTATCCTCTTCAAGTTCCTTAAGGAGGGTTGGCACGTCGACGGTGGAAATTTCGACGGGCAATCGCCCGGCCTCCAAGCGGCTCACATCGAGTACGGCGGTGATAAGACCAAGAAGTTCTCTTGCATTGTACTCAATGCGACGCAAAGCTTCGCGGTGTTCGGGTATGATGGCCTCTTCCTCGTCCAATAGGATGTCGATATAACCTAGAATTACGCTCAGAGGCGTGCGCAATTCGTGGGACATGGTAGCCAAAAACTCCGATTTGGCTCGGTTCGCCACGGCTGACGCCTCTGAAGCTCGCCGCAGCGCTTCTTCCACTTGCTTGCGTTCGCTGATGTCTCGGGCGATGCCTTGAATTCCGCTAGGCTGACCGTCGTGCATAATCAAGCGGGAATGCACTTCAAGCGGTACTCGTCGCCCTACTTTGGTGCGGATTTCCAACTCATAAGGCGGCAACGTCTCACCGGCGAGCTGCCGCTGCGTCATTTGGTTGGTCATTTCCAAATAGGCAGGAGTCACTACCTGTGATACGTGCAGCCGCAGCGCTTCAGCAAAAGAATACCCGCTGAGTCGTTCCGCTGCCTTATTAATCGAAGTAAAGCGGCCCTGCAGATCGTGAGTGTAGACGATATCAGTCGCGTTCTCAAACAACTCACGATAGCGCGCTTCGCTCGCGGCCAGAGCAGCGTGGGTGCTGGTAAGAGCAGCCGTGCGTTCTGCGACTCTGGCCTCCAACTCGGCGTTTGCCCTTTGTAGTTGTGCAGTAAACCGGCGTCTGAAAAAGACCAGGATGTTGGCGGCACTCGCCACCCCGGCAAAAAGGCTCAGGCGCAGCCCTTGGGTCATCGGCACGTTCAACACCTGTACCGGTGAGAGGATGACCACATCTAGCGCGAGTAATGAACAAACAGTGGCAAACAATCCCGGCCCTAGCCCTCCATACGCCGCGCTAATAAGGACGGATATGAACAGAAACCCGCCTGGCAGCGGGGTTGGTAAAGGTTGCAAGGCCCACGTCGCTAGCAGAGCAAACGCCGTCCCAGCGAGCGCAATTCCGTAGCGATGCCCGAAGGTCAAAGAGTGTTCCATCTCTTTTTCCGCAGAAAATAGACTTTACTCTAGTGTAATCTTCGCTGCAAAAAAGAGCAAAAGATTTGGCAATTCGATCTTTGAACTTCTCAGGCTTGTTTCTAGGGAAAAAATCAAGCGCCCTCCTCGCGCGTTCTCGTGGGAGAGGATGGGCTAGATTTAGGCGATCTGCCGCAGCGCCGCCGTCACGTTGAGACGGGCTGCGCCCCGAGCAGGAACCAGGCCGGAGAGGAAACCGACCAGCAGCGCCAGGAACAGTCCCTGAATCATGACCGACACCGGCATGATAAACATGCCGAGTGGACCAAGGAACGGCGACCAGGAACTTTTGCCGGCGTTGAGGATGAGATAAGCAGGCCCCGCACCCAGCGCTCCGCCTACGAGGGCAATGAGGAGCCCTTCACTGAGCATTAGCAGGAAAATCGTGCGCCGGTGAAAACCGATCGTTTTCAACACTGCCACCTCGCCGATGCGCTCGCGTACGCTCATGGCCGCGGTGTTCGCAGCGATTAACACGATTGCGGCCACAACTAAGAAGCCGACAATCATCACGATATTGATGATACCGTCGAAGGAGCTGAGGAAATTGGCGAAGAACGAACGCTCGGTTTCCGAAGCAGTCTCCGACTCGGAGTTGCGAAACAGATCATCAATCTCCGCCATGACCGTGTTGAGATTCTCTGGCCGATCCACCCGCACCCACAACATGCCGACTCTGCCAAAGCCGCCGTACGCTTGCATCGCTTCTTCGAGATATTGCCGGGGAAACCAAAAGACAATGGAGTTCTGTGGAATGGCGCCGACGATCTTGAACGTCAGATTTACGGGAAACACGCCGCTGCGCAGCGCCACCTCATCGCCGACTTTCCAATTGAACTTCTTCATGGTCCGCGCCCCGACCAGAGCGCCATTACGGGTGTGCTTAAACGCCTCTAACACTCCCGGGTCCCACCCGTAGTCCGGCCACACCTCGCCCACAGTCTCAGGGTCAATAGCAAAATTGGGGAACGCGTCTTTGGGTTCGGAATAAATGCCGCCGTACCATGACCAGTGGTTGACACTGACAATATGCGGCAGGGTGCGCACCCGCTGCACGTACGCCAAAGGCATCATATAGGTCAGCCCCGCTTTATGATGCACGGTCAGACGCAGCGCGTTGGCTGACCGGGCCAAAATAGCGTCCCGTACGGACGGCAGGGTCATGACCGCACACACCAGAAAAATGGAGAAGCTCACTGCAAGCGTGGTGAGGAGGGTGCGCACGCGATTACGTCCGAGGTTTCGCCAGATGAGAGTCCAGGTGCTCATAGGTTCTTTGTGGTGGTGGGATGGTCGAGTCTAACAAAGCGGGAGATCATTTAAATGCATGAAATGTGAGAATGGTGAAGGTTTCGCGGACGTGGGGAATCTTCTGGACTTGCTCGGTGACGAGATGCGATAAGTCGTCAAAATTTTCCACGTACAATTTCACGAGCAGATCATAGGCTCCGGAAATGGAGTAGGCTTCGGAGAAACTTTCGAGCTCGGCGACGTGATCCGCCACTTCGGCCAAGGCGCCAGGCTCCACTTTGAGCATGAGAAACACTGCGCGCATACATTCCTCCTCCGCGCGTCGGTAAGAGAACCGAGTGGAAGGCTCGGCTCTCAGCTTTCGTCATTGCTTTAGCGCATATCTCCCATGAGATCGAAATGCACCTTACGGTTCTTGAAGAGCCAGCGGTCGCCCTGTTTCACCAATTGGTCTTCATAACGTCCAGCCAGGCCATTCACCAATGCGCCTTCGCCTTTCGAACGAACCAGCACGATGTAACTCTTCGCGGTCGCCTCGTCGCCGTTCACCTTGATCACTTCGTTCATCACACAATGTTTCACCATTGGTGAACCGTTGGTGAGGCGGATATTCTTAAGGAACCCGCGCAGCGCATCTTTCCCCTTTTGCACCCCGTTCGGACCGGCATCGAACACACCATCATCAGTGAAGAGATCGACCCATTTGTCGAACTCGCCGCCGTCGAAGTGAAAACAGTATTCCGCAATGGCTTCGTGGATCGCGTCTTTTTCTTCCAACACAGATGTCATGAGCTTTCCCTCCTTCACGCACCGGCAAAAATGTCGTTGCTTCTTTCCTACCATTTCTTGAAGACGAAAAACACCGCTCCCCCGGTTTGACGCCCGTGCCCTTCTGCGTCAAGATAGCACGATGATGGACGCCAAGCTGGAAGCGTTGTTGAACCAGTTGCTGGAATCGGAACGCGCCGGGCACGCGCTGCTTGAAGCCATGACCCACGAAACCGCCGATCCGGCAATCAAGTCGCTGTTCGAGAGCTTCACCGATATCGAGGTTAGCGATGTCAGTGTGTTAGAAGGATTGATCCGTCTGCATGGCGGCGCCCCTTCAACCAAGACTGGAGCCTTCGCTGAAAAAGTTCTCAACATTGACAATCTGCATGATCAGATCAACTTGCTAGCTCGCGGTCAGGCCTGGGTAGCGCGGAAAGTCGAACAAGCGCTGGCGCTCAACCCACCGCCGGATATTGCGGCATTCCTCAAAGAAATGGCCAACCGCCATCGGCATAATATGGAATGGGCGCGCGCCGAAGCTATCAAAGCCTTTGAGGAATAGGTGTCCGTAACGTCTGGAGTTCTCCTTTACTCCGTCACCTGCTTGAACAGGGCGCCCGCGCGCGCCGGCAGTGCATCGCCGACCAGCCGCTGGTGCTCGACATGAGCCGAGAGCCCAGTGAGGATATCGCGGAACATGCCGCGCAGCTCCGGGCAGGCAACGGTGGAGACTTCCAACCGACTCGGGTGTGAGTTCAGATTGAGTACAACGAGGAGACATTCATCGGAGAGTTCCCGGGCATAAGCGTAGAGACCGTCCCGGGCATGCAGGATTCGGTAACTGCCTCGCCGCAACTCGGCGTGCGCCTGGCGAATGCCGATGAGACGCCGGGTATATTCAAACAGCTCTCGGTTCCAGCTCTCTGGTTTGTGCCAGGGCATCCCTTGGCGATTGAGCGGATCATGTCCCCCTGTCAAGCCAATTTCGTCACCGTAGTAAATGCAGGGCGCGCCAGGATACGTCATCTGCAAGAGCAGCGCTAAGCGTAGCGCCGACTCGTCTTCTCCTACAATAGTAAGAGCGCGCGCCGGATCATGGCTGCTGAGAAGGGTGAATTGGACGGCGGTCACCTCGGGGCGATACTTGCCCTGCAAGCGGCTGATCACCTCGGCAAACTCCTCAGCGCGTAGCGGTGCGATCTGCCGATAGGCTCCCTTGCGAATCTCTTCTTGGTTGAGTGAATCTGCCGCCACAAAGCCAAGGATGGCCCGGCTCAGCTCGTAGTGCATCACCGCGTCAAACTGATCCCCTTGCAGCCAGCGACCGGCATCCCCCCACAGTTCACCCACGAGATAGGCCTCAGGATTGACCGCGCGACACCGCCACCGGAACTCCCGCCAGAAGTCATCATCGTCAATTTCGCTGGGCGCGTCCAGGCGCCAACCATCAATACCAAACTCCAGCCAGTGCGTGGCGACACGCCAGAGAAACTCACGCACCGCCGGAGTCGTGATGTTGAACTTGGGCAGCGACGCGTGTCCATACCAGGCTTGATAGCCGAGCCCGTGTTGGGGCTGATACGCGTTGAGTGGAAATCGATGGATGTGAAACCAATCGCGGTACGCACTGTGCGGTCCGCTCTCAAGCAGGTCGTGAAAAGGGAAGAAGCCGCGCCCCGCGTGGTTAAACACGCCGTCCAGTATCACCCGCATGCCGCGGGCGTGACAAGCGTCGAGCAGCTCCCGTAGCGCCGGAATACCGCCGAGCAAGGGATCGACCTGGTAGTAATCATGGGTGTTGTAGCGGTGGTTAGAAGCGGCCTGAAAAATCGGCGTCAGGTAAAGAGCGGTCGCGCCCAGCGCTTGAATGTGATCGAGATGTTCGACAATACCGTACAAATCCCCACCCTTGTAGCCGCGCCATGTCGGTGTCGCGTCCCAGGCTTCTAGGGAGTCAGACTTCTGCAGACGGGTGCTGCGTGCAAAACGATCGGGAAAGATCTGATAGAAAATGGCGTCTCTGACCCAGTCGGGAGTGTACATCGCATCGGATTGATGTTCGTGGCTGTTCATTTGTCCTCTCCCCCCTTTGGCAAAGGGGGGAAACGCAAAGCGTGGGGGGATTTCCCTGTTTCCGTCCCAGAAATTCTCCTGAGCCCTTCTTTACAAAAGGAGGGGATAAGACTGCTCAGACAGCCTTCAGTTCTCCGTTTACGGGCTGGAGCCACTACTGGGTTCCCACTGTGGGCTCAACGAAGATTGGGGTGACGATATGCCCCGCAGCTCGGTCGAGATCACGCTCTTGTGCAGCGCGAAACTCGCGCGCGGGGGACTCACAACGCAAACATTGCAGATAGCTTGCTGAGTAGATCAGTTGTTCTGCCTCGCTAAACTGATACCTGTCTATCAATCGGTCGAGTAAGCGGTCGTGGTCCCTCTTCTCCGCAGCTGTCATGACATAATGCACCCAACCGCACGTCGAACAGGCGACAAATCGCCGGTCTGTTAAAACAGTACGGGAGCCTGTTCTGGGCTCCGTTTGATCCGACTCCATAAATCTCGCCCCATTCTCGGCCCGTGCGATCTTGTGCGCACCGGATCATACGGGCCGTGTTCCGCTTGTTCTGGGAGTGCCGGACCGTGAAGCGTCCCAGGACTACTGAGGGAATGCGAGCCTACAGCGCTCGCGTCATCTCCTCCCTAGAGCGTATGGACGTTATTCCCCCAGTAGCTTTCCCAGCGCTCTTGGCGGTTCGGGGTCCACGTCCCACCCACGTGCCAACTCTGTACGACCTGCCCCCCCTTGGGCCCGCGGATTTTCCCTACAAACCTGTGCGGCAGCGGCAAAGCGTTGAGCATCTCGGACCGAATCCGCCCAAATTCCTCCATGTCCTGCGACCCGTAGAACTTGAAGGATCGATACGGACTGTCCTCCCCGTACTTGGCAATGAACTCCGGCACTTCTGTGGGCTGATACTGGGGCGCATCCCAATCATAGATGCTCCAGTAGATGCACATACCACCCAGAGTGCCCTGCTCATCAATGAACTCCACCTCCCTGTTCACAATCTCTTCCGTGAACAAGGGGCTCTGCTCACGCTTGCCGTTGCGAAAGGTCTCAAAGTAATGATGGAAGGCATACTCCTCGACAAATTTTCCCTGTGCGGGGTCAAAGACATCAAACGGCAAGCGGAGGACTTTACGCCGGACACCGTCGTCCGGCAACTCGATGGTCTGGCTCATGGTTTGGACTGCCGTTCCCGTTTCGTCCAGGGTGGTGCCGCCGAAGCCCCGGATGAGGGTGCCGCCCCGGGGCATCGCCCGGGTTTCGCGATGAGCCTCCCAATCTGGGAGTTGGCCCACGGGCGTCCAGGTATAGTGAATGTTGATCAGTTCGATGTCGGGCGCATTATCAACATAAGTGCGTTTCATGTAAAAGGACATGTGAGAATCCCTCCTCGGAAAAGAAAGATATAAATAAGCCCCAAAGTGCATGAGATTTACTGTCTCCCTTCCCTACCACGGCCTGTTTCTCACGGCAAGCTGTGGCGTCGGTAGTTTTTGTTGCCCACGTGACCAAAACAGCACTTTTTTTTTGCCGCAAACTGTACTATAGAGCAACACAATGGGTGAGAGGCGACATGATTGGGCGATTGCGAGCTTTCCGGCCTGGAGGCAGCACCTTGAGCAGGCTGCGGAGCCGCAGTTGCGGGACGAGATACAAAAGTTCTTGCATCTGCTCGGCGCCGTGGGGGCGCCGCTGATCGATGGGTTCGCTGTCCACTTTGTCTACTATGATCCACGGGCGCGCCACGTCGCTGTCACCGGCGAGTTCACCGACTGGGGCCGGACGGGCGTCACGATGCCTCTAACGCCGCTGCGGCACACCGGCCTTTTTCACAGCACCCTTGAACTCGAGGGGCCGGCGCGGCTGGAGTACAAGGTGGTCGTCGATGGACGGGTGATCTCGGATCCCCTCTGCCCTCATACCGCTGACAATGGCATGGGGGGACAGAACTCCTACTTCGTGGTCGGAGACTTCCAGGAACCAGCGGAGCTGAGCTGGGAGCCCGCCATTCCTCATGGTCAGGTGGAAGAGTTCGACTTTGAGAGCCGGCTATTGGGGAATCGGCGCCGTGTCCATATCTACCTACCCCCGGGCTATGACGAGGAGCGCGCGCGGCGCTTTCCCACTCTCTGGGTGCACGATGGCGGTGAGTACCTCCAGCGCGGGCGCTTGCCTACGGTACTGGACAACCTGATCTTTAGTAGAGAGATCAGCCCACTGATCGCGATCATGGTGGATCCGGTCATGCGAGGGCAAGAATACCGCGCCAATGAGAATTATGCCGCCTTCCTGGAGTCAGAACTGTTGCCCCACGTGGAGGGGCGCTACCGTACCCTGGCGCAGCGCGAAGCCCGTGGCGTGATGGGCGCATCGCTCGGCGGCCTGATTTCCTTCTATATGGCCCTATCGCGGCCGCACTTATTCTCTCGGGTCGGTGGCCAGTCCAGCGCCTTACATCTCGAAGAGGCAAAGATTGCAGCGCTTTTAACCCGCCTCAGCGTGCGCACCACCTTCTACTTGGATGTGGGCAAGTACGAGCCGCGTTATCTGCCTACGCATCAGCGGATCGTATCCATGCTTACTGCGTTGGGCTATTCGTATGTGTTCCAGCAATTGGGGGCAGGTCACAACTGGACAAGCTGGCGCGCCCACCTCAAGGATCTGCTCGTTTGCTTGTGGCGTCCGTAAGTACACTATTGCCTCGTTACTGGGGGGTGATCGCGTTAGAGCGTCGAGGACGAGACTCAGAGGTGATGGCATTGAATTTGACGTTAGCTAGTAACTCGGGTGACAAATCTATCTCACAATGGAGGCAGTGACTATGGAACGACTCCTGGTTTATCACAACCCTGGCTGAGGGCAGTCTCGGGGAGCGCTCGACATTTTGCGTGAGCGCGGCGTCGAGTTCGACGTTATTGAATACCTCAAAACTCCTCTCGACCGGGCGACGTTTGAATCGGTTTTCTCTTTACTGCCCAATCCTCCCGCGGATCTCGTGCGCAAGGATAAAAATTTTGAAGCCCTGAAGTTGGACGCGAATCAGTACGTCACCAAGGAGGCGGTGATCGACTTGTTGCTGCAGCATCCGGTGTTGATGCAACGCCCGATCATTATTCGCGGACAAAAGGCGGTGCTCGCCCGCCCGTCGGAAAAAGTGTTGGAGTTGCTCGACTAAACGCGGGAGAGAGATCCCAGCGAAACGTCTCTACAACGCTTCGCCAATCAGCGTATGGGCGGTGGCGGAATTCACCTGGACGGACACGAGGTCTCCAGGCCGTGCGCCGTTGCCTGGAAACACGACAGTTTTGAACTGCCCGTTTTTTCCCGAGAGCCAATCGGCCTGGCGTTTGGCCGGGCCTTCGACGAGCACGTCAACCGTCCGTCCAACGTAAGGCTGATTCGTCTCGTGCGAGATGCCCTCTTGCAGGACAATAATCTGTTGCAGGCGACTACCTTTCTCATCTTCCGCTATCGAGTCGCCCCACTTGTAGGCTTTCGTGCCTTCACGCGCCGAGTATTTGAACGTGAAAGCGAAGTCATAACGGATCTCTGCCATGAAATCGCACGTTGCACGGAAGTCCGCCTCGTCTTCATCAGGGAACCCGACGATAATGTCCGTGGACAAGGCCAGCGTGGGAATCGCCTTGCGTAAGCGCGCGACCAGCTCAGCATACTGCTCGACTGTGTAGCCACGTTCCATCTTTTCTAAGATGCGATTCGAGGCGGACTGTAGCGGCAAATGCAGATACGGCGCGACTTTACTGCACGTCGCCATCGCTTCGATCGCGCGCTCAGTCATATCTGATGGATGCGGCGAGGTGAAACGAATGCGCTCGATTCCCGAAATCTCAGCCGTCTTCCTGAGCAAGTCGGCAAAATCGTGCGCTCCATCACGATAGGCGTTAACGGTTTGACCGAGGTAGACAACTTCTTTGTACCCCTGCTCTGCGAGCTGTCCCACGTCGGTCAACAAGGCGTCGAGCGGCACGCTGCGCTCGCGCCCGCGTACGTACGGGACGATGCAGAAGGTGCAAAATTTATCGCAGCCGCGCATAACCGTGACCCACGCACGGATGCCTTCAGCTCGCACCGGAGAAATATCGGCGTAGGTTTCTTCACGATCGAGGCGAACCGCGACCAGCGGCGCGTCGTTTTCTTCTTGCAGTAATAGACTTGGCAAATTCCGATACGCATCGGGACCGAGCACCAAGTCGAGATACGGCGCTTTATCAAGGAGTTGTTCGCGATGATGCTGGGCCATGCAGCCAGTGAGGCCCAAGACCATGCCGGGCTTTCTCGTTTTGAAGCGCACGAATTCCGACAGTCGTTTCAGCACCCGCTCTTCGGCGTGTTCGCGAATCGCGCAGGTATTCAATAAGATCACATCGGCCTGATCCGCTTTCTGCGTCGCCTCGTAGCCGTGCGGTTTCAGCAGACCGATCAACAGCTCGGTATCCGCCAGATTCATTTGGCAACCGTACGTTTCGATATAGACCTTGCGCGTATTCATGATTGTTTTTAAGGGCTTTGTTGTAACCTCTCCGGGAAGTCAAGGCAATGGCTACATTGCGAGGTCCAGTCAAGGAGTGGTACATAAGGAAAAACGAGCGCTGGGAATTTTTCTTAACTCAGTCCTCATTACTCAGCACTCAGCACGATTAGGAAAGGAGGCAGTTTGCGTGGCCCAAAGACCAAGTTTTGAAAATCTGGAAGCATCGTTGCTTTACTGTCCTCAGTGCCGCAAAGCGATGCCGGTGCGGAAAAAATTACTGTTGATCCTTCCCGAAGGCAACAAATTTGAATATCTCTGTACGACGTGCCTCTCGACGTGCGGCGAGAAAATTGAGCAAGATGAGCAGAAGCCGCGAATTCTCATGTGAGGGCGTGCTGGTATGACGACTCCTGAACGCATCGTTTCTCTTTTACCAAGTAGCACAGAAATTGTGTGTGCGCTGGGGCTGCGTGATCGGCTGGTCGGCGTCTCGCACGAATGTGACTATCCTGCCAGTGTACGCGAATTACCGGCGGTGACGGAACCGAAACTTGATCCTTACAAGCCCAGCGCGGCCATTGATGCGCGCATTCGTGAACTCGTGCAGGAAGGCTTAAGCGTCTATCGCATCAAGACTGAGCTGTTGCAACAATTGCAACCTGAGGTGATTGTCACGCAAGATCAATGCGTTGTCTGCGCCGTCTCTCTTCCAGAAGTCGAAGAAGCAGTGCGGTGTTTTCTTACCCCCACTGTCAAAGTCGTTTCGTTGCAGCCCCAGCGGCTGGGCGATATTTGGGAGGATATCCGTCATGTAGGAGCAGCCACTGGCCAAGGCGCGGCGGCTGAGGATGTGATTCGCAGCTTGAAGCGCCGATTATGGAAATTGGAGCAGCAGACGCGCCGTGTGTCCCGGCCTCGGGTTGCGTGCATCGAATGGATCGAGCCGTTGATCGCCGGCGGGAACTGGATGGCTGAACTGGTGGAAATCGCCGGCGGGACGTACGAAATGACCGCCGCTGGTGCACATAGCCCGGCGATTACGTGGGATGCACTGGTTGCGTATCAACCTGAAGTTATCATTGTCATGCCCTGCGGCTTCAAAATCCCGCAGACCCAAGCGGACTTCTCAACGTTGACTACACAGCCGCAATGGCAAACGCTGCCCGCCGTGCAGGCCAATCGTGTGTACATTGCAGACGGGAATGCCTACTTCAACCGCCCAGGGCCGCGTTTGGTCGAAAGCGCGGAAATCCTCGCGGAAATGCTCCATCCGGAAGAGTGCGCGGACCTGGCCCCGACAGGAGCGTATGTGCAGGTCTGAACGTTAACAGTGCGATCTCCAATTCACCGCCTGCTTAATGGTAGATGACCACGCACCGGACCTCGATGCTCCAGCGGGCTGGCGCATCGGGCGGGGTAGACGCATCATCGAAGGAGCTATGAAAACTGAACATGCACGGCGCGTGCGGGTCGTCGCCGTCGGGCCGCTGACCCTTGGACTGCGCCAGGGGACCAGCCGAGTCCCATTGCTTGATGAGAAGGACCTCGTCGCGCGTCATGGCTGGGTAGTAGTACCACGCATGGCCCGGAGCCTGTTTCGAAAAATAGTTCTCGCCTACACGGTCGGCATAGTGTAACTCAAACACGCTGAGGTCTGCCGGGGTCACTGTTTGTGCATCACACAAAGCCAGAGCGTGGGTCGCGACCGGCTCAGCCGCAATATTGCGCCACACGTTAATGATGGCGAAGCGTCCGTTCTTTCCGATCGCCTGCTCCACCTCCGTCGGGTCGAGTAAGGACGCGCCCGGGACGATGGCCGACCGCAGCGTATCATTCTCACACGGCTCTTGCGCCAAACGTTGTAAACGCTCAGGTGCGCTTGTGAGCGTGTAATCTCCATGTGCTATGCGAGCAGGGCCTTGCACCTCCTGCCCACCGCGAATCCGCTCCTTGCGTTGTTTCCCGTCCGTAGACCGAACGTTGTGATCAAACGCCACCACTGTCGCAGCGCCAGTGACCTCTTGGAGCAACTGCTCACATTCGCGGTAGTAATGTTGAATGACGTCTTGGTGGTCAAGAAAGTCGAGGTCCGGGTGTACAAGAGGGCGAAAGACCAACTCAAACCCGTTTTTCTCGACCGTGCGACGCTGATCCCCTTCGAGCAGGCGGGCGTTACGGACCGTGACCTGGCGCTCGTCGAAGACGACTCCTTCCAGTTCGGAGTCGCTCCCGTCAGCGTTCCGTCGCAGGAGTATCTTACCGTTACGATACAAGGAACTTGGAATCGAGGAATCGAGATAGTTCAGCCGGCCTACACTTGCTGCGTGGTCGGTCGCCGGTGCTGCAGATTGCGTCATGCGTGTCTCCTTGTGTCGTGCGCTTCTGGATTATGTCGTCCGTCGACATTGGAAGACAATTAGACATTCAACCGATACGCATCTCCATCACGCACCAGTTTCCCCGCAGTGGGGCCGGCGAAATGGGTACCGATAATCAACGTAGGAGTATCCGCATATTCCGCGAAGACTCGGCGACGGGTTGCGATGGCGGCGTTGTTGTCCTCATCGGCGGAAATGGAGAACGCAGGATTGCAAAATTGAATGGGGTGGTGCATGAAGTCACCCGTGATTAAAGCCTTTTCCCCTCGGGACTCGATCAACACAGAGCAATGACCAGGCGTATGGCCTGGGGTCGGCACGAGGCGGACTCCGTCACAGACGTCCGCCGGTCCTTCCACGGGCTTTGCCAGACCGGCGTCAAACACGGGCTGAACCGAGTCCTCGAACGTGCGACGTTGCATTTGCATAAAGGCGTCTTTGTGATTTGCGTCAATCGTGCCGTATAAGGCGACGTCCTTCTTATCCATAAGGTACGAAGCTTTGGGAAACGTGGGCACCCATTTGCCATTGACCAAGCGCGTATTCCAGCCCACATGATCGAGATGCAAATGCGTACACAGCACGTAATTAATGCTGTCCGGGGGATAGCCCGCCGCAACCAAGTCTTCCAAAAACGAAGTGGAGAGGTTGCTCATGATGGTAAATGGCTCCCGATTGCGGCCATTGCCAATGCAGGTATCGACGACCAGCTTCGCGCTAGGGGTATCAACCACGAGAGAATGAATGCTGATGCTGAGCTTCCCTGCCGGCGTAACGAAGTGGGGGAACAACCACGGAACTTTCTTGACTACTTCCGGTGTTGCTTCAGGGATCAGGTCAAATTCCGGGTAGACGATCTCCGTGATTTTGGTAATCGTGGCGTCGCCGACTTTCCATTTGAGATTCATTGTTGCCTCCTCCTTTTTTTACAATGTCACGTTACGATTCGCTTAATGTGTAGGACGATCAGGTTGAATAGCCAACTCCGAAGCTGGATCGCCTGACACGCGAGTGTGCTTCATGACCCGTGGTTCGCGGTGGTCGA
>CAZGBQ010000073.1:0-9401 GCA_964524045.1 uncultured Acidobacteriaceae bacterium
GGCGGAAAGGAATCGACGTGCGTGAGCGTAATGAACTCGTCGGCAGTCCTGGCTTTCCTCGCAATTCCTAGCACGGTGATTTGGTCCTATTCGGTCGGTGGAGTGGTTCTTGCCATCGGGCTGGCCACGATTTTTCTTCGCGGCGATTGGCAAAAGGCGCGAGGCTTCGACAAGCTGATTTTGTTCGGGCCGCTTTTTTACGCTGTGCCCATCGCCGCCTTCGGCACTGAACATTTCACGTTGACGCGGCTCATCGCGTCGTTCGTGCCGAAGTGGATCCCGTGGCATTTGTTTTGGGCGTACTTCGTAGGCGCTTGCTTTGTCGCCGCCGGGCTGAGCCTGGTGACGAAGATCCAGGTGCGGCTCTCGGCGAGTCTGCTCGCCTTGACGTTTTTCCTTTTCGTAGTGCTGATGGACGCCCCGGGTTGGGCGCGAAATCCGGGAAATCGCATTGCCGCAGTGTTGATGCTGCGGGAACTATCCTTCAGCGGCGGCCCCTTGGCGCTAGCAGCCAGCCTCATGGAGGGGTCGCGCGAGCGCGTCAAGCGCGTCTTTGCGACGATTGCGCGATACTTCGTTGCCATTCCCGTGTTGTTTTACAGCGTCGAGCAATTCCTGCGCGGCGATCACGTTTCCGGCGTTCCGCTGGAGCCGCTAACTCCTCAGTATGTCCCCGGACACGCCGTTTGGACGTATCTGGCGGCGGTCGCTTACGCCATCGGAGGGATTTTGCTGCTGGTCGGCAAGAAAACCCGCGCGGCAGCGACGTGGGTGGGCTTAACCGTGCTTGTCGTAGTGCTGGCCGTTTACGTGCCGATCGCGGTCGTGGAGCGCGCCAGCCTAGACAATGGGCTTAATTACGTCTTCGATACACTGATGTTTTGCGGCACCGTTCTTCTGCTCGCGGGCGCCATGCCACGCGAAGCGTAGCGCCGCCAATCATGGGCTGACTGACGGTCCCTCGAAACTCGTCTTCTGCTCAAATGTAGCCGGATCGGGCCTAAGAGTTCGAAGCTTTCATAAGGCCGGGGAATTTGCGGACGTTGTTGTCGAAGCCGGGGAAGACGGGCTTCAAGCCTGCGACGCCGATGTGCTTCGTCAGGATTTCGCCGAGAACGGAACGAAAGTCCGTGGTGAGCGCAAGGTCGCGTCCTTCGTTAAGCTGATGATCGTTCACGCCAGGCCATCTGCCATAGACTTGCCCGCCGCGGACCTCGCCGCCCATCACGAACATGCAGTTCGCGTGCCCGTGGTCGGTGCCGCGGTTGCCGTTTTCTTTGGCGGTGCGCCCGAACTCGCTCATGGTGACGAAGACGATGTTCTGCATGCGATCGCCCAAATCCTGATGAAACGCGGCGAGGCCCTGGCCGAGATCGCGCAGCAAATTCGAGAGCTGGCCCTGCACGCCGCCTTCGTTGACGTGATTGTCCCAGCCGCCGCAATCCACGAACAAAACTTCCACGCCGATGTCGGCCCTCAGAAGCTGGCCGATTTGCTGCAGGCTCTGCCCGAGGCGGCTTGTGGGATACTGCGCGCCATTTTCCGGTTGATATTTCGCGGGATCGGCTTTGCGCAGCAGATCAATGGCTTCAAACGTTTCCGTGCCTGTGCCTTGCAGCGCTTTGTCCACGGTTTGCGCGTACATCGCTTCGAAGCCTCCTTCGACCATGGCGCCGGTTCCAGGAGCCTGCGCCATCACTTTGAATTGCTTCAAGTCAGGAAGCGCAATCGCGGGCGCTGCGCCGTGCAACATGCGCGGAAGATTCGGGCCCATCGCGACAGCGCGGAACGGAGAAGCATTTTCCTCGGGAACCGTTTCGAGCGCGCGATTCAGCCAGCCGTCTTCGGTGGATTTCAAACCCGGCGTGCCGGATTCCATAAAGTCCTGCGCGTCAAAATGCGAACGCGTGGGATCGGGCGAGCCGGCCGCGTGCACGATGGCGAGCTGATTTTTGTGAAACAGCGGCTCGAGCGGCGCAAGGCTTGGATGCAATCCGAAAAACCCGTCGAGATCGATGGCGGCGTCGGTTGCGCCCCGACCGGGTCGGGGAATCGCGATGCTCGGACGCATACGATAGTAGTTGGATTCGCCAAAAGGCACGACGATGTTCAAGCCATCGGCGGCGCCGCGCTGAAAGAGCACCACGAGCTGCCTCTTGTTGGGCATCGGCGTCGCCGAGACGGCGCGCTGCAAAAACGCAGGCATGGCGCTCAAGCCCACCATGGCCACGCCGCCCTGCTTCAAAAAATACCGCCGTGAAAATTTCAGCCCGCGCACTCCTTCGCAACACTCGTAGCTCATGTGAACCTCACCAAGACTCTGCAGCTTGTTGAAAAATGCTCTTACTTGTCATCCCGAGCGAAGCGAGGGATCGTGGCTTGGTTCACGCGCATCGAATTGCTCCTCTCACTAGAGTTGCGCACCTCGTAAACTAAGCCGCGATTCCTCGTCGCTTCACTCCTCGAAATGACGAATTGCGACGTTTTTCGCCATGCCCCTTGAAGCGCAAGAGCAAGAGCACGGCTCCTGCACTCCCTAACTTACCGGCGCTGGAATTCCGGCGCGCCGAGGACCAGGCCGGCGATCACGCCCAAATCCGCTTGCTTGCGCGGATCGTCGAGCTTCGCCTGCAAAACCTGGGGATTGTCGAGCTGCTTTTCGAGCGTCTCGACGGTCGCCGGAGCGGCCTGGCCGCCGAGAAAAACCCGCACCGCGCGGTCGAGGGCTGTTTTCGCATCGGCCGAGGAATCCGTTCCCAGCAACGACGCCGCATCGGTGCGCGCGCCGCGCATCTTGTTTCCGGCTACAGCCAGCGAAAAATTCAGTCGATTCAGCAGTGCGCCTGTATTCACCCATGCTTCTGATTTGTCGGAATAGCCGGTCGGCGGCTGGCATTGGTAAAGGGGCTGGCCGATGCGCGCGACCCACTGCACCAGCGGAAGCGGCGTGTCCACGTCCGTGCCGAGAGCGCGTGTGGCCGAAACCACCAGCTCGAAGGGCGTCTTGATTTTTGCGCGGTACGCTTCGCGCGACCAGAACTCCGGCGACCAGATCATGGTCTTCATCACCGCGCGCATGTCCCCCTCGCTCGACTGAAACGTTTCGGCCATCCTGCTAATCAGCGCGGGTGGCGGCGTGTCCGAAACAAAACGCCGTGCCAGTTTCGTGGAAATGAATTTCGCGGTGCTTGGATGACGCACGAGGAGGTCAATCACCTGCTCGCCGTCCTTCATGCCGCCGGCGTGAATCTTCTTCCCGAGAACTATTTTCGGATCGGGGTCGTGGAAGCGCTCGTCGAACTTGAAGTCCGCGTACTGCCGGGGCTTCTCAATGGTCCAACCGGTAAAGGCGCGCGCCACTTCGGTGACGTCTTTCTGCGTGTACCCGCCGTCAACACCCAGCGTATGGAGTTCCATCAGCTCGCGGCCGTAATTTTCGTTGAGTCCGCCCTCATTTTTTTTCGCGGCTTGCTGCGGATTCACCGGCGGACGCGGCGGCCACGGCCTGCCAAACCGTGCTTGCTGGCGCATGGCGCGCTGCATGGCCTGGCGCTGTGCGGTGCGCGGATCGGCGCTGAGAAAATTGTCCAAGTAGAAGAGCATCGCGGGGCTTTTCGCGGTGCCCGTGACGAGGTCCTTGAATTTTCCGAGCGCGTGCGGTTGGATGACGTCGCGTTCGTAGGAAGTGAGGTAATAGCGGTCCTCGCCTTTTCCGGCAAACACGTTGAAGTGGTTGAACCAGAAATCGTCCATCACCTGCTGAAGCTGGCGCTCGCTGTAGATCGCGCGAGTCATTTTCGCCATCGCAAGCTCAGCGACGATGCGCGGCGGCCGCTTGCTGTCGTCGGCCATCGCGCGCGGAACGGCATTGGGATCGGCGCCGCCAAGCAAGTTGCGCTTTCCGGCTCCTTTGGAGGCCGGATTGGCCTGCGGCTCTTCTTTCATCGGAGCCGGCGCGTTGGGATTGTCTGACGCGGGTTGCGGCTCAGCGACGGGCGCGGCCGCTGGCGCGCCGGAACTTGTTCCCTGCGATTGCGATCCCTGCGAAGCCTGCATGTCTTTTTCGGCGACGGCAGCCGGCGCATCGCCGCGACGCTGCCCCTGCTGCGACTGAAGCTGGGCTCGCTTCTCGGCCTGCTTTTCTTGTTGCTTGGGCTGCGGGTATTCGTCGATCAATTTCGCGGTGGACATTTTTAACGTCGGATAATCCTGCAGCCGGGCCTCCGCGGCCTTGTCGTCGAGGGAATTAGGATTGAGCTGCTGCTCAATCCATTTCGCCAAGCCCATTTGCCGCACCCACTCGACGTCGCCGGGCCGCGGGCCATACGCCAGACGGTTCAGCGCGTGCAGAATGGCTTCGTCGGGGCTCAGTTCGGTGATTGGCAAGCCTTTGAGCGCAGGGTCCGGTTTCGGTTTCTTGTCTTTGCCGGCGGGAGGTGTTGCGGAAAAAGCGGAACGCTCAGCGCCCAGCGAAACTACACATGCAAAGGACAAGATCAGGGCCAGCAGCGACTTGGGCGTGACGGATATTGAGGGAAAACGAGGAATAAAGCTGGATGCAAAGAAGCTCGGCAGCCTCATTAGCTTTCTCCCGCGAGCAGGCAAATTTCGGGCTTGGATGTCTACTTTAGATTAACCCGCTGCAGCCCGAAAAGTTCCGCGTCTGCGCATTTCGGAGTGCAAAAGATCACTCAACTTAAACTATTGAAAACGCAAGATGTAGCGGGAGCACTCTGCTACCAGGCAAACACTTTAGATTCCCTCGTGGCTATCGCGTTTGGCGCTCGATGAGGTTGCGAGCTTGGGCCGCAGCTATGGAATCGTGGGGAGGGGCGAGAACCATGCCCATCCCTATAGGGCTCGCGAGAGGGCACCGCGGAAGAAGGCAAGCATGCGGTAGCCAGCGAGATAGGAAAAGGGGAAAAGCTCGAGCGAGTAATGTCCGCAATGGAGCTCTAGCGTGCGAGGTGAGGCGCCGTGGCGCCGGAGCGAGTCGAGCATTTCGCGCGTGAGTTCAGGGAGCATCGTCGGGTCGTATTTCCCGTAGACCATGAAGCAGTTGCGGCCTGCTCCCATGCCGCGCTCGACGTAGGGCATGGGGCTGATTGGCGCCCAATAGTCACGCAGCTCGTTGACAGTTACATGACCGCGGAGCCCTTCCCATACGTGATTCGTGGTCATTCCTCTACTCACAACGTCGGCGTAGTAGGTCGAGACGTGAAAGAAGCCACCGACACGAACAGCTGGGTCGTGCACCAGGGTGATGTAGCCGATGGACGAGCCGATGCTGGTGCCGAGGATGCCGAGCTTGGTGTAGCCCTGCTGCTCGAGCCAGCGGAGGCAGCGGCGGGCATCCAGGACGGCCTGCCGGTTGGCCTGAAGAGTCAGACCGATGTTGGGGCCGCAAATCTGGTCAGCGCGCTCGTGGCCAGCGGCCATGCGGCGATTGTGATACGGCAGGCTCATCTTCAACGCAGTGATCCCAAAGCGGGCAATCCATTCGCAAAGACCGTCCTGGCCGTGCCACTTGGCGTTCCAGTTGGGGAGGACGAGGACCGCAGTGCCTCGCGCAGCTTTGATGGGTGGTTTCCAACTGCGCGAGGCGGGCCAGAGGCGGGCGTAGACCGTATTGTTTTCGGGCCACGCTGATTTAATGGCACTGGTGAAGGTGAGAACGTTCTGCGAGTCCAGGCAGTAGTCGTCCGCAGGAGTGGTCCCGTACCAGTCGCTGCTGTTTTCGATGGCATTTTGAGCATACTGGTGGACGAACGCGCCGGGATTGGGATCATCAAGAGAGCCGCCGATGTGCTCGAGCCCCCAGTGGAAAGGTTCGACGCGGCGGTTGTCGTCGTTGGTCCAGCGGCGGTGCTCGTAGCGGCGGATTTTGCGCTCGAAGAAGTTCATGGTAAAAAGTCGACGGTCAACAGTTTACAGTCGACAGTTCGGAAACAAAAATCGGGCAATCGAGCAACTGTGCTTATGCGCGTCTCTAGTAGAACATTTCAACGGAAGGCGTGCCGAGAGCGTTGAGAAGAAACGGTTAAAGATGGGGCACGGGGAGAAAGCGGTTCATTGAGAGAGCCTGAGGACTGTGGGAAATTAGTAGGAGCGGCTGCGAAGCGGCCGACTTCACACGCGGCCGCGAGATGGCCGAATCAACTGTGGCCATAACTTTCGGCATACTTTTTTTCCTATTCGGGATTGTGATTGGGAGCTTCCTGAATGTCTGCATCACGCGGATTCCGGAGGAGATTTCGATTATTTCGCCGGGCTCGCGGTGCCCGAAGTGCGGGAAAGCAATTAAGGCGTACGACAATGTTCCCGTATTTGCGTGGATCTGGCTGAAGGGTAGGTGCCGGGCGTGCGGCGAGCCGATTTCCATGATGTATCCCCTGGTGGAGCTGGCGACGGGATTGCTGTTTGTGGCGGCTTTTCTGGAATACGGAATCACGCAAGCCACGGTGAAATGGCTGTTTTTCACGTGTTTAATTCTTGTTTTGACCATTACGGATTTGCGCGTGCGGCTTCTGCCGGACCTGGTGACCTGGCCGGGGCTTGTGGCGGGTTTGCTGTTCTCCGCGTTTGTGCCGCCAAGCGGACGGTTTGCACAGATTTTGAGCTCGCAGTTTCTGCACCACACTTTGCAGAGACACACTGCCGGAATTGTCGATGCGATTCTTGGAGCTGCTTTCGGCAGCTTTCTCTTGTGGAGCCTCGCGGTTACTTACAGAACCCTGCGCAAGCAGGAGGGCATGGGGCTCGGCGACGTGAAAATGATGGCCATGGTCGGAGCGTTTGTCGGATTGCGAGGAACGTTCTGGACGATTCTTCTGGGAAGCCTGCTGGGAAGCGTAATCGGATTAAGCGTGGTCTCGGCGCTGTATTTGCGCGGATGGGGCCGGCAACTGGCGGAGCGCGCGAGCCGGAGAGGGCTGGGCAGTGTGCGCGCGCTTCGCTGGACCATTGCCAGCCAGTATCAATTGCCGCTGGGAACATTCCTGGGCATCGGGGCGCTCGCGATTGTTTATCTCGGACCGTTGATCAACCGCATGCTTGATTGGCGATTCGCAGGACTGCGGGGAATTTTTGGGTGAACGTCTCCTTGCGACACGCGAAGCAGAGGAAGCATTGGAAAGGAGCTAATTAGCCAGGCACGTGTGGACCGCGCTTCAAACCGCAAGCAACACACAGTACATGTGGGAGACCGCAGTGGGACTGGGGATAGGACTGCTGGGGATCATTGTGCTGGCCGTGTATTTGGTGCGGAAGTCTATTCAGACACGACGTGAGGAATACCAGACAAAAGCGGGCTCAAGCACTCCGAACACCGAAAATGCTTCCGCCTTTATGGCCGCCTCGATGCAAGGGGTGATTCAACAGCTCCGCGAGCAGGAAAAGGAGCTGGAGCGGCTGCACAAGATTGAACGCGAACGAGCCGAGCAAACCGAGCGGCTGAGCGAGGAAGTTACGCGAAACATGCCTGCGGGGCTGGTGGTGGTGAGCGCGACAGGCATTATTTCCAGTTCGAACCCTGCGGCGGAGCAGGTGCTGGGGATTCGCGGACTAGCGTTCCGGCGCTACAGCGAGGCCTTGGGGCCGAGTTCGGCCCTGACGAAGCTGGTGGCCGAGTGCCTCGGAAAAGGAAAAATCTTCCAGCGCGAGGAAGTGGAACACGTTCCACCTGCAGGGGACACGCGCCATTTGGGCGTGACCATCTCCCCCATCCGGCGCGGCGAAGGAAAGATTAGCGGAGCGATCTGCCTGCTGACGGATTTGACTGAGTTGGCCGTGCTGCAGCAGCGCATGCAGTTCAAGGAGAACCTGGCGGCCTTAGGCGAATTGTCCGCAGGCATCGCCCACGAATTCAAGAACGCGCTGGCAACCATTTCAGGGTATGCGCAACTGATTCCGGACGCTTCCCCAAACGAGGCCGCGGACTACGCAAAGAAAATCGTGGAGCAAACGAGAAACATCACGCACGTGGTGGCGGAATTCTTGAAGTATGCCCGGCCACTGGAAATCCCGGACGAGCGCGTGGAACTGGAGGAAGTCGTTCACCGCGCGGCCGCAGAAGTGGCGCAAGCCATGCCGCAAGTAATCATCGAGTGCAAAGGAGACTTTGGTCAGACGGAAGGAGACGAAGGTCTGCTAAGGCAGGCGCTGCTCAATCTGGCCAGAAATGCGGCGGAGGCGTGTGCGGCCAGCGAAGGCGGCGGACGCGTCGTGCTTCGCGGAGACCGGATTGAGGGCGAGGACGCGGGGTGGCAGCGCATTTGCGTGACCGACAACGGGCCCGGCATCACGGAAGCAGCAATGTCCAAGCTGTTCCGGCCGTTCTTTACGACGAAAACCAATGGCACCGGACTTGGACTTGCCGTCGTGCAAAAGGTCATCGTGCAACACGGAGGACAGGTGGAAGTGCGGAACAGTCCGAAAGGCGGGGCCGAGTTTATTGTTACGCTTCCGTTGCCGCGGCGGGTGGCAGAAGCAGTAGAATCAAGTCAAGCTCGCATCTAATAGGGCACGGGGCCTTCCAGCAGCTCCAGAAGGGCGGAAAGCATGCGGAAAAGCGATTGGATGAAGGTGGCGGCGATGGTCGGGGGACTTTGCCTGGCGGCGTTCTCCGGCTACGCGCAGCAGAGTTCGTCGCAGCAGACCGGCGACCAGGTGGCGGATGCCGCGAGGAAAGCCCGCGATGAAAAGAAGAATGCGCAGAAACCAAAGAAAGTGTTCACCGATGACGACGTGAAACCCGCTGCCCCGTCCGGTGAAAAACCCTCGGTGCAGAATGCCGGCCCGGCGAATAATACTGAAGGGACAGCGGATGTCACCGTCGTGAAAAAGTCTGCCGACGCGACCAAGAAGGAAAGTGCCGAGGAAAAAGAGGATCCCAACAGCGAGAAGGCCTGGAGGAAGCGATTTAGCGAGCAACATGCAAAGATTGCGAGAGCGGAAAAAGAGCTCGACGTTCTGCAGCGCGAGCTGCAGAAGACTCAGGTGCAGTATTACGCCGATCCGACAAAAGCGATGAACCAGCAAAACAACCGCGCGGAAGTCAACGAAAAGACGTCGCAGATTAATACGAAGAAAAAGGAATTGGAGCAGCTCCGGCAGGAGTTGGATGACTTGGAGACGGAGTTGAGGAGAGCCGGCGGCGATCCCGGATGGGCGTAGTAGGACTAATTTAAAGTGGCAAGTAATAAGTCGTGAGTTTTTAGGTTCTAAGTCTGCTACAGCCTGATTTGCGAGCCAAACGCAATCAGGTTCTTCTTGCGCCGAGAGAAGCATTTCAATGAACACTTAGGTGCGTGGGCGCTGCTCGCTCGCCCCCAGAACCGATTGCGGCAATGCAATGCTTCCCTTCTCCGCACACGGGCCCGCCGTTGTTCCGTGAAAGCCGC
>CAZGBQ010000073.1:9501-10924 GCA_964524045.1 uncultured Acidobacteriaceae bacterium
AATGCAATGCTTCCCTTCTCCGCACACGGGCCCGCCGTTGTTCCGTGAAAGCCGCTAAATCCGTGGTAGAAACGAGAGAGATGGAACCGCTCCTCCTCGTTGAAGACAAAGGCGAACTGCGCGCGATGATGCGGAAGGCGCTGGAACGCGCCGGCTATGCCGTGGACGAAGCCGCGGATGGCACCTCCGGCATTCAAAAAGTGCGGTCCCGGAGGTATCTGCTGGTCATTACCGATTTGAAGATGCCTGGCGCCTCCGGCCTGGATCTGTTGCGGGAATCGAAGCAAGCGGACGCGACCATTCCGGTGTTGCTGCTGACGGCGTACGGTTCGGTGGAAGAAGCTGTGGCGGCAATGAAGGAAGGCGCGTTTGATTTTTTGCAGAAACCGGTCGACCTGGATCATCTGAAGCTGCTGGTGAAGCGCGCGGCGGAGCAGCAGGAGCTGCAAAGGGAGAACTTGCTGCTGCGCGCGGAGTACGCAGCGCGCTATGGATTCCCGAGAATTGTGGGCGAGCATGCCTCTATCCGGGAAGTCAGCCAGCAGATTCAAAAAGTTGCGGCGACGGACACGACCTGCCTGCTGTTGGGAGAAAGCGGCACGGGTAAGGAATTGTTCGCGCTGGCGATTCACCATTTGTCCCAGCGGCGCGAGCAGCCGTTTGTGGCCCTGAACTGCGCGGCGATTCCCGAAGGGCTGGTGGAGAACGAGCTGTTCGGGCATGAGAAGGGCGCGTTCACGGGAGCGGGCACGCGCAAGGTCGGGAAGATGGACCTCGCGCACCGCGGAACTCTGTTCCTGGACGAGATTGGCGAGTTGCCGCTGGCGATTCAATCAAAATTGTTGCGCGTGTTGGAGGAAAAGCGGTTCGAGCGCGTGGGCGGGACGCAAGCGATCGAGGTTGATGCTCGAATCGTGGTTGCGACGAACCGCGATTTACAGAAGCAGGTTCAGGAGAAATTGTTCCGGGAGGACTTGTATTTCCGGATTTCCGCGGTGCCGGTGACGATTCCGCCGCTGCGTGAGCGCGAGAATGACGTACTGCTGCTGGCAAATCACTTTCTGGAGAAGTTCAGCCGGGAGTTTACCAAGCCGGGATTGGAGCTCTCTGAGGACGCGCGGGAGCGCCTGCTGAATTATCGCTGGCCGGGAAACGTGCGGGAGCTGCAGAACACCATGGAACGCGCGGCGATCCTGGCGGATGGCGTAACCATTCGCGCAGACGCTTTGCAACTTCCGGCCACGAAGCCGGACGCAGCCGGGCTGCCTGCGGGAATGCTGCCGGAGAAATTTGACTGGAGCGGAACGCTCGAAGAGGTCACCGACCGCGCCGCGGGCCATGTTGAAAAAGCATTGCTCGAGAATACGATGAGCGAATACAAGTGGAACAAGACGCGCGCCGCGGAGAGACTTGGAATCACGCC
>CAZGBQ010000073.1:11024-14346 GCA_964524045.1 uncultured Acidobacteriaceae bacterium
CGCATAGTCCATTCCTGAAATTCAACCGACACATAACCGACCGAGCGCATGAGCGCGGCGAGTTCGGGCGGACGGAAGAAGCGGGCAACGGATTTGGGAAGGTACGTGTATGCCGATTGATGACCGGAAATGAGCGCGCCGATTTTGGGAAGGATTTTGGAGAAATACCAGCGATAAAAATCGCCCCAAACACTTGCAGGCGGTTCAGCAAATTCCAGGATGGCGATCGTTCCGCGCGGTTTCAAAACACGAAGAATCTCGCGGAGCCCAGCCTCGTAATTGGAGAGGTTGCGGAAGCCAAAGGCGCTGGTCACCAAATCAAACGAAGCGCCGGCAAAGGGAAGGCGCAGGGCGTCCGCTTCAAAGAAACGAGTATCCGGCGGCGCTGATTGGCCGCTTGCGGAATGGGACAGAGGAATGCATTTTTCTCGAGCGCGGACCAGCATGGTGTGAGCAAAATCCGCGCCAAGGATGCGAGCCTTTCCGGCGTTGGCGAGAGCGAACGCGAGATCGCCGGTTCCGCAGCAAAGGTCGAGGACCAGCGCGTCTGAGCGACCAAGAATGGGACAAAGACGTCGCGCGGCGCGCGCGCGCCAAAGGCGGTCCAATTCGAACGAGAGAAGATGATTGAGCAAATCGTAGCGCGGAGCGATCTGCGAGAACATCTCGCGGACTTTTGCTGAAGCGTCGGCTTCTGACAGGGTGCCTTCGGGGCGGCTTCCTTTCACCGGCGCAGCGGTTTCATTCATTGCGTTTCCCGGGGGAAGCGCCGGTGGTTACTAAACGAGGAACGAAGTGCAGGACGCGCTCGACGGTGTGAGGAGGAGCTGTGTCGTACGTTCGCGCTTCACCGATGCGCGTGGAAAGAACGAATCGCAGGACTCCGCCGCGGGATTTTTTGTCAGAGCGCATGGCATCGACCAATTCGGCTGGGGACACACGCGGCCAGGGCGGCAGCGGGCCGAGCTTGCGAACCAGGGCCACGATCCGCGAGACCTCTTTGGCGGGCGTCAAGCCGAGTTCGTGGCCAAGAAGAGCCGCTGCCATCATGCCCCAGGCTACCGCTTCGCCATGTTGGTAGCGGCGATAATGGGTGACGGATTCGAGGGCATGGGCAAACGTGTGGCCGAAATTAAGAATTTCGCGCAAGCCGGATTCGCGTTCGTCTTGGCCGACGACGCGCGCTTTGACTTCGACATTGCGCGGGATCAGAAGTCCCAGCGTCGCGCGGTCGCGCCGCAGAATCTTATCCATCCGGCTCTCAAGGAGGGCAAACATTCTAGTGTCGGCGATGATGGCATGCTTGATGACTTCCGCGAGGCCGCCGCGGAATTCGCGGTCAGAAAGCGGGCGCAGAAGATCAGGATCGGTGAGCACCAAGCGCGGCGGATAAAATGCGCCGATGAGATTTTTCCCTTCGGGGAGATTCACGCCCGTTTTTCCGCCAATAGAGCTGTCCACTTGAGCGACTAGAGTAGTGGGGACGTGAACGAGGGCCACGCCACGCAAATACGAGGCTGCCGCAAAACCGGCCACGTCGCCGACTACACCGCCGCCGACGGCGACGAGCAATGATTTGCGATCCGCGCCTGCGCGGGAGAGGGAACGAGCGATTTCCTCGACACTGTGGAGACGTTTTGCCGATTCGGCGTCGTTGAAGAGATGAAGCGCTTTTCGGTCGGGAATCCACAGACCCTTTTGTACAGCCTTGCCTACCGCGCGCCAGACTTTGGGTGAAGAAACAACGTGAACGCTGGAAAAATTGCCGAGCTTGGCAATTTCCCCGGCTGCGCGGTGAATCCCACCGGCTCCGGCGACGACCGGGTAGGGACCGGCCGAGGATTGCACCAAAATGCGTTTGATTTTCATTCGCGAGACATTTTCAATGTAACACACGCTTCGCGCGGACCGCATGTCAGGCCGCGGCTTTCTTTTCCGCTCAACCGTTCGTGCTACCATGTTTGAGCGCAAAATCCCGCGCGTCCATGGCACCCTTCCGCAGAATCCATCACGTTGACTACGCTGTCATCGGCAGCGGAATTGCCGGTCTGCGCGCGGCGATTGAATTAAGCGCGGCGGGAAGCGTTGTTGTGCTGGCGAAATCAAATCTGAGCGATTCCGCAACCGCCTGGGCACAAGGCGGGATCGCCGTGGCGCTCTCCGACGAAGATGAAATCGGGCTGCACGAGCAAGACACGATCAATGCTGGCGATGGCCTGTGCCGCGCCGAGGCTGTTGCGCTGCTTGTGGAAGAAGGTCCGAAATACATCACGCAGCTCATCGAATGGGGCACGGAATTTGACCGCTCCGGAACCAAGCTGGCGTTTACGCGCGAGGCGGCGCACAGCCGGTCGCGAATTTTGCACGCGCATGGCGATTCGACCGGGCGCGAGATTAGCCGCGCGCTGCTCGCCCGCGCCCATTCCATTCCACACCTGCACCTCCGCGCGCATGCGTTCACAACGGAATTGATCGTAGAACGCGGGAGCGTAGCCGGGCTTTGCTTCCTTGATGAAACCGACGGCGCGCTGCAAGAGTTGCGCTCTAGCGCGGTATTGCTGGCCACGGGCGGGCTGGGACAGATTTATCGCGAGACGACGAATCCCGAAGTTGCCACCGGCGACGGCATGGCCATCGCCTACGAAGCCGGAGCGGTTTTGTCGGATATGGAATTCGTGCAATTTCATCCTACGGCGCTGGCGATTCAGGGTGCCCCGCGGTTTCTGCTCTCCGAGGCGTTGCGCGGGGAGGGCGGCGTGTTGCGGAATATTGGCCTCGAACGATTCATGAAGCGCTATCACGAGGCGCAAGAGCTGGCGCCGCGCGACATCGTGGCCCGCGCGCTGGTCAGCGAGATGCAGCGCACGCAAAGCACGCACGTTTATTTGGACATGACCAAGAAGAGCGAAGAATTCTTGAGAAAACGCTTCCCGCGGATTTACGAGACGTGTCTCGGGTATGGTCTGGACCTGGCAAGCGATCTGGCGCCCGTTTGTCCCGCGGCGCATTACATGATGGGCGGAGTGCGCACCGATTTGTGGGGACGCACTTCCCTTCCCGGATTGTACGCAGCAGGCGAAACTGCGGCCACCGGAGTGCATGGTGCCAACCGTCTGGCCAGCAACTCGCTCCTCGAGGGACTGGTGTTCGGCGCGCGCGCGGGACAGGCGATGAAGAAAGACGCGCCGGCCGGGAAGCGCAAGGCAAACGCGATTCTAGGAAGCCCCGCGCCATTGCCAGGCAATTCGTCGACGGCTCAGAAGGGGCAAAGAGAAGCCGCCAAAGATGGAACGGCAAAACAACCGGACAAGTGCGCAACGCT
>CAZGBQ010000073.1:14446-18554 GCA_964524045.1 uncultured Acidobacteriaceae bacterium
GCAACGACGAAGATTTTGGCAAGCACTCAGCGGTGCAAAAAGGCAAGGATGTAAACTTCGAGGCCTGAGCAGCCTGACGAACGCCTGCCGGCGCGCCGTTCCCTACCGCGATTGCAGCTGCCTCACGCTTTCCAGAAAAACGTGGCCAGTGATGGCAAGGCTCTTCGCGCTGATTTTATCGAGCGTGTCGTCCGGTGTATGCCAGTAAGGAATCTCGTCACTGCAGCAGCGAATGACATCCGTTGCAGGCACACCGCGATCCAGAAAAGATTGGTGGTCATCCGACATGGGGGCCTGCTCATTCAGAAAAACCGCGCTGTAGCCCAGGCGCGCTGCCGCATTCCAAACCACCTCTGTGACCCAGGGCGTCGAGCTGGATTCGCGCCGGAAACGAAGCCCTTTGCTTCCGACCAGATCAGCGAGCAGCAGGGCGCGAATTTTTTTCAAGTCGCCGCTGGCGGCCAGCTTCGCCGCCATTTGCCGGCTGCCATAGCGGTTGTCGGGATCTTGCCAATCGCGGTTGACGGCTTCTTCGCCGTCGAAAAAGGCGATCCAAACCGGATATTTCTGGTGCTGCGCGCAAAGCAGGTGCGCGATCTCCAGCATTACCGCACTGGACGAGCCGCCGTCATCGGCCCCCAAAAAGTTTGGCAGGCGCTTGCTGTCGTAGTGCGTGGCAAGGAGAATGACGCCTGATTTTTCGCCGGGGATCTTGACGAGAATGTTTTTCATCGAGAGATGCCCGACGGGCGTGTCGGCGCTGAACGCGTCTGTCTCCACGATGCAGCCGTAGCTTTTCAACTCAGCCTGGAGAAAATCCTGCAATTGAGCAATCGCGGGCGAGCCCGAAGGATGCGGTCCAAAGCTGACCTGCTTGGCCACAAGCGCGTACGCGCGCTTGCCATCAAAGCCGCCAGTGGTTTCGGGCGGGAGCGCGTCACTTGAGCTCTGTGGGGGAGTGGAAGCCGCGGCGCTCACAAAAGGAGGCTGGGCGCTCGCGGCAGGCGCTTCGCCGCCGCCTTTACAAGCGACAACCCACGCCGGGATGAAACTGAACACCAGAGCAACGCGCAAGGAATTCTTCGGGCGAGTAAGCACTATCGCGCCTCCGCGGGAGCAGCCAGGCGGCGTTCCCGGCGCCGCGTAACCACGGCCGACACCGCAATACCCACAAAGTACAACCCCGCCATGGGAGCCATGAAAACCAGCATGCTCAAAGCGTCCGGTGGCGCCGCGATCGCGGCTACCACGGAGATGACGAGGATCGCGTACCGGAAATTCTTCCAGAGAAATTTGGGCGTAACGATCCCAAAGAGCGACAGGAAAAAAATCAGAACCGGCAGTTCGAACATCAACCCAATGCCAAGCAGCGTCAGCAGGATCAGATCAAAATACTCGTTCACGCTGATCATGGGCGTGACGTCGCGACCCAGACTGAACAAGGGCCCGGGGCTGACCATGAAATGTAAAATGTAGGGCAGGGTTATGAAATAGCCGAAGAGAATGCCTGCGAGAAACAGGAAAACAGTGGAGAACAGAAAGCCGGTGATAGCCCCGCGCTCGTGCTTGTAGAGCGCCGGCGCAACAAAGAGCCAAATCTGGTAGAGCACGATGGGAGAGGCCAGTGCAATGCCCAGATAAACACCGACGGTGATGACGATGTTTAGCCCGCCGGCAGGATGCGTGTAAATCAGTTTTGGGTCCAGGTGCGCGTCGGCCAACGCTTTCAGAATTGGCTTGTTGATCCACGCGATGAAATACTTCGAGAAACCGACGCCGACGAAAGCACCCACCGCAATTGCATACAGCGAATTGATAATCCGCTTGCGCAGCTCACTGAGGTGCTCGAAAAAAGTCATGGTGCCGCCCGGCTCTTCGGCGCGGCTGGAGTTCTGCGGATTGGTCGTGGTGTCGGACAAGGTCTATGCCGTGGGTTGGATATCGTGAGCGGAGGCGTCCTCTGCGCTGGACGCCGCGCTGGCCTCGGCCGCTCTTTTTTCGCCGGGCTCGATTTTATGCTCTTCGGAAACTTCTTCGGTACGCGCGACCGATTCCGCAGCGGGACTGATCACCGGCGCTTCAGCGGCCCCAACATCCCGCGAGCCTTCGTTTGCGGGAGCTTCGGTCGCTGTTAGAGTGGCCGAGGTCGCGGACGCCCCCGGCTCCGCCGCCGCACTTGCCGCGGCAGCCTCAGCGGCTTTCTTTCGCTCAGCGACCAGCGCCTGCCGCTCCAGGTCCCGCATCTCTTCCTCGAACGCGGTCTTGAAGTCCAAGGACGCCTTGCGGAACTCGGCCATGAGCTTACCCAAGCTTCGAGCAAGCTCCGGCAGCTTCTTCGGTCCAAAAACGACCAGGGCGACCACAAAGACCACGATCATATGAGGAATGCTCAACATTGCGTTGTACAGCCGTCTAACGCCTCATTGGCATCATAGAAAGGGTGTTTAGGCCCTGTCAAACCGCAGCAACCGGTATGCTATACTTTTAGTGAAGAATTTTCGCGCGAGGTCAGAATGAAATCAGAGCGCCGCGGAATTGTCATTGCCCTCGGAGTACTGCTCCTATCTGCTGCATTGGGAGGCATTTACGGGCCCAATGTGCGCGCTACTACATCTTCTGCCGACGATTATCAGACCGCGGTGCACGATTTTACCCGCGTCCTCGACGTAGTGCAGAGCAACTACGCCGACCAGGTCGACGTGGACAAGGCGGTGTACCAGGGAGCCATTCCGGGAATGCTCCGGATGCTCGATCCGCACTCGAGCTTTTTTGATGCCAAGCAGTACTCGCTGCTGCGCGAAGATCAGCGCGGGAAGTATTACGGCGTGGGGATGATCGTTGCGCCGCGGGAGAATCATACCGTGGTGATGGCCCCCTACGCAGGCGCTCCGGCCTACAACGCAGGGATTCGCCCTGGCGATGTGATCCTGAGAGTGGATGACAAATCCACCGAGGGATTGTCGACGACGGAAGTGGCCGACATGCTGAAGGGGCCCAAGGGCACGGTAGTGAAGATCACAGTTTCGCGCGAAGGCTCTCCCGAGCCGCTGGTGTTCACGGTCACGCGCGATGAAATTCCGCGGCATTCCGTGGATGCCACCTTCTTCGTGAAGCCTGGGATCGGATACATCCGGCTTTCGGGATTTAACGAAACCACGGATCGCGAGATTGCGGAAGCATTGAAGAAACTGGGAGCATCTTCGCTGGATGGCCTGATCCTCGATATGCGCGGGAATCCCGGGGGGCTTTTGAACGAAGCCGTCGCCGTCGGCGACATGCTGCTGGACAAGAATCAGCTGATCGTTTCGCATCATGGCCGGACCTCAGCGGAACGGCGGTATTACGCAGTGCGCGGCAACCAGGGCATGACCACGCCGCTGGTCATTCTGGTAAACAACAATTCGGCTTCGGCAACGGAAATTGTTTCCGGAGCGGTGCAGGATCACGATCGCGGACTCATCGTGGGCGAGACCACGTTTGGCAAGGGCTTGGTGCAAACGGTCACGCCGCTCAGCGAGAACACCGGGCTGGCCCTGACCACGGCCCGTTATTACACTCCCAGCGGGCGTCTGATTCAGCGGGACTACAAATCGATTTCACTTTATGAGTATCACTACGAGCGCAAAGTTCCCGATCATCCGACAGAAGTGAAATTGACGGACAGCGGGCGCCAAGTCACCGGCGGCGGGGGCATTACGCCGGACATTGTGATCGACGCGCCGAAGCTGACAAAGTTCCAGCAACTACTTTATCGCGATGATGTTTTCTTCCCCGCGGAGAGCGGCGTAGGCGGATTCACGCGCTACTTTCTGGGAACGAAGCCGGCGGTCAATAGAGATTTTGAAGCCGATGATAACGTGATGCGCGCGTTCCGCGAATATCTTGGCAAGCACAATGTCCGCTACACAGAGCCGGAAATGGCCGACAACCTCGAGTGGATCAAGCGCAAGATCAAGCAGGAAGTGTTTATGTCGGTTTACAGCATGCAGGACGGATTCAAGGTTTTGCTGGAAGCGGATCCGCAAGTACAAAAGGCAATTGAGGCCGTTCCTCAAGCCCGCGCGCTCTACCAAAACGCCCGGAAGATCGTGGCGCAAAGAGTGGGCGG
>CAZGBQ010000074.1:0-15444 GCA_964524045.1 uncultured Acidobacteriaceae bacterium
GGTAAATGTCCATCCAGCCGTCATTGTCATAATCGAGAAACGCGCAGCCCGCTCCAGTAGTTTCCGGCAGATAATAGTCTGCCGAGCGTCCATTCACATGCTGCCAGGTGATACCGCTTTTGGCCGCAGGTACTTCCTCGAAAAGAGTCTGTTTGGGCTGTTCCGCGTAACTATTCTTGGCGGCCAACGGCCTCGGAAACGAAAGGAAATACCCCGGCCAGCTTCCAGATAAGCAGAGGCTCGAGCTTAGGGCCCCCAAGAAGTGTCGCCGCGTTAAACCACAATTGTCTTTCGCAGCGGCGGCAAGAGGAAAGAAAACGAATGGTGGTCTCACGAGCGCGGCTTCCCCGTGCCAAGAGTCTCCAGTTTCCCTTCGGCAAGACCAGGAGGCCTGTCGCTATACAGGCTGGGGCCCCGTTTTTTCTCTTCCAGGGCGTTCAACCGTGCGAATTCCGCGCGAGCCCTTGCTGCTGCTTCCTTTTGGCCGGTCCGCGCATACGCGTTTCCCAAGGAGAAATAGATTCTTCCTTCATCCGGAAATGCTTTCCGGGCAGTTTGCAGCTCTGGAATGGCGCCTGCAGGATCTGCCGTGTCCAGCCGGAGCAGTCCAAGCAAGTAGTGGGCGAACGGTTGCTGGGGAGCCAGTGTCGCCGCTTTTTCGGCATACTTCAAACCCTCTTGAGAATCGACTTGATACCGCGCCGCGGCAATCTCCAGTAGGGAATTGACATTATTGGGATCTCTTCCCAGTTCCTTCTGAAACTCTTCAACAGCCGCGTCCGTTTCATTTGTTTCCAGCAGCAATCTGCCAAAGGCAAAATGTAAATTCGGATAAGCAGCGAATTCACCCGTCAGGTCAACATAGGTCTGCTTCGCCCTCTCGTAATCTTTCGCCGCCAAGAGTGCTTCAGCCTCTCCGGCCCGATCGATCACCACGGCGCCCGGAGTTCCATCGGGGGGCGTATCTTGAGGCCTGATAAGGAGCACGGCGAGGCCAAGTGAAGTGGTCAGTTCCTTTGTTTTAACTCCAAGTTTCGCCAGCTGATCCAGCGTTTCTTTGGCATCGCCGAATTTTCGCATCCGCAACTCGAGGACTCCCATGTGATACAGAGCCACATGGCGCAACTGATCGTCTTTGATAACGCCGAGTTGTTCCGCCTTCAGCAAGTTCTTTAGCGCCGGTTCGTCTCTACCCAGTTCGAATTGGCACAATCCAAGCATCGCGTGCGCCGTGCCGTTTTTCGACTGCAGCTCAATCAGTTTCGCAAAATCTACTGCTGCCTTCGCATAGTGGTCCTGGTCATATTCCAGTGTCCCCAGTGACCACCAGCCGTCCGCCCATTGCGGCCGTAAGGCAAGCGCCCGCGCATAGAGCGCTGCCGCCTCCTCCAGGTGGTTGTCTTCGCTGGCTTTCTTCGCCTTTTCCGCCAGTTGGTCGAATGTGCTGCTTTTCTGCTGTGGAGCACTCTGCGAACTTCTGGGAGCGCATACCGAAGGGAGAATGGCCAAAGCAGACGCAATTATTCCAACGCGCTTCACTCTGCGCATACGAGTCCTGCACTACGCACTCTGTGCCCAGTAGCGCGCTCGGCAGACTTCACGCCTTCATTGCGGCTTTGCATTGGTCCGGGCATTAGCTGCAGCTTGTTTTTTTTCGTTCAACTGCTGGTGGAGAGCCATTTCGCGTTCAAAATCTGCCTTCCGGCCCATGCGCGCGTAAGCGAGAGAAAGCTGATAGTGGCCGGCGAGATCATCGGGGGCCATTTTCACATAATGTTCAAGCTGCGGGATGGCTTCTGCGAAGCGCCCGGCCGAATTCAAAACTGTGCCCAAAGACAAAACCGCATCTTTGAAACTGGAATCAATTTTCGCAGCGGCCGAAAAATGAGAGATCGCATCGTCCCATTGGCCATTGCGTCGCGCCAGCTCCCCCAGCCAGAATTCGGCGCCGGCATTAAACGGGTCAATGGCGAGTTCTTGTTCGAATTCCTTCTTGGCGGCTTCTGCGCTCTCAGGAGATTCCGACTGAGAAAGAGCCGTGCGGCCAAGCCGGTAGTGCATACCTCGCAACTTCGGGTTTTCTTCCAGGATTTTTCGGTAGATGTCCGCGGCCTCGGACCACTTTTCCTGCGATTCCAAATTCTCCGCCTGCAGCTCCCGCGTCTGGTACGAGTTTGGGGCAACTGAGGTCAGTTCCGAAGAGGCGCGTTCGGCAATTTCCAGAAAAACCTCCGAGGTCATGTACAAGACTTCCGGATCCTCCGGGAAATCTCGCTTTAGTTCGAGCAGCGTGCTCGTAGTCGTCTGGTCGTCCCTTTGCTTTATGGAGCAGCGCACGGTGGCCATCAGCGCGCGGTACTTGAGTTGTTTATCCATAACGCGCCCAGAAAGTTTCTTCAAAATCGGAAGCGCTTCGTCGCAGTGGCCCTTTGTGGCTAGACCAATCGCGCGTTCGACGGGACTTGTCCCAGCATTGGAAGAAGCGGCCGGAGGCGGGTTCGTGGGCGTTTGCGCAAAAGCTTGCGGGCTCAATAGGGCAAGACAAATCAGGACGCAAGATAGGCAAAGGAGAGATTTGAACTGGCTTTCCGTTTTTCCCTCCGAGGTGGGCATGCGCATGCGCCCAACGCAGTTCTTGCTGTCGGCATTTTACACTCTGTGCGGCATTCACGCAGAAACAAGAAGGGGAGGCGATCTTCCGCCTCCCCTCTCGATGTTTGGGGTGGTTATGGGGCTAAAAGCTGAAGCGGGCCTGCATCTCGATGACCCGGGCGCCCAGCGCGCTTCCCGACTCGCCAAAGTGCGCCTGGTGGATATCGCATTGGATTCCGTTCCAGCCGCAGGTGCCGTTGAGATTGACCTTGTTGAATAGGTTATAGAAATTGGCGCGAACCTCGACCTTTCCTTTTTCGCCAATCACTTTCATGTTCGGCAAGCCAAAGGACTTGCTGAGCTGCGCGTCGATGTCAAAATAGCCCGGTCCGCGGAAAGAATTGCGCGCGGTTCCCGGGACCGAGGGCAAGCCGCCAAAGGGTTGCTGGCCGCTTGGGCACTGCGCAGCCGGCGGATTGGGGAAGAGACAAGCGAAGAGCGTTCCCGGAGAAAGATTGGGAGCGGTGAAGAAGGCATCTCCTGTCGCATTCGAGTTGCCGTGGTAATTCGGCGTGAAGCCGCCAAGGTACGCCGCAGGCAGAATTTGCCCAGATCCCGAATCGCAAGACGGACCGCAGCTGAATTGGCCGAAATTGAACACGGGTTCAAATCCATTGTCGAGTTCGCCGAGGCCGTACTGCGGCGTCCAGGGGAATCCCGTATGAGCGTTCAGGATGCCCGAAATGCTCCAACCTCCGGCCACTTTTTCCATCCAACTGCGGCTACCCTTGAAAATGGTCGGAGAATAAACGCCGAACACCTTGAACGCGTGGCGCACGTCATAATCGGACGTGCTAAACCCGTATGCGCTGTTCCATTGGTAGAAGCTGCCCGCGTACGCGTTCGATCCTGAGTCCAGGGTGTTGCTGAAACGGTATTGCGTGTCCACTTGAAACGAGTGGCTGAAATTATGCTTTAGCTCCAGCAAAAGGGCGTTGAAGCGCGCCGAGCCGTCGTCCGCATAATACGTGATGCCCTTCACGAACGGGTTGAGCATGTAGTTTCGGGCGGCGGCAACGTTGTAAAGATTGTAGTGGGTCGTTAGATGTCGCGTGGTGCTGCCCTGGTAGCCGATGGAAGCTACCCACTGATGGCCGAGATCGTACTCGGCACCCATCGTGTAGTGGTACGTGTAGGTCGACGGCCAGGTGGCGGGGAGGGCAGTCAAGTCAATGCAGCAAGTGGTCGGCAGATTGTTTGCCCCAAACGTTACAATCGCGTTTGGGTTTGAGGCATAACCTGTCGGCGAATGCACGTTCGAAGGGAAGCTGTTAATGTATACAACCTGGCAACTCGGGTCCGATATCCCGTTTGCGCAGGTAAAGCTCGGGTTGTTATCCACGAACGGCGGATTGAACCGCGTATCCAGAGTGTTGGATTGGGCGATCTCGTTGTAAGCTATGCCGAAGCCGCCGCGAATCACCAAGCGGCTGCCGAATTCGCGCCCGGCAAAGTTTCTTGGGCTCCACGCAAAGCCGAGCTGCGGGCCAAAGTTCCCTTTCTGCACATTGTACTGGCTGCCGCCTGTGCGAACGCTCATTCCCGTGAAGAGATTGGCTCCAGTGCCGAAATCCACGGTGGCCAGCAGCCCATTCTTCTCGGAAATAGCGCCAAAGTACTCCCATCGCAGGCCAGCGGTCAGCGTCAGGTTTGGCCGCACTTTGTAATTGTCCTGGAAGAAGAAAGCCAGGATGTTGTCGCGAATGTCCTTGCGCAGCGCCGAAGGCACGCCGGTCTTCGGGTTGGCCTGAATGCTCTCGGCAACTGGAGCATCGTTGAGAAAGTCCCAGATGTTGTTGAACGTGTAGCTGGGACGATCCGCCCAGAAGGGCGCGTCAACGGAAAGCAGGCGCGTAAACTCGCCTCCCATTTTCATGGTGTGCGCCCCGCGCACCTTGGTCAGCACATCCTTTGCCGCATAGGTCCACTGGTCGAACCCATTGAACGAACCAATTCCGTATCCGGTAATCCCGATGCTTCCTGTGCCGTTGAAACTAACCTGCGGTAATCCAAACGGTGCGTTCGGATTGGTCGCCAAGTCCTTGTTGAGCCACCCAGATGCATTCACACGCGCTTCGTTGATGAGGGTAGGGCTGAAAGTGCGGTCCCAGAGGATTGTCGCCGCGCGGTTGTGGTAGGTCGAATTGAAAAGGTTCATCAGGCGATCGCCTGCTCCATTAAGGCCGCTGCTTGTGTTCGGCACGTAGTACATGCTAAAGGCAATCAGGTCATTCTTGGTCGCTTGGAAATCCAGCCGCCCGTTGTATTGTCGGTGGGTGCTGTTGCTCGGCTCGATCGTGCCTTGAATGAACGCAATGTCTGCCGTATTTCCAAGATTATTGGCACCACCCGAGCCATCGCCGCCGGTACCCGGGTTGATATTGCTCTGATACCCCGCATCGGGCGTACCTAATGGAGCTGTCAAGGGAGTGCCCAGGTTCAGTCCCTGCCCGGCGATGAAGTGACAGTTGGTGCCCTCGATCAAGCCAACGAAGGCACAGTCGTGGTCCACCTGTGTTCCACCGTTGGGTGCGACCCCAGTAAACCCAAGGAATTTTGCCGCGTTGGTTCCGGAAGCCGCCAGGGCGCGGAATGCCGAGGTCTCATACCAGCCGCCGCCGCTGCCCTGACGGGCGTTGTTGCTCAGCGTTTCGTAGGAGAAGAACGCGAACAGCCGGTTCTTCAGGATTGGCCCGCCGGCGGTCGCACCCCAGTCGTTGAACCGGTCTTGATCTTTCACCGGGCCATTTGCGTAACCGTTGTACTTCGTAAAGGCGTTCAGACCCGGACGATGCACCTTGAAGAACACGCTGCCGTGATATTGGTTGGTCCCGTTTTGCGAAATAATCTGCACTTGCGCGCCGCGGAAGCGCCCATTTTCCGCATCGTAGTTGTCCGTGAGGACTTTTATTTCTTTGATGGAATCTTCGTTCGGTGTGATGACCGATGTTCCGCCCCATGTGGCGCTGACGGTATTCACACCGTCAATCGTGTAATTGTTCTCGCCGGTGCGAGCGCCGCTCACCGTGATCTGCCCGCCATTTTCGATTTTGAAGACGCCGTCTGTGCCGCTGGTTCCACCCACCGTTGTACTGGGCAAGTTGTTCCCGCCGTTGATGCCGCTGCTGCGCGCCCCATCTCCAAACGCTCCTGGGGCAAGCTGCAACAATTGGAATGGATCACGGCCAACCGAAGGGAGTTTCTGGTACTGATCTGCTTTTACTGTTCCTTGCAGGTTGGACGTCTCCGTATCAATCAACGGCACTTCGTCCCCGTTCACGGTCACGGACTCAGTTACCTGTCCTACTTCCAACTGGAGGTTGATCGCGTTGGCCTGCTCCGCAATGACGCCAAATCCCTTGATGGTTTTCGTTTTGAATCCCGCCTTTTCAACGGTAATAGTGAACTTGCTAGGCGGCAAACCGTTAAAGTTAAAGATTCCGTCACTCCCGCTGGTGGCCTTGTACGATTGCCCCGTTTCTTCGTTCTGCAAAGTGATCGTGGCGTCGGACACTACCGCGCCTTGCGCATCCGTCACCACTCCCTGAATGCTCGCGCGATATTGCGCGTGAGCTGCGACGCTCAGAAACAAGGCGCAGACTGCAAACACAATAGCCCGGAACGAAATCTTGGATAGGCTCATAACACGCTCCTTCACCCCAAAGAATCTCGAAATGGCCTAGCACCCTCAGCTAAATCGGTTAACTACTGATTGGCGGGGAGTATAGTGAGGCAAAAAACGAATGTCAACGATTATTAAAGCCGATGCAGGGAGGTTCGGGGCTGGATGGAAAGCTCGAACAAAGAGGTCGCAAGGAAGCAAGGCCGTTAGACGCAAGGCGTTAGAAGTTTAGACGCAGGCTGGAATCCGCGCGCTGCCCACTAGCGGGAATGCGCCTCCCGAAAAGCCTTCAGGCAGCGCTCCGCTGTCTCCAGCTCCGAATACCGGCTCCCTTCCTGCTCCACCAGGTAATACTCAACTCCGCCAGCGCTCTCCGCGGCTTCGAAAATGCCCTTCCAGTCCGCGCTGCCTTCGCCGAACAGGACCGCATAGTTTTTCGCCGGATCGGGCGACCAGTCCTTGCAATGGAGCGAACGAATCCGTCCGGGATTCGCGCGAATCCACGCCACCGGATCACCGCCCGCTTCCAGGCAAGTGCCCACGTCGAGCTGCAGCATGATCGACGCCTTGGTATTTTTCGCCAGAATCTCCATGGGCTGCTGATTGCCTACAGGCGTGAATTCCGGCTGGTGATTGTGATAGCCCGCCTTCAAGCCGGAAGCCTCCAACTTTTCCGCCGCGAAATTCAGCGCGTCCGCCACCGCTTTCCATCCGTCTAGGCCAGGCCCCGGTTGCGAAGAAGCCATCACTACGTACTTGCTGCCGAGAATCAGGTTCTTGTCCCGAGCGCGCTCAATATTTTCTGCATTCATGGAAGAACTATTGTTGTGTGTCGAAAAGCATCGTATTCCCAGCTCGTCGAGCAGTTTTCGCATCTGTTTCGTCTCTTGCTCCGACCATTCGAAATACGGCGCGTAAAACTCCACCCCCTGGTAGCCCATCTTGGCCACCGCCCGCACTGTGGCCTGCGGGTCGCGCTGGAGTTCCTTGCGCACGGAGTACAGCTCAAGTCCCACCGGAATCGCTATCGACGCTCCGGACCTCAGCGCCCAGGGCAAGGTCGCGGATAAGGCGAGGAATGTTCGCCGGGGAATTGTCAGCGTTGGTTGCATATGCATGGCCGCATGCTACTCAAGATTCGCTGGATTTTCCAGAAGAGCTCAATCCCTGGGCCGGCCGCCCTTGCTTTCCTGGCACGATGCTCCGCACGATCACGTATAGCACAGGAATGAAGAGAAGATTCAGCGTCGTGGCGGCGATCATTCCGCCAAAAACCGTGGTGCCAACCGAAATGCGTCCCGCTCGTCCCGCACCTCGTGCCAGCACCAGAGGGATTACGCCGAGTATGAAAGCCAGCGAAGTCATCAGGATGGGGCGCAGACGGATGCGCGCCGCTTCGATCGCCGCCTCGACGAGCGATAACCCTTGCGCGCGCAGTTGCTCGGCGAATTCGACAATCAAGATCGCATTCTTGCTCGCAAGCCCGATCAACATGACCAGCCCGATCTGGCAATACACGTCGTTTTCCAATCCTCGCAACGCTTGCGCCCCTAGCGCTCCCAGCAACGCCACCGGCACGGCGAGCAACACGATAAACGGCAGCACGTAGCTTTCATACTGGGCTGCAAGCGTCAGGTACACCACCACGAGCCCAAGCGCAAAAAGAATCAGCGCCTTGCCTCCCGACTCTATTTCTTCCAGCGAGAGCCCGCTCCATTCGAACGTCATTCCATTCGGCAGGACCTTTCTCGCTAGCGTCCCCATCGATGCGATTCCCTCTCCCGAACTGTGCCCTGGCGCCGCTCCGCCATTGATCTCCGCCGACCGAAAAAGATTGTAATGGCTGATGACCTGCGGGTTCGCGGTCTGCTCCAGCGTGACGAGGTTGTCCAGCGAGATCATCTTGCCAGTGTCGGAGCGCAGGTAGTATTGCCGAATGTCTTTCGGCTGCGAACGGTATTGGCCTTCCGCCTGCACGTAAACGCGGTAGGAGCGATTGTTGAAGTCGAAGTCGTTCACATACACGGAGCCCATGTAGACTTGCAGCGCGTCCGTGATCTGGCTGAACGGCACTTGCAGGCTCTTTGCTTTTTCGCGGTCGATGCGCACTAGGTACTGTGGATCGTTGGCCGTAAAGCTGCTGAATAGGCCGACTAGTTCCTTGCCGGCATTTCCTTGCGCCACAAGTTTGTTGGCGTTGTCCGCGATGCTTTGCAGTGAGTTGCGCCCCAGATCTTCAAGTTCAAATGTGAATCCGCCAAATTGTCCCAGACCAAATACCGCGGGCGGATTGAACGGAACCACCATTGCCCCGGAAATAACGGCGAGGCTTCCGCGCAAACGGCCAATCACGTCCGCGGCGTGCTGGCCTTTGCCCTTGCGCACTTCGAACGGCCGCAGGTTAGCGTACATGAGCGCTTGATTTGGCGCGGAACCAGCCGCCCCTAGACCGACGATGGTAAAGACTCCGTCAATCTCCGGGTCGCGGTTGATAATTTCTTCCGCCTTGGAGCAAATGTCGCGCGTGTAGGACAAGGAAGCACCTTGCGGCGCCTGCACGACGAATTGCAGATAGCCCTGATCGTCTTCCGGCAGAAAAGCGCGTGGGACGCGCTGATAAATCAAAAAAGTGCAACCCAGAAGCGCGAAGAAAACAACGATCGCCGCGAATCGCAAGTTCAGCACGCGCCGCACGCCGCGCTGATAGAAGCTCGTTCCCGCGGTGACAATTTCATTGAACGCGCGGAAAAAGCGGCCTTTCGCGCGCTCGCGGTGATGGCCGAGGAAAATCGCCGAGAGCGCAGGCGTCAGCGTCAGCGCGTTGAACGCGGAGATCGCCACCGAGAACGCAATCGTCAGCGCAAATTGGCGGAAGAGAATTCCAGTCGTTCCGGGGAAAAGCGCCACTGGAACGAACACTGCAACCAGCACAAGCGAAGTCGCGATTACCGCTCCCGCGACTTCTTTCATGGCCGCCGCCGCCGCGTTGTGCGGCTCGCTGATGCCTTCCACGATGTGCCGCTCCACGTTTTCAATCACCACGATGGCGTCATCCACGACGAGCCCGGTTGCCAGCGTGATTCCGAACAATGTAAGCGTATTGATCGAAAACCCGAGCAACTTGACGAAGATAAACGTGCCGATTAGAGAGACCGGAATGGCAATCGCGGGGATGAACGTGCTCCGCCAGTCCTGAAGGAAAATGTAGATGACCAGAATAACCAGTCCGATGGCTTCAAGGAGGGTGATAAGAACGTCGCGAATGGATTCGCCAATGACTGTAGTGGAGTCGAAGGCCACCGCCGCCTTCAGTCCAGGCGGAAAATTCTTGGAAAGGCGCTGAAGCTCGGCCTTTGCGGCTTTATCTACGTCGAGCGCATTCGCGCCGGGCAATTGTGTCACCGCAAGGCCCACGGCGTCGCGGCCATTGAAACGCAATAGCGTACCGTAATCTTCGGCGCCCAACTCCGCGTGTCCCACATCCTTCACGCGAACGAGCGTGCCGTCGCTTCCGGTCTTCAAAATGATGTTGTCAAATTGCGCCGCCTCGCTGAGCCGTCCCACAGCGCGAACGCTGATTTGAAACGTATGCTCTTGGTTCGTGGGAGGCAGGCCGATCTGTCCCGCAGCCACTTGCACGTTTTGTTCTTGCAGGGCGCTCAAAATGTTCGTCGCCGTCAGGCCGTGTTGCGCCATTTTTGCGGGGTCCAGCCACAAACGCATCGCGTACTTGCGCTCGCCGAAAACGATGGCGTCGCCCACGCCTTTCACACGCTTCAGCGAGTCCTTCACGTAAACGTCGAGGTAGTTGCTCAGGAACAGGCTGTCGTATTGCCCGCCATCGGCGTACACGCCGCCGCCGAAGACGAATCCGCCGATTTGTTTCGAGATGATGATTCCGGTGTTTTTGACTTCGTTGGGAAGACGTCCGAGCGCCTGGTTTACACGGTTCTGCACGTCGACGGACGCGAGGTCCACGCTTCGCGTGACGTCAAAGACCACGGTGATCTGGCTCGTGCCATCGTTCCCGCTGGTCGAAGCGATGTACTTCATGCCTTCGACGCCGTTGATGGCCTGCTCGAGCGGGATGGTGACCGCGGATTCCACGGTCTGCGCGTTCGCGCCGATGTATACGCTTCGGACGATTACTTGTGGCGGTGCCAGGTCGGGGAATTCTCCAACGGGCAGTAGAGGAATGGAAATGGCCCCCGCCAGAATGATGAAGAGCGAGCACACTGTCGCAAACACCGGCCGCCGGATGAAGAACTCAACGAACAAGGCCGGGTCCCATCCTCATTTCGGTTAGAGTGTCGACGCGCATGGAGTCTGCTGGGTTACTTGCCCGTGGCGGTTTTGCCGTCGCCCTGGATTTGCTCAGTGACGGCCATCCCGTCTTGCAGGAATTGCGTGCCGGAAACGATGATGTGATCTCCGGTCCTGATCCCGTCGAGCACCACGAAATCATTGCCGAAAGTGTCGCCAACCTTTACCAGGCGCTGTCGAGCGACAGTCCCTTTGTCCTCGTTTGCCGATACAAAGGCGAAGAACTGCCCGTTGATGCGCTGCACCGCAAGAACGGGAATTACAGGACCGTCGTGATATCCCCAGGTGATTTGCGCGCGCACCTGTTGCGCAATCCGGACCTTCGACTTCGGATTTTGCACCGTGGCCTTCGCAAGCACCGTCTGCGTGTCCGTATCGACTTGCGGCGAAACAAACGTCAGACTCGTCTCGCTAACAGTATTCCCCGAACTGTCAAACAAACGCACCGGCAATCCGGCTTTCAGATTGCGCGCCCGCTCAGCCGGAACATAAACGTACGCCTCCAGCGTTCCCGGTTCGTCCACGGTGGTCAACAACGTGGCTACCGTTACGCGATCTCCTACGTGCACGGGAATGTCACCGACAATTCCATCCATCGGCGAACTCACGCTGTAATAACGAAGCTCCACTCGCTGCTGTTTCACTTGCTCGTCGAGCGCCTTCAGTTGCGCAACTGCTGCGTCATATGCCGTCTGAGCATTGTCCAGTTCCTGCTTGCTGATGACGCCGGCATCGTGCAGCTTTTGCGCACGCTCCAGCGAGACCTTCGCGTAGCGCAGGTTGGCTTCCTGTGCGGCGCGGGAAGCTTCTTGGCTGTTGACCGTGGCCTCTTGCTTCAGCGGATCGATTTGCAGCAGCAGACTTCCGGGCGCAACATGGTCACCGGACTTGACAAAGATCTTGATAATTTGACCTTCCACTAGGGGATTGATCGCCGCAGAATGCCGCGACTTGAGGATCGACAGGTACTCTGTCGTGTCCGGAATCTTCGCGGACGTGGCAATCCGCACTTGCACCGGAACGGCATCGGAACCGCCATTCGGCGCTCCCGCGGAGCTCTTCTGGCAACCACACTCAAAAACCGTCACGGCGAAAGCAACCGCGCACACTGACAATCGCCGCTTTGTGAGGCAGGCCCTTTTCACGCTGGGAATACCAAGCACCAGGTTCATCTCCGTCGACGTCGGTCAAACCTTAGAACGCTCTCGCGCTTGGATAGTATACCGCGGGGTCCGGCTTCCGAGTTGGATGCCAGGCGCGAAGATTGGTTAGCAGGAATTGTTGTTTCGCGGCTCAGTAGAAATCGCGAGAGTCGATGCGTTTACCAGACAGCCCCAGTTGCAGCACATCCATCTGCCCAGGCCGGTCGAAAACTTTTCCAGGGAAGAAGGTTTTCAACAAAACCCGCACGCCGCCGAACGCCGCCCCCACCGCCACTGCCAGCCCCATGAACAGCATCGTCAGAATGATGATTCTTCCCAGGATGACCAGCCACGGCGGATCTGTAATCTTGTGGGACGGCTCATTCCACGTGACTTGTGTCTCGTAGCGAATCGCGCCTCGCAGCGATTCCCCGAACGCCGCGGAAGACGGCTTCAAGACCACGGAGAGCAGCGAACCCCTCCGCTCGACCGTCGTCCCCGCTTCCTTTGCTCCCGCCGGAATCGCCTGCTCCAGATGGCGCAAATGCTGCTCGGCCAGTTGAGGCGTCGGATAGTCAATCAGCAGAAGGATTCCATTTCCCTTAAAGCCTGCGTACCGCGCGAGCATTGCTTCCCCGCCGGAGTTAAATCCAGCTTCATCGGCAAGCCCGGCAAATTCGGCGCGGTCCAACTGCCCAAGCGCTGCGCGAAGAGCCGCAGGACCCAGCGCATATCTCTGCGTTCCGTCTGAGAATCCCTCCGGCAAATATCCGCGAATGGGGGGCAACGGCGTCGCATCCGCAAATTTCCGCACGGCACTGGCCAGTTCTTTCAGGTCCGCTGTAGTGGCAAGCTGCGGCTCGCTTACCTCCAACAAAAGATTTCCAATCAGCATCACCAGCCGCCCATGGCCAATCGCCGTTAACGAGCCGACGGTGGAAGGCTGTACCTCCGTATCGAGGACGCCGGTATAAGCCTGGTATGCCCCGGACGGATCACGAAATTTCTTCAAACTCACGCTCAGTGCTTGCGATCCGCTTGAATAGGGCCTCGTGAACCATTCCTCGAGCCCCGCTTCCGCCAGAAATGCCACTTCCTGCCCTGCGGGCTTTATCCTTACCGGGGAATTCGTGGCCGCCCAACTGCCAAACCTGGAAGGGAATTTGCTCTGCAAGTCGTTTTGCGCAAGGCAATGCGGCGAGGCGGCAAGCGCCAGCGAGAGAATTCCCATGAATTGAGCAAGCTTACGCATCCCTAGCACTTATTGGACACCAACAGGCTACCGTTGGTTGCGGGATTGTTCAACAGCGGCAGGGCCTGCGCCGGGGCGCGCCGGACCCTTCATAGGAAGATTCACGGTCACGCTGTTCAGGTTCTGCAAGTAGCTCGCAATGCCTTGATACAGACCTTCCGCCACCTTTTGCCGCTGCTCGGGCTGCTTCAGAAGTTTTTCGTCCGAGGGATTACTAAGAAAAGAAATCTCCGTAAGGATGGACGGCATGTCCGCGCCGATCAGCACGACAAACGGCGCCTTGCGCACGCCGCGGTTCTTCACCGTCTTCGTGGACCGCTGAATTCTTCTCGCCAGCGAGTCTTGGATATCTTCCGCGAACTCCCTGGACTCATCAACTTTTTCCGTTTGCGCGATTTTCTTCACCAGGTCCTGCAAATCGTGCACGCCTTCTTGCGCCGTGGCGTTTTCGCGGGCCGCCACTTCCATGGCTTCCGCCGATCCTTTCAAGTTCAAGTAATACGTTTCGATTCCGCGCGCGCCGCTGTCGTGGCTGGAGTTTGCGTGAATGGATATGAACAAATCGGCCTTCGCCTGGTTTGCCATACTTGTACGCTCTTCGAGTGGAATGAACGTGTCGTCCGAGCGCGTATAAATCACTTCCGCGCCCGGCAGCCGCTGCTCGATGATTTTCCCGAGCCGCAGCGCCACGTCCAGGCACAAATCCTTTTCCATCAGCCCGGTCGGCCCGATGGTCCCGGTATCGTGCCCGCCGTGTCCCGGATCAATCACGATCCTTCCAATTTTCAGGCCCAGCGTGCGCGTCAAAGTCGCTTGCCCATCGCGCGTTGGCTGTGGGATGCTCGCCGGACGAACCAAATCCGGTTTTGCGCTTGGGAGGGACGATTTTAGTCCTCTGGACTTCGCGCTCCTCATTCCGGCCGCGGAATTTCGCGGGTTCGCTGTCCCGTTGCCGGCGGAGGTTGCACCGTTCGTCGTTCCGGTGACCATCCCCTTTGTATCGCCGGACGTTGGTGGCTCAGTCGCAGACGTTCCGTCGCTACCTGAATTCTTCGTAACGATTGTTTGATCGGCCCCACGGTTCGGTGATGCTGATGCAGTTCGCACCAGCTCCGCACCCGCAGCATTCGCATACAAATCGATCACCAACTGCGCGGGATTGTTGAGCAGCGACGCGGTGTACTCCTTCACGCCGTTAACGTCCAGAACGACGCGCACCACGCCCGCGTGATTCTGCGCCACGCGTACCGCGGAGAGCAGGCCGCCATCCACGTGGATACTTTCGCGTGCAACCTCCGGCGTCAGTCGCGCCGCGTGCAAATCAAAAAAGATGCGGTCGGGATTCGCAATTCTCTTGGAGGTGTATTGGACGCTGTTTTCCAGATCGATGGTCACGCGCGTCGCTTCGCCGTTCGCCGCCGCCCGGATTCGCCGCACGCGCGGAACCTCCGCCGAATTTGGGGGCGCGACTGACTTGCCTCCCGAATGCACCGGCGCGGCCATTGGTTTTGACGCTCCTGTGGCCGCGGCCCGCAATGCACCGGTGTTCTCTGCTTCACTGCTTTTCGCGTCCTTCTCCTCCCCGTTTCGCAGCAGGGCCAATTCCGCCAGCGCTTCCTGCGCCTCTCTCTTTCTCTGCGAGCGAGGATACCGTTTCAGGAATTCTTCGTACGTCTTTTGCGCTTGGGCCAGGTCTGCAAGCTGGTCGCGCTGCAGTTTCGCGATGCGCAGGATGGAATCCTGACAATATTTGCTCGTGGGATATTCGCGCACCAGGAATTGGTAAGAGTCCACCGCCGACTGGTAGTAGCTTCTTCCGAAGCGGTCGCCCATCTCGGTGTAAAGTTCCGCGACCGCCAGCAGCGAATCGGGCACTTCCGGCGCGCGCGGCGTGATCAACGCCACGCGGCGGTAACTCGTCACCAGTTGCTTGTAATCCGCGAGCGTGCGCTTCTCACTGGGCTTGGCGTTCAACGCCGCGTGCTGCTCTTCGGCTCGAGACATTTGCGCGGAAGCCGACTGCCGCTTCACCGAAGCTGTTGGATCTGCTGCTTCTCGGTTCGAACCTGCGTGAGCGGGCGCCGCAGGCGCCAGAGCCCCCGCGCCGCAGGCAAGCGCAAAACCCAGCGAAACGCGGGCGAAAACCCTCAACAAATTTTTGCTCCCCACAAACATCCTACAGCGCCCCCAAAGCCGCGGCCGACACTTCTTCCTCGGTACCTCGAAATACTAATTCATCTCCGAGTCAAGCGCGCGCCTTTTGCAAGTCCAAAAATCCAAAAACTAAACATACGTCGGAACCGGGCCGCTCAGAATGACAGCGTTTCTGGCGGCGCCGGACCCAAAAAAGCAAAAGCCCTCAGGTGACCAGCGAACACGGATCCCTGAGGACTGGCGGCTGAAACGCTTTTCAGTCGTTCGTAAATATGATGCGGCCGTCGGAGGAAACGTCC
>CAZGBQ010000074.1:15544-17771 GCA_964524045.1 uncultured Acidobacteriaceae bacterium
CTGAAACGCTTTTCAGTCGTTCGTAAATATGATGCGGCCGTCGGAGGAAACGTCCCTATGGATGGCGTGAGTGTTGACGAAGGCGTCAGGCATGCGGCCCGATCCGGGACGGAAATAGGCGTTCTGGACCTTCTGTACGTAACTGCGCGTTTCGCGGAATGACGGCACGCCGTGCGCGCGATCCACTGCGCCTTCACCCGCGTTATACGCCGCCAGAGCCAAGTCGAGGTTGCCATTGTAGCGTTCCAGCAAGGTCCTCAGATACTTAACCCCGGCATCGATATTCTGTTGCGGGTCAAACACGTCGTACGCGCCATAGCGCTGTGCGGTCGTAGGAATCAATTGCATCAAGCCGCCGGCGCCCTTGTGCGAGTAGGCGCGCGGATTCCAGTTCGATTCCGCCTCGATTACTGCACGGACCAATGCTGGGTCCATGCGATGGCGGTCGGCGGCTTCGCGGACGAGCTTCTCAACGCCGTCACGGTCGACGTTCATGGCCGCGCGCGAGCGCCCAGTCAATGAACTTTCTGCCGGCAAGTAAATGTTGGTGCGCTTGGGAGCGGTGAGCTTGGCCGCCAGTTTCGGATTGTCGTTAATGAAAAAGCGGCGGCCGCCGTCGTCGACAACTTTTGCGATCTGGGCGCCGGCGGGCTTCGGGCACAGCGCCAGCGAACCTAGCATCAGGCAGGCCGTGAGTGTTACGCGCAGGTTGTTCATGGCTCGGGGAAAGCTCATGTTCCTCAGTTAGCCTTAGTCCTTCTTGGATTTGACCCCACCCTAGCTGACCGCATATTGCCGTCCAGACGGGAGTAACGTCAATATCCCTAGAGTACTAGCGAACCCACCCAAAAGTAAGGCCCGAACAGCAAGCGTTGTAGAGGCCACTTTACGTCGCCACTCTATTGTTTCTGCAACCCCTTGGCGACATAAAGTCGCCGCTACAAACCCCTATAGACACATGCCCCGGGAAGGCATTGCCTCCCTCCGGACACTCCGGACACAAACTTACTACTGCGGGGCATTATAGCCATCCCTCGATGAGCGTGGGAACTGTCTGCAAGGCGGTTTTTAGGCCAGCTGTATCCTTTCCGCCAGCCTCTGCCAAATCGGGCCGGCCACCGCCTTTGCCACCAAGTTTCTCCGCCAGCGCTCCTATCAGCTTGCCAGCATGGACTTTAGCGGTCAGGTCCTTGGTGACTCCGGCGATCAGGGCTACTTTGCCGTTCTCGGGCATGCCTAGGGCAACTACCCCTGAACCGAGCTTCTGACGCAGGCTGTCGACCAGCTGCCTAAGTCCTTCGCGGTCAACGTTTTGCACCTCAGCGGCAATAACCTTAATCCCTTTAACGACTTGCGCGCGCCCCGCCAGCTCGTCGACCTGTCCAAGCGCCCCTTGCCGCTTATGGGCTTCCAGCTCCTTTTCGAGCTGCCTGGTGGTCTGGGCGAGCTTTCCGACCTGGGCCAAAACCGCGTCCTCCCCGACGTTGAGTTGGCTGGCCAGTTGGCGCAGGGCTTGGGCTTGCTGCTGGTAGTGTTGCAGGGCACCCATGCCGGTAACGGCTTCGATGCGGCGGACTCCGGCAGCGACCGATTCTTCGCTCACGATTTTAAGCACGCCGATGTCGCCGGCACGATGAACATGCGTGCCGCCACACAGCTCTTTCGAGTAGAAGCCGCGAGGCGAGCGCGGATCGGCAATCGTAACCACGCGCACGTTGTGCTCGGGATACTTATCGCCGAAGAAGGCCAGGGCGCCGGAAGCCAGTGCGTCTTCAAGCGAGGTGACGTTGGTTTCGATTTGCGTGTTGAGGCGAATCTCGTCGTTGACCTGCTGCTCGATGTCGCGCAGCTCTTCGGCGTCGACGTGGGCGAAGTGCGAGAAGTCGAAGCGCAGCCGGTCGGGCGCGTTGAGCGAGCCGGACTGCTTGACGTGCGTACCCAAAATGTTGCGCAGCGCGGCGTGGACGAGATGCGTGCCCGTGTGATTGCGGATGATGCGCGCGCGGCGCTCGGCGTCGGCGACGACGGCCACGCGGTCGCCAACGCGCAGCGTTTCCTTGGCCACCACTTTGTGCGCGATCAGACCCGCGACGGGATAGAACGCGCCTTTCACTTCGGCGAGTTCCTGCGATCCGGAGTTGTCGCAGAACGCGCCCGTGTCCGCCACCTGCCCTCCCGATTCGGCGTAAATCACGGTACGGTCGAGCACGACTTCGCCGCTCTCGCC
>CAZGBQ010000075.1:0-15124 GCA_964524045.1 uncultured Acidobacteriaceae bacterium
TGAACAGTCCTGGGCTACAAATAGCCCTCGAACCATCAGTAATGATACCAGCTTTCTCCCGTTCGTCAAGCCCCCGTTACAATTATTTTTTCCTCAATCTGGTCCCCCTGTGCAAATTGCCGCCCGGCCATTTTGGAGCGGAGGTACAGCCAGAACTCATGGCGCACAATGGCCGCGGTTCGACTGCTAACTGTAAACTGTTGACTGTTGACTCCTTCTATCGAGGCCATCATGCAATTCACCCTGCCTAACACCATAGCACTTCTCTCTCGCACCCCCGCGGCTCTCAACGCGTTTCTCCGCGATCTGCCAGAAGGCTGGACGACTTGCGACGAAGGCGCAAACACCTGGAGCGCGTTCGACGTCGTGGGCCACCTGATTCACGGCGAACGCACTGATTGGATGCCGCGCGCGAAAATGATTCTGCAATTTGGCGAGACGCAATCGTTTGTGCCCTTCGATCGCCGGGCACAAGAACGCGAGAGTCAAGGCAAGTCCCTCGCGCAATTGTTGGATGAATTTTCTCGCTTGCGTTCAGAAAATCTGGACGAACTGCGCGCATTGAATCTGCAGCCAGCGGACCTCGAGCTCCGTGGACGCCATCCTGCCCTCGGCGCAGTCACTCTTTCACAGCTTCTGGCAACCTGGGCAACCCACGACCTGACGCATCTGCACCAAGTCTCCCGCGTCATGGCCCACCAATACCGCGAAGCCGTTGGCCCCTGGAGCGCCTATCTCGGCGTCCTCCATTGCGCCGGTCACAGCGCTCCTTAGGACCTCGCACCGGAAATTCCTGCTAGACTGTCGTGGCCATTCTTTTGTAGAGGCCGGGCTTTAGCTCGGCGCCGTTTTCTGGCCTCGAGCGAACGTGGAAAACTCGATGCTCTCGATTCGCGCGGCGACCATCAGCGACGTACCTTTGCTCAGGCGCCTGATCCAGGAGCTCGCAGAATACGAGCACGCTCCCGATACTGTGATTAGCGAAGAGCAGCTTCTTCAGGATGGCTTTGGCCAGGAACCCACAGAATCCCCTAAACCAAGGTTCCGCGCGATCCTTGCCGAAGAAACTGACAGCGGGCAACCCGCCGGGTATGCCGTCTTCTTCCCTTGCTATTCCACTTGGACGGGTCCCGGCATGTTCCTGGAAGACCTTTTCGTGCGCGTTCCGTTTCGTAGCCGAGGCGTTGGGAAGGCCCTCATTGTGGAAGTGGCGCGCATTGCGAAACAGGAAGGTTGCCGCAGCATTCGCCTGGATGTTTTGCACTGGAACGAACTCGCAATCGGATTCTACAAGTCACTTGGCGGCGAGTATCTCGACGAGTGGCGCAACGTCGTGATACGAGAGGAAGCCCTGGACCGCCTCGCCCACTCCTCCCGCCTCGCCCACTCCTCCCGCCTCGCCGCCCATCCGTAGTTCCGCTCTAACCTCTAACTTCTAACCTCAGCTTTCCGCTACGGCTTCCGCACCCGCTCCCGCCTCCTCCCCCTCCTGTGGTAGGGTTCGTCATCCCGAACCCGGTCGCGTAACTGCGAAGGGGGTGAGTGATCTGCTTTTCTCTCTTTTCGCGTTCACTATGTAGGGGCGGCCTTCTGAGGCCGACCGTTCTTCGCCTTCGTAGCGGCGGGCTTCAGCCCGGCATCGGGCATATCGAATCTATTCAACCCGGGCAGATCGTTCGCATCACCGCCGGATCATCCGCAACACGCTGAGACAATCTTCGGTCAGGCGGTTGCCGGAGACTGCGGTGGAGAGGCACTTCGTCTTCGACGCACCTCGCGCCATATCCTGACGAACAGCCAGCAAGCCGGCAAGATTAGAACGAGCCAGGGGATGATGGTAAAAATCGTGTAGATAAGAGACGACGTACTATCCGCCAAAACAGACCCAGATTCACGCAAAGCATTCCAAATCAGCGCAAAACCTCCTGCATTAGCGCCAGGCCTTTCCACACGAAATGAAATCTCCACAGCAATCTTTTCAGTTTCATTGGCCAATATTTTCCGCTGCGCTGCCTCGCTATCCAATTCAGATTGGGTTTCCGTTAGTTGCTGCTGAATTTCCACAAGGTCCTTGACTGTCGCGGACGGCTTACCAAGCATCGCTCTTAAGTTATCCCGGAAGCTCGTCAGATTTTTGAGTTTAGCTTCCGTATCTATCACTGCGGTCGTCTTATCCTCCCGTTCCGTGGTATGTTGAGCGATTTTTCCCAGCGTCTGGATGTTTGCTAACAGTTTCTTCAAATCTTCCGGGATGACCCGCAATGCCACCGTCCCGGATGGCGCCGATTCGCCTGATCGCGTCGTGATGCTCGAAGAAATGACCTCGCAGTGGATTGTGCCGCAGAAGGCCACAACCGATTCCCAGGATTTTTGGAGTTCTGGCTCTGGCGTGACCATTTCAAGCTTGTGGGTTTCCGCTACGAAATGCTGTGCTGGTGAGTCTGCGCTCACCAGCGCCATCATCCCAAACGATCCGCGCCCTGATAATCCCGCCGTCTGCGTCATTATGGCCCGCGACGGGGACGGGCTCCTGGCCGCTTTTTCACATCCGCTTGCGGCCAGTCCTAAAGCTGCGAGCAATAAAACGCCACATTTGTGATTCATGACTGTTCTACCTCACACTGTCAGTCAACCGTCGAACCGGCTCCGGTCAGTTGCCGGGCATATCCGCAGAGATTGTGGGTAACATCTCACAATTAGACACCGAGAGTCAGTGTTTGGAGGCCTGCAAGTGTCTTCTACCAACTAAAGCCGCCGTTAAGGGGTGTTTATCAGTTTCCCAAAACGCACAGTAGGACGCCGGGTGCCGCACCCGTACTTGCGGCAGCCTCCCTAAAGATACCGCCGCACCTTGATAACGTAACCCTTGTAGCTGTCTCCGAATTTCTCACTCAGATATCTCTCTTCCGGCACGACGGCGACAAAGTGCACGGCCAAGAGCGAAAACGCCGCCAGCAAAGAAATCCAAAGGTTGTTGAGCGTCAACCCCAGACCCGCCTGGATGCAAGTCAATCCCAGGTACATCGGATTCCGCGTGAAGCGGTAAGGTCCGCTCAGCACCAGCTCTGGCGTAGGCTTCCAAGGGGCCGGGTCCTGGCTTGTGCGTTTGAAGAGATTCCACGCTCCAAAAATGGGCCACAAGCCGGCCAGGATAAGGGCCAAGCCAGCTGCGAGCGCGAGGTATCGCGGGCATGGGACGGGGAGCGATGCTGCGTACTGGAGAGCCCCTCCAACAAGAATAAAGGCTACATAAACGAGTGGAGGTGCAAATCGTACGTCGGCACCGCGCTCGCCGGACTCAACTTGGCTCATAGTCGCCTTTTCCTCGAGGCAGATTCTACTTCAACGCACTGCCCATTCCCTTCTCTCGTCACTTGCCACTTTCCCGCATCTCACTGCGGAAACGTTTTCGCGTCCATGCCGGGCACGAGCTTCAGCGCGTTCTTGTAATACACCTTTTTCAGCACTTCGTCCGGCACCTGAAATCCGTAGATTCTCCAGAAGGCGTGCCGCGCGCGGTAATACTCGAAATACTCGTCGCGCGTTTCGAGCGCCCGGAAATACCACTTGTATTCGTTCACGTCGTAGATGTCTTTGCCCATCAGCACGCGGTCTTGATACTTCACCAGGAAATCGTGCGCCGAATACGGCTGCCGGCCCAGTTCCGCAAGCACGGCGGCAATGTCCACGTACATATTCGGCAGCGAGTCCAGCAATTTGCCGAGCCGTTCCAGATCGTTTCCATGAAACGCCAGGTGCGCGGCGATGAAGTTCGTTTTTGGATGCTTGGCAAACAAATGATTACGCTCGGCGATCAGCGTTTCAAACGGCGGATACTTTTCCGGTGGCCGCGCGCGCCCTGGCATCTGCTTGAGTTCGAGCCAACGCTCGTTGTGATAGTCCCAGGGATCGAAGAACGCGGAAGGCTCCGCGATATGAATCAGCACGGGAATTTTCAGTTCCGCGCATTTGTCCCACACGGGATCGAATTCCGGATCGTCCACGTGCACGCGCTCGCCGTTCGCGTTCTTCAAGTCCATCCCGAAATTCTTAAAGATCTTCAGCCCCTGCGCGCCGTTCTTCACGTCCTGTTCGAGCCTCGCCGCAGCCCGCTTGCCGTAGCCGGGCGTGTTCAGATCGTCGTAATTCAGATTCGCGAAGACTACGAAACGGTCGGGATGCCGCCCTTTCATCGCCGCCACAGTTTGCTTCAATTGCTCGCCGGTACCGCCACTCAGGTTTACCATCACGCGCAAATTGATGGTGTCCATCTCCTTCACCAGCCGGTCCACTTCTTCAGCAGTTGGATTCCAGTGGTGGCTGTGAATGTCGATGAACGGAAACTTCGCGCGCTCGATCTTGTGTTCTTTGCTGACCAGCGTGGATTTCGGCTGGTATTCCTCGATGGTCGGCGTTTGCTGGCTTTTCTTCTGGTCTTGCGGTGCCGCGCTCAAATGGGGCCACATCACGATCAGCGCCAAAATTATGGCCGCAACTGCAACGAGACAAGCCTTCGCGCGTCGAAGTTCCATGGACTCCCTCGTAGTTACGAGCGTAAGACTCATCTTCCCACAGGAGGGTTAGCGGGCACCGGAGAATCCGTTCCTTGGGGTTCCCGGTGCATTCGGAAAATCTTGCCGGGGTTTCAGGTTTCGCTGTAGAGCAACCTGCCGAGGTTCCCTTCGCTACGCAAGGGGAACCCCGACTAAAATCAGGAGTGATGCCCCAAAATCACCTATTCCGCAACCTGTTGCTCGGCGCGCTGAGCCTGCTCGCCGGCTTTCTGGCGCTGGCCATGGCCGTGCCCCTGGAGGCCCAAGCTCCGATGCCGCTCGTGGTTCTTCTCTCCCCAGGCTTGAAGATTGCCGAGCTGATCATGCCGGAGACGCGCGGATCCCTGGCTTGGACCTTTGGCTGGTTTCTGCGCATCGCTATTGCGAGCAACGCCGTCTTCTATTACGCGATTCTTCTTCTCTTCGCACGCTTCGTTGCACGCCGCGGCGCAAAATAGGTTCGCGATTTCTTGCCAGGGAGCTGTCCCTAACTTCCAGGCGTGTCAGCGGACGTGGGCGGTGATGAACGTGAATCGTAGCGAGGGGAAAACAAACGGGCGGAGACACCACTCTCCCGGCGGCGTCCCCGCCCTTAAATCAAGCTCACAGGAACGCGCGGCCGGGAGGCACTAGACTCACTTCGGCAACCAGCTCCTGTGGGTCGTGGTTTGAGGAATAGTGAGCCAGCTGCTCGATTCGTTTCATTTCGGAACCGTGGCGAAACTGGAATCCGGGGATTCCAGCTTCCAGCGCAAGCGCAGTTCCAGGTCCATCTTGCGCACGGAAGCTGGTGTTGTGGAATCCGCGCGATCCCTCGACCACTGCATCATCGGGAAGCCAGGATCGTCCGGGGGGCGTCCTTGGACTCAACTTCAGCACGGCAATACTGGAGAACTTCTGCGGTGTTTTGCGGAGACTTTGCTTCGTCGTCGCGATCCGGTGGTAGAAGGTTGATTACGTGCCCAAACTCATGCAGGAGCGTGAGGATTTGGGCGCGCAGCGTTCCGCCATTGTAAGGCCCCACTTGCAGCCGCTGCGTACCGGCAAAATGAAGGGGGCCTCCTTGCCGCGGATCCTTGATTACATTTGCCAGGGGCATGAAAAACGCGCCGTCCGCGTTGATCGTAACCGTCGAGCGCACGCCCTCCCCCTGCAAGACGCGCGCAATGAACGGGCTGCGAATGAGTTCCAGTCCGCCGGGCTCGGCGGTTCTCTGAATATATACATCTTCGTTGCGATCCAGGGCGAATGTGAGCGTGCGAAACGTTGCGGCAGGGTCCGCGTCCTTGGTCCGGTACCATTCGGTGCAGGAATTCCCGGTTTGCAAAATCTCGAGAATACGGTCGCGGGCGCGCTGGATCGAATGACCCGGCCTGCCCATGGTGTTTAAATCGTCGCGCACGAAGTCGTGCAACGCGGCGCATCCCCGTGCCACGGGGCTCGTCGAGGCGCAGGGGGCTACGGGGTCAACCGCATTGCTGACCGGGAGATCGCAGGGCCGAGCCGTATTGACAATCCCGGATTCTCCGCCAGGCTGGGCGCCCCAAGACGAGTCTGCGGAACTACGGCAAGGTTGTGTGGAAGCTGGAAACGCGGCGGTTCGCAACAACCTTGTTTCCAGCCTAAGGAATTGGGCACTTTGGGAATAGGACGGCAAGCTGCAAATTGCAAAGACGACAACGAAAGCGACGGCCTGAACGCTCCTGCGAGCGGTGTACATCTGGGTCTCCCGCCCGGATACGTAACGCACCACAGACCGCTTCGGAGCACCTCGCAGATGGCCGTCAACCGGAGGCTGCCCAAGGAGCGATTGAACCTCGATCCGGGACTACTGCGGAAGACGATGGCCGCAGCGAAAAATCACATCAAACTTTTCTTGATTGTCTCTGGGTAGAGCCTAAATTTCTAAACCAGCACACAGAGGCTTAGCAGGGGGGCCTGGTTGCCTTTCCTTGTGGTAAACACTCTAGTCTGTAGGGCTATTGCCTCAGGAAGTCCTCCAAAGTGACCCAGCCCTTGCCAGTGCTGCAATCGCCCTGGGGACAAACGTCGAAATCGTAAATTGGGTGAACTTCCCAGAGGGCGGCACGCTTGGGGTCTCCCGAAGAGGCGGCGCCATTCTGGCAAGGAGAGTGACTGGAATCGAAAAAGAGCTGGCCCGTGAGGCGGACGGGCAGCTTTTTGCTTGCGATGGCATTGACGTTCTGAGGGCTCCAGGACGAGGGGCGATGGTGCGGGATCATTTCGGCAACGACGCCGGAGCATTCTTCTTGTCCCAGGGCCTCAACAATCGAAATATGGATGTCGTGATTGGTGGGAACGTCAGCAATGGTCTTCCCGCAATTCACGCTTTCCCCGCCTTCTTGCCGGGCGATGAGCACGAAGCCCTGAAGAGTAACCAGGGTGCCTTCACCGAGAGCTTGGAGCGGCTTGCGATCCGTGGCCGGACCGTGGGGGTGTGTGCCGTGGCTACGCGTATTGCCGAAGGGAATCGTCAAATCCTGATCGACTTTTGCCTGTAAATTGACGAGATCCGCGATTGTGACGGAACGGGCAGCGCCAAGAATGGGACAGAAGTTGTTCTTGGCTTCGTTCTGGAAGGTTTCGGCCCCACCGCTGCCAGCCAGGGTGCAAGAGGTCGCGTCAATGGAGGTAGCCTCGGAATTCAATGGAAATTGGGGACTCAGACATGCCTGGCCGAAGCCTGGTCCTTCAGCGGAGGGCGCGACAACGGCTGGTGGCTGAACTGGCTGCGGGCCGCTTGGGACTTTGGCGTTTTGCATTAGCAAGGCCAAGGCTGCGGGAGCAAATGGGGCAACGTGCCGAGCGAAGGTGTGTCGTGTTCGAAGAGTTTTGGTGGGCATAGTGTTCTCCTTAGCGGATGCGCCCTCTTCGGCGCTCAGCCTTTCTTGCCCCCCGCGCCACCGTCGTCGCCTCCATCTTTATCGGTGGTGCTGGCGTGAATGCCTTTGCTCACTCCGTAGGTAGAAGCGCTGATACCGAGCAGGGTCAGCACCTGGTTAGGAACCTCGGGGAGCTTGCATTCACACAAGACGACGAGAAAGAAGCTGACGCCAATCACGAAAGTGAAGATGAGAAGCTGAAATCTAGACATACTAGCTTTGCTGGCCTCACCGGTGCCTTCCGTAAGCAAGGAACTAATGTCAATCTTTCCGCTGGCAATGGCCGCGATTACGAAGAAGCCAAACAGAAACAGAAGCACAAGCGTGGCGTAAGCCAGAGCGAGCTGCACTTTCTTAGTTGGATCATGATCGGGCGTGGGCACCCAAATAGCGATGATGAAGGCAACTGCAACCGTGGCGATTACACTGATGACGAACTCCGCGTTCTTCATTTGTCCTCCTACTTGAAAAAGTTGCGCCACGAACCCGGGAGCAAGTCCAGCGCCTTGCCGCCCAGATACATGGTCTGACTGCCCGCGAAGATTGCCACCAGCGATTGTGGCAATTCCGGGAATTGCCTGGGATTTTGGATGACGTGAATGAGATAGTACAAAGCCACGAACAGGGTGACCGCGAGCGATTGCGCGCGGCCCGCGCTTGCCGAAGAGTCCTCGACGCTGCCATCCCGCGAAGCACGAAGGCCCGTTTCGAGCAATTGATCGAAGGGAATCGTGCCGTCCGCAAGCTTCCAAAAGACCGCACCGAAAAAGCCTCCGAAGAGCAGGAAGCCTACCCATTCCGCCAATGTGACCGGCGACGGCATGTTTTGCTGCACCTTAGGAAAAACTTGGCCGATTTATCAGAGCCTGCGTTGGGAGATACGCAAGGAATAAAGTGCGCAGATATTGGCCCACGACTATCCCGGAAGTCAAGTCAAATCTGCGTTACCTGGGGGTTCAGGGCCGAATGTCTTGACAAGGTGGAACAGGAGACCTACGCTCGCGCAACCTGAGAATCAGGTATGGGCGCGCGGAGCGAGGAGACGATTGATGAAGAGAGATGGCGAACATGGGCAGGGGCAAGCGGGGCGATGGCATCGGACGCTTATTGCTGCAATTCTTACGGCGGGAGCTTTCGCGCTGCTCGCGGCAGCGAGTCCGGCGGCCGGAGAAAAATATGAAGTCGCGGTCGAGCGTGGTGTCGCGGCAAAGATGCGCGATGGCGTGACGCTGCGCGCTGATGTTTACCGGCCGAAGGCGGACGGAAAATTTCCGGTGTTGCTGGTGCGAACGCCGTACGACAAACAGAACAACATGCATTTTGGATTGAAGGCGGCGGCGCGCGGTTATGTCGTCATTGCCCAGGACGTGCGTGGACGGTTCACCTCCGAGGGAGACTGGTATCCCTTCCGGAATGAGTCGCGCGACGGTTACGACACCGTCGAGTGGGCCGCAGCGCTGCCGTATTCCAATGGAAAAGTGGGAATGTTTGGAGGCTCCTACGTTGGCGCGACGCAGTTTTTGACAGCCATCGCCTCACCGCCACACTTGGCGGGAATTTGCCCCACCGTGACGGCATCTAACTATCACGATGGCTGGACGTACCAGGGCGGCGCGTTCGAGCAGTGGTTCAACGAGTCGTGGTCCACCGGTTTGGCGATGGACACCATGCGCCGGCGCGGAGACAGAAACGGCGACGCGCTAGGAGGGACCAGAGTGTTGCCGCTGCTCTCCTATCCGGTGCTGGAGGCGCCCACTTCGACAGGAATCGCGCCGTACTTCACGGATTGGCTGATGCATCCGAATTATGACGATTACTGGAAGCAAATTTCAATCGAGGACCACTACGCGCAGATCCAGGTTCCGGTGCTGAACGTTGCCGCATGGTACGACATTTTTCTGGGCGGTTCGTTGAAAAACTACGTGGGGCTGAAGAAAGCGGGCGGATCGGAGGCGGCAAAGAAAGGGCAGCGCCTATTGGTTTACGTTGGCGGACATGCCGGAGGGTCATCGAGCAGAAAAGTTGGCGGCGTGGATTTTGGAGAGAAGCTGCCCATCGACGAAGACGAAATCATGCTGCGGTGGTACGACTGGTTACTGAAGGGCGAAAGCAACGGCGTCGAGAAAGAAAAGCCGGTAAAGATTTTTGTCATGGGCAAAAATGAATGGCGGGAAGAAGAGGATTGGCCGCTGGCGCGCGCGAAGAGCGCGCGGTATTACTTGCACTCTGCGGGATCGGCGAATGGATTGGGCGGAAACGGCTCACTCACCGTGACTGCGCCGGCAGAGGAAAAGGCGGACCAGTACGTTTACGACCCGAACGACGCGGTGCCAACCATCGGCGGGCCGTTGTGTTGCGGGGCGCTGCCGACAGGGATTGGGCCGCAGGACCAGCGTCCGGCGGAAGCGAGGAATGACGTCTTGGTGTATACGACGGCCGCGTTTGCGAAGGACACAGAGGTTACCGGGCCGGTTTCGCTCGACTTGTATGTGAGCAGTTCCGCGGTGGACACGGATTTCACGGGAATGCTAGTGGACGTGTGGCCGGACGGATTCGCGCAGAACCTCACGCAGGGCATCTTGCGGCTGCGCTACCGAAACTCGCAAGAAAAATCCGAGTTGGCGACTCCAGGGGAGACGTACCACATTACGCTGGACCTGTGGCCCACGAGCAATGTGTTTCTGGCCGGACACAAGCTTCGACTGGAAGTTTCGAGCAGTAATTTCCCGCGCTTTGACCGCAACCTGAACACCGGAGAAGAACAGGCCCGCGCGACCCGTATGGTCAAAGCGACGAACGTGGTGTACCACGACAAGGCGCATCCCTCGGCACTGGTACTTCCTCTGGTACAGTAAACGGCATTGAATTTGGCTACGCCCAAAATCGCCTTATCGGCATCCCGAGTCATGGTGAATACGAAGCCGCGTGAGGCGGATAGCCGTCGACCGGGCTTGCTTGGTTGCTTGACAAAGCGCCAAGATGCCTCTTGGATTTCGTGTGCGCAAGAGGTAGCACAAGAAACCAAAAGATGTCCTCAAGAGAGGAGTTTGGAGCATGCAGTATTTGAGCCAAGACAGGTCCCATATTCTAGTGAGAGTGATGTTGCGTTTTTCGAGACACGCAATCCGGGCGCTTCTTTTGCTCCTGGCGGTAGCTAGCATTTGTGGCGCGCAGAAAACCGCGCGTGAAGGCGACGCCAACGGAGCTGCGCCCACACAGTCGCACGCCTCGAAAACGGATGGAAAGAGTTTCGCGGATTTCGTTCTGACAGACGCAAAGATTTACACGGCAGACGGTTCTCGGCACATAGTCGAGGCTCTTGCGGTCCGCGATGGGAAGATCGTGCTTGTCGGAACGGCGGCGGACGCAGCCAAGCTCGTGGGACCGAAGACCAAAGTGGAGAGAGCGGGCGGAAAGCTCGTCCTGCCGGGTCTTGTCGATGCACACATCCATCCCATGGGCATCGTCGACTTTGGAGGATGTGACCTCGAGTCTAAGGCAAAGACTCTAGCTGAGATCGCGATATTCGTTCGCGCATGCATCGAGCGGCTAAAGGTTCCTGAGGGTCAGTGGGTGGAAGTGTCGCATTGGGAATATGGCGGAGGGAACCAAGCTGATCCGGCTCACCCAACTCTCCGTGCCGCCCTTGACGCCGCGTCGACAAAGCATCCGATTGCAGTGACAGGATGGGACGGCCACCATGGGGCCTTCAACAGCACGGCTTTAGCCTTGGCGAAGAATGCCAAGGGAGAAACCGTTGGGTACTCCAAGGCAACGATCGCGAGGGACTTCGCCGCCTACAAGAACTACATCGGCGTGGATGCAAATGGGGAGCCAACCGGCGACGTGAGCGATCAAGGTAAAATTCCCATTCATGCCAGGGTTCCGGGGGGACGCGGCAATCACGAAAAGCTCGTGCAGTTTCCAGAGCGAATCACTGAACGCTTGAATAGCGCGGGAATCACGGCTGCTCAAGATGCCGCGGCGGGTCCGGAAGCGTTTGAGGTTTACGACGCGCTGATCAAGAAGGGCAAGTTGACCGTTCGCCTAAACCTCGCCCAAATGTATCTGCCCGAAAGCTTCCGCGACGGCTCTGGGGACATCGACTACGAGAGACTGTTTGCCATTGCAAACGGCGCTCGACAAAAGTACGCGGCGAACCCGCTGACACGCGCCGATGCGGTCAAGGTATTCGCAGACGGCGTTCCGGAGGCCAATCCAAACAACATTCCACCGACTCTGGGGAACTCACCGCGCCCTGTGCCTTACCTGCAGCCGATCTTCGAAAAAGACGCCAAAGGCATGCTTTCGGTGAAAGGGTACGTGGATGTGAGTTCGCCGGTGTGCGCCTACGTCCGCGCGAAGCCGGATGAGTATTCTTCGGAACAAGCCGTCGCGGAATTCATCAAGCAGTACGGGCATCATCCTGGGCAGTGCGCCATATCCTATGGCGTTCCCGAACACGCTCCCGCAATTTTCAACGAGTACATCAAGCGGGCACACCTCGCAGGGTATACGATTCACATTCACGCGATCAGCGACCAGGCCGTCAAGATGGCCATCGACGCCATCGAGGCGGCGCGCGCCGCCGACGGCAAAGATACGCAGCCCGACACACTTGCACATCTGCAATTCGTGACGCCTGACGACGTGGCACGAATGGGCAAGGATCACCTTTACCTCGCATTTACCTATAGCTGGATCTATGCCGAGCCCAATGGATACGACATGAGCATCGTGCCGTTTTTCAATCGCGTTTCTGGGAGCAGCTATGAGGCTCTACACGACCCCGACAGTTATGCGGAAAAAAACGACTATCCAACAAAGGCCGCGAAGGAAGCGGGCGCGATCCTGATTGCGGGCTCGGATGCGCCTGTTCTAACCAATGATCCGCAGCCGTTCGTGAATATGGAAATGGCCGTGACGCATGCAAGACATGGTCTTCCCCCTATCAATCCGGCGCAGCGCGTGACCATCCGCGACGTTCTTGACGCGTACACCATCAATGGGGCGCAAGCTCTGGGCCGGACATCTGAAATCGGCTCGCTGGAGGTTGGCAAGTCGGCGGACTTTGTGGTCGTGAATCAGAACATCCTCGCGCTAGGGGACACTGGACACCCGGAAAAGATCGGTGAAACAAAGGTCCTCGAGACTTGGTTTATGGGAAAGAGAGTATACACCGCGCCAATGCCATGACAGTTTGTCCGCCGGATGCGCTCGACGGAGAATTAGGTATGGAACGGACAGGACAGCAGGAGGTGCTGCATCACCGCGGAAACTACCTGGTGCGGCGCCAACGGTTGATGCCGGGGCAGGCCACACCGTGGCATCGCGATCCGTTTCATCGCGTGACCGTGGTTCTGAGCGGGGACCTGCTAGACATTGAGTTCCGGGATGGCGGAGAAACCCAATCGTGGAAGGTCACTGCTGGTGAAGTGGACTGGGTGGAACCGGGCGATCGTGTGCACCGCGCAGTGAATGTCGGGAAAGAAGTATTCGAGGAGGTGGTTACTTTTTTCCTTGACCGTCCCGACGCCGAACCGCAGCCGGAGGGCGAGGCAGAGTAGCCATGCGCCGCAGGGCGACGACCGTCTACCTTTGTAGATCTGGGATTAGGAAAAGAGGTGGAGGTTGACAGAAGCGCCTTCGATGGCCAGGAGCTTGGCTTTGGTGGCGCGTCCTCCGTGCGCGGAAAAGCCCCCGGGCTTCCCGTTGGCGGCCCAGACCCGATGGCAAGGCACGATAAGCGGAATGGGATTCCTAGCCATGGCCTGTCCTACTTCCTGAGAGGCCGCGGACTGGCCCAGAGCTTTGGCAATCTCGCCATAAGTGCGCGTTTGTCCCGGAGGGATTGAACGCACTGCCGCGTACACCTTCTGGAAAAATGGACCCACATCGTCCAAATCGATGATTACTTCGCGGAAGTCATGCACTTGCCCCTGAAGATGGCGGCGAATTTTTTCAATAAGTTCTGCGATGGGTGGCGGGGGCACGCTAGGACAACGTGAGCCGGACTTCCGCGCGATACGAGACTCAGTGGCTTGCGGCGTCGTTTCCGGAAGCTGAAACTGAGTCACGATAGGCGCCGAACCAGAATCGGAAGGCTGCCGCCAGGCGATGCCGCATGCGCCAATGGGCGTCTCAAAGACACAGTAGAAAGCGCATTTCATGATCGATGACTCTTGGACCTCCTTCAATCGATGCGCAGGCAGACCATTCGTTAGTGCAAAGCCGCATCCCCGCCAAACCGGCTGGACCGCTGAGTGGAGGCCGGAGCGAAAGACCTCAACGCACGCTGGCCCTTGTTCCATGATAAGGAGCCGGAAGACTGGCGGCAACCGCGGCCTGGCCGCGAAGCGCGTCTTGACACGAGGAACTTCGCGTTGTTTACTTCGGCGCGCGATGAGGAGGTCCCCATGAAACCGAAAGCGCGCTTTCTCTCTATTTTGGCAATGGCCGCAGCTCTGGTTGCCACGTTAGCCCTACACTCTGCCCCGCCTCTCCGTGCGCAAGAAAGTTCCCGCAAACTGACGGCCCTGGATGAATTTCAGATTCAATTGCCCACGGATCCGCAGATTTCCCAGGACGGAAAAAAGATTGTCTACGTGCGGCGCTTTGCCGACGCCACGACAGACAAACGTTATTCGAATCTCTGGATCATCAATGCCGACGGCTCCGACCACCGCCCGCTGACCACGGGCAACCGCAGCGATTCCTCTCCGCGGTGGTCACCGGATGGCGCACGCCTAGCGTTTCTCTCTGATGCCGACGGCAAGCAGCAGATTTACATCCGTTGGATGGACTCTGGCCAGATCGCGCGGATCACGAATCTTGAGAATTCACCCGACGCGATCAACTGGTCGCCCGACGGAAAAATGCTTTCTTTCTCCGCGCTCGTTCAGAGCAAGGGGCCCCATCTAGCCGACCTGCCGAAACCACCCGAGGGAGCGAAGTGGGCGGATCCACCGGCGGCTTATGACCGTCTTGTGTATCGCTTCAACGGCCCGGGCTACTTGAAGCCTGGGTACATGCAAGTGTTCGTGGTCAGCGCTGATGGCGGCGCACCGCGGCAAGTTACGAACGGGAATTTTCCGAATGGCGGAAATCAATGGGCACCGACACACGCGGAATGGACCCCCGACGGCAAGTATCTGATCGTTTCGGCAAATCGCCATCCGGAATCGGACCACGCGTACTTCGACACGGAAGTGTACGAATTCAGCGTCGCCGATGGCGCTCTGCGCGCGCTCACCAATCGCAAAGGACCGGACAATTCCCCCGCCGTTTCGCCCAATGGAAAATGGATTGCCTATACGGGCTTTGACGACCGATTGCAGGGCCATCAAACCACGAAGCTTTATCTGATGAGCCGCGACGGGACGGGTGCGCATTCTATCTCCGACAAGCTCGATCGCGACATTCAGGGTCCCCAATGGGCAGCGAACAATAGTGGCGTGTATTTTCAGTACGCGGAGCAGGGCGACACGAAGATCGGGTTCTGCTCCACCGACGGGAATTGCAAAAAGAGCGCCGACCACGTGGCTTCGTCTACCAGTGCGTACGGTGGCGGATCCTTTTCAATTGCCCGGACCGGCGTGATCGCCATGACCTACGGCCGCACCGACCAGCCCGGCGACGTCGCCATTCTTAGCAGCGGCGCCATGAAAG
>CAZGBQ010000075.1:15224-17625 GCA_964524045.1 uncultured Acidobacteriaceae bacterium
GCCGCCCCAGCCATCACATCGCGAAAATGCTGTATATCGCCGGATGGTTCGAACAACACAAAGCGAAAAGTTAGCTGAGAAGTTTGATGGCAGGCAGTCTTCCAACCTCGCTCTGAAAAACGGGCGTGTTTATGCTGCGTTTAGGTTCCGCGCCTTAGAACTAGTGGGACTTTTCAGTCGGAGCTGAGGACCGAAAAACCAAAAGCGAGGACAAATCATGAGTAAGCGAATAGGGCTCTTCGGGCTCGGTTTCCTTTCCATGGCGATTGTGCTTTGTGTCGGAGCGCTTTCGCCAGCCCCTGCTTCGCCTCCTGGTGCCTCCGGCTACAAGCTTGTCAAGACCATTCCGGTTGGCGGCGAGGGTTTCTGGGATTACGTGTACGTCGATGGCGACGCGCGCCGCGTGTACATTTCTCACGGCACACACACTGTGGTGATGGACGCCGATACGCACGCCGTCGTTGGCGATATTCCCGACACGCAAGGCGTGCATGGCATCGCCATTGCCTCCGATCTTGGCCGTGGATTCACCAGCAACGGTCGGAGCAATGACGTCACTATCTTTGATCTAAAAACTTTGAAACTGATCGGAAATGTCAAAACCGACGCCAATCCGGACGCCATCGTTTATGAGCCGGTGAGCAAGCGCGTTTTCACTTTCAATGGACGCGGAAAAAATACCACGGCCATCAACGCCGCAGATGGCACGGTGGCCGGAACGATTCCACTGAACGGAAAGCCCGAATTTGCGGCGGTAGACGGCAAAGGCACGATTTACGTGAACAATGAAGACACTTCAGAGCTCTATCATCTCGATGCGCAAGCGCTTAAGGAGCTGCACAAGTGGCCGCTCGCGCCGTGCAAATCGCCTTCGGGGCTTGCCATGGACGTGAAGAACCGTCGCCTGTTTTCCGTTTGCGATGAAAAAGTCATGGCCATCGTGAACGCGGATACGGGAAAAGTCGTGGCCACTCCTACGATCTGTGAAGGACCGGATGCCGCCGGGTTCGATCCCGCGACGGGCTATGTATTCGCTTCGTGCGGCGATGGAAACCTTACCGTGATTCACGAAGACACGCCGGACAAGTACACCGTAGTAGAAAACGTTTCCACCAAGCGCAGCGCGCGCACGATGGGATTGGACTTGAAAACCCACAATATTTTTCTGCCCGCGGCTGATTTTGATCCGCCCGCGCCGGGGGAACGCCGCGGCAAAATGAAGCCGGATTCGTTCGTGATTTTGCTGGTCTCCAAGTAAGTCCCGGAGTGAAGGGCCACAATCTATCCTGCGCCGCTACGGATAGAAGAGTCTTCGTAGCTTTCTCTTGAATTGTCTCTGAAACAAACGTTTCAGTTACGATTTTTCTGTTTCAATGAGATTTTGGGGCAAGTCTCGCCGCTCGTTAGGCTTCCAGCTTGACCTAATCTGCAAGCGCTTTCGTGTGCCATTCGCCTGGGCCAACAAACGTTTCCGTTCTTTCGATTCGACAAATTAGTTGTTGACAGCCGTTTGCCTCTCGGTGTATTGCACACCCACAGTTTCGATGAGTGGGTCAACGAGTGGATCAAAAACACCGTTTCTCCCCGGTGGCTACAGCACCCTTACATTCCCTGCACGTGTGTGAACCGGCTCTGTTCTCTTCAGCAACTCGGCTTGGACACACTTGTTTCACCGCTCTCTTTTCTTGGGAATTTGATCAAGGAAGTGCTGCCGATCTCCGCTTGACCGCGCCCGTCAACTGATTCGGGTGGGAGGCATCATGAAAGTTTCATCGAGAATTGCCATTGTAGGTGTGTTGCTCGCGCTACTGTTCTCCGCGATTCCGGCCGCAGCGCAAACGGCCAACACGGGTCTCGTCTTGGGCACCGTCACCGACCCGGGCGGCGCCGTCGTTCCCGACGCCAAGGCCCAACTTATCAATACGGAGACCAATGAAACTAAGGAAATGATGACTAACTCCGCGGGGCAGTTCACCTTCCCCGGAGTTGTTCCCGGCAAGTACAAAGTGACCATCACGAAATCTGGCTTTGCCACATTCGTCGAAACCAACCTGGTCGTCGCTGTAAACAAGAGCTACACCGTCGACGTGAAGATGGAGATCCGCTCGTCCAGTGAAACGATTGAGGTCTCAGCTACTGCGCAAGTGGAACTGGAGACCGCAGACGCCGTCGTCGGAAATGTGATTGGCGGCGAGATGTTATCGCGGCTTCCCACTCTCAACCGCGATGCCACGGAACTCCTCACCTTGCAGCCCGGATCCACTCCGTACGATGACTCGACGGGATTTGGCAATGGCGGTGGCACCGTCGCCGGCGCGCGCAGCGACCAGAACACAATCTCCCTGGATGGTATCGACATCACGGACAACGTCATCACCGGCGGCGCCAACGAACAACCCAT
>CAZGBQ010000076.1:0-17464 GCA_964524045.1 uncultured Acidobacteriaceae bacterium
GGCGCCAGGTGATTGGCGGGCTGATGGCTCTGGGCGGCGTTTATTGGATTGAGTCCGGACGCGAGCCGACTGCAAAGCCTGCGCCTGCCTCGTAAGGTAGAGAGTCTTTGGTGGCGAGCCGCGGGCCAGCTAGCGCGCAAAGCGCATTAGTGGAAGAATAGCGCGGCTGTTCTGACTTGCAGGCTTTCATCGGGCGGTTCATGAGCCGCTCTTTGAGGAGGAAAGACGTTGTCCGGTATTCCACTGCGGAATGGTGGTGCGAAAGCGCGCATCGCGGTCATTCCGGGTGACGGCATCGGGAGCGAAGTCACTCCGCAGGCGGTCAAGGTGCTGAAGGCCGCCTGCGCGCGCGGCGCCCGTCCGCTCGAATTCGTGCAATTCGATTGGGGCGCCGACAAGTTTCTGCGCGAAGGCGTGAGCTTGCCGCCCGGAGCAGTGGAACTGCTGCGCGAGGAGTTCGACGCCATTCTCTTTGGGGCGCTCGGTGATCCTCGCGTCCCATCGAACCGGCATGCGGCCGACATATTGCTGGGCTTGCGCTTCAAGCTCGACCTCTACGTCAATGCGCGCCCGGTGGAGTTGCTCCATGACCGCCTGACGCCGCTCCGCGAACGCACCGAGAAAGACATCCGCCTGATAGTGTTTCGCGAGAACACGGAGGGCCTCTATGTGGGGGTTGGTGGGGTATTCAAGCAGGGCACTGCCGACGAGATCGCGGTCCAGGAAGACGTCAATTCCCGCAAGGGGGTGGAGCGCATTATCCGCTATGCGTTCCAGTATGCCCGGCAGAACAGCCTGAAGCGGTTGTGCATGAGCGACAAATCCAACGCCATGCCCTTTGCCCACGGCTTGTGGCAAAGGGTGTTCAAGGAACTGCGGCAGGAATACGCGGAGATCGATTCGAGACATCTGTACATCGACACTCTGGCGATGGAGATGGTCCGCGACCCGAGCCAATTCGACGTCATCGTGACATGCAACTTGTTTGGCGACATTGTGAGCGACCTGGGCGCGCAGCTTGCCGGGGGGCTGGGCCTGGCGCCTTCGGGGAATATTCATCCGGGAAAGACCTCTTTGTTCGAGCCAGTGCATGGGTCGGCGCCGAACATTGCGGGTAAGGGGATTGCCAATCCGCTCGGCTCTGCGCTGACCGCGGGAATGATGCTGGAGTTTCTGGACTGGAAGCCTGAGGCGGGGGCAATCAAAAACTCCGTGCGGGCGGCCCTGCGCGAGAACTGTGTTACGCCCGATCTTGGCGGCAGCAAACGCACGGAGGAAGTAGGCGACTGGCTAGCGAATTTCGTGACAAAAGGACCGTTGTCCGTGAGTTAAAGTAACACTTTAGCTTGAGACGCAGAGATTTCTGTCGACGACTCAACGGCGCTTTACTATCAGAGTTATCAATATTCCAAGAAGGAAGCCCCCCACGTGGGCCCACACGGCGACGCCGCCGGACATTCTCACTCCCAGCGAACTGATACCAGACAAAAACTGCAGCAAGAACCATTGGCCCAGTACAAAGACAGCAGGGATGGGCAGAAGAAAAATGAAAACAAGGGTCAAGATTCGGGCGCGCGGGTAGAGCAAGATGTAGGCGCCCATGACGCCGGAGATGGCCCCGCTGGCGCCCAGAGCGGGAATGCGGGAATTCAGGTTGAACAGGACGTGGACCAAGCCCGCGCCAATGCCGCACACGATGTAAAAGAGCAGATATGGGAAGTGGCCGAAGAAGTCTTCCACGTTATCCCCGAAGATCCACAGGAACAGCATATTGCCAACGATGTGCAGCAAGCCGGAATGGAGGAACATGCTTGTGAGCAAAGGAAGAAAGGCGTTCTCGAAACCGAGATGACCCGCCAGGAAGGCAGGGAAGCGAGCCGGCACCGTGGCGTAGCTCATCACGAAGGCCTCGTAGGCGCGAGGCGAAAGCGTTACTTGCAGGCTCACCTCGTACAAGAAGACGATTACGTTGGCAAGAATCAGCGTGATGTTGACGAAGGGATAGGTACGAGAAGGATTCAGGTCCTTGAGCGGAATAAACATGTCTGTGGCCCGAAGCAGAGTAGCGAAACAGGGGGCAAATGAAAAGGCTTGCCTGCGTCCGATAATGTTGGAGCGCAGGGAAGCGATGGTTAACAGAATATTTTCGTGAGCAAAATCAGCTGGATGTGTTTTTCCTGGTATGGCGGGAGCCGGACTGACTCACGCAGCGCGATTTCCCAGGTTCTCGCGCGAGCGATTTTCATATCTATTTGCGAAGCGAAAGTTGCGTCTCGTGAAAGCGTGTGGTAAGAAATGATGTTCTGCGAACGTGTGCGTTTCGGATGGAGTGCCGCGGTTGTGCGGCGCAGCACCGTTGCGGCGACTGTCCATGCCTGCCCGGGAAACGGAAGCCATCATTTTGAGAACATTTCCGCTGGGTGAGGCGGACCGCGTGGTGAGCTTTCTTGGCCGCACGTCAGGACGGCTGCGCGGTGTGGCCGCGGGGGCGCGGCGCCTTAAGAACCGCTTTGGGTCCACGCTCGAGGTCCTTTCTCACGTCCAACTATGGTACGTCGAGCGGGAAACGCGAGAGCTGGTGCGCATCCAGCAGACGGACTTGCTGGAGTCTTTTCATAAGGCGCAAAGCGACTATGGCCTGAGCACGGGCCTTGCGGTGATCAGCGAGATCGCGGAACTGACGCTGCCGGAGCGCGAAGTTTCCGAGGCCGTGTTCCGGCTGATCCTGCTGGCGACACGGGAGATTGAGCGGACAGGAACTTGGGAGTTGCCGCTGAGCTACTTCGCTTTCTGGACGGTGCGGCTGGGCGGGTGGCTGCCGCGATTTGACCGGTGCTCGTCGTGCCAGACTGCGTTTGGTGGGGCCGCAGCATTCTATGACCGGCATCACGCTGGCCTTTACTGCGCGAAGTGTCGGCATGCCGACATGAAGCCGCTGTGCGTGGAAGCCAGGGAGCTGGCCGAGCGCTTTGCAAACGAGCGGCTCGATCGCATCACGCTGGAGACGTCCATGCAATCGAGCGCGGCGGAATTGCGGACTGCGGCGCTTGCGTGGGTGGAGTTCAATTTGGAGCGGCGGCTGACCACGCCGGAATTATTGGAGACGACTTGAGAGTTAAAGTAAAACTTGAAGTCGGGGAAAAGGGTCTCACCTTTCAAGATTTGATCCTGCGGCTCTCGCAATTCTGGGTGAAGCAAGGTTGCGTTTTGCAGCAGCCGTACGACATCGAGGTTGGCGCGGGGACCATGCATCCGGAGACGTTTCTCCGGGTCCTGGGGCCAGAGCCATACCGCGTGGGATTCGTGCAACCCAGCCGTCGGCCCGCCGACGGCCGCTACGGGGAAAACCCCAACCGGCTGTACAAGCATTCGCAATTTCAGGTCATTCTGAAGCCGTCGCCGGCGGACGCGCAGGACGTTTACCTGAAGAGCCTGGGCGCGCTGGGAATCGATCTCAAGCATCACGACATTCGCTTTGAGGAAGACAACTGGGAGTCTCCTACGCTTGGCGCGTGGGGCATTGGCTGGCAGGTGCTTCTGGACGGCCTGGAGATTACGCAGTTCACCTACTTTCAACAGAGCGGCGGAATCGACCTCGACCCGATTTCGGTAGAGCTCACCTACGGGCTGGAAAGAATTTGCGCTTTCCTCCAGGGTGTTGAGAGTGTCTACGCGTTGCGCTGGTCGGCAGACAAAACGTATGGAGATATTCGCTTGGCGGAAGAGCAGCAGCTTTCAGAATACAGTTTCGACCGAAGCGATGCGGGGGCCATTCGCGCTGAATTTGAGCTTCACGAGAGGCAAGCTAAGGAGCTGCTCGACGGTTTCAAGGGCACGGAAGGGAAGAGCCGGGCGCGTTACCCGTTGCTCGCTGCGTATGACCATTGCCTCCGCTGCTCGCACCTGTTCAACTTGATGGACGCGCGCGGCGTGATCTCCACGACGGAACGCGCCGCGCTGATGGCCCGCGTGCGCACGCTTGCCTGCCGGACTGCTGCTTCCTATCTCGAGCAAAAAAGCGGCGCAGCCGACCCTGCGGGAGCGCGCGCATGAAGGCTGTAGGGAAGCAGAGTGGTGAAAAGAGAGTCGAGCTGCTGTTCGAAATTGGCTGCGAGGAGATTCCGGCCGGGATGCTGCCAAAAGCCGAAGAGGAGCTGCGCGTCAGCTTGGAGAAGTTGCTTGCGGCGGAGGACCTGTCGGTTGGCACATCGGTAGAGACGTTCAGCACGCCGCGGCGGCTCACGGCGTGGGTACAAGGTTTGCCAGTCAAGCAGGCGGACGTGGAGATGGAGGTCACGGGTCCGCCGAGGTCGGTGGCGTACGATGCGGTCGGCGCGCCGACGCGCGCGGCCTTGAGCTTTGCGGAGAAGCAGCGCGTGCATGTCAACGCGCTCTATCTCGCGCGGACGCCGAAGGGAGAGTATCTTGCCGCCAAGCAGGTGAAAGCCGGGCGCACTGCGGAGCAGATCCTGACCGCGATCCTTCCGCGGGCGGTGCATGATCTGACGTGGCCGCGCTCCATGACCTGGACGAAGCTCGACGGGCCGCGCTTCATTCGACCCATTCGCTGGGTTGTAGCCGTCCTGGATCGCAAACCACTGAAGCTGGTGGTTGCGGGTTTGCCTGCCGTCAATACGACTCGCGGGCACCGGTTCCTTGGCTCCAGCGCTATCCGCGTGACGAGCTTTGCGGATTGCGAAAAGAGGCTTCATTCGAATGGTGTGATTCTGCGAGCGGAGCGGCGGCAAGAGAAGATTGGCAAGGAACTGGAAGCTTTGGCCAAGCGCGGAGGTTATCGCGTCCATGAGGATGCCGGGCTGCGCAAGCTCGTGACTTACTTGAACGAATACCCAACGGTGATCCAGGGTGATTTCGACGCTGCGTTCCTGAACTTACCGGACGAGATTCTCGTCACCGTGATGCGGGACCACCAGAAGTATTTTGCAGTCGAGAAAAAGAACGGTGAACTCGCCCCGCATTTTCTGGCGGTCATCAACTCGGACAAGGATGCGAAGGGGAACATCCGAGCGGGGCACGAGCGGGTTCTGCGCGCGCGGTTCGCAGATGCTCAGTTTTTTTGGGAGTCGGATCAGAAGTGTCGGCTCGCCGACTATCTCCCCAAGCTGGAGCGCGTCACGTACGAGTCGCGGCTCGGCAGCTACCGCGACAAAGTCGAACGCGTCCGGGACATCGCGCGTTGGCTCACCGACCAGTGGTTCAATCTTGGAATTCATCAGGCACACCTGGCGGAGGCCGACCGCGCTGCGGAATTGGCCAAGTGCGATCTCGCAACGGAAATGGTGCGCGAGTTCCCGGAACTGCAAGGCATTGTTGGAGGTCTCTACGCGCGCGCGCAGGGCGAACCCGCGGAAGTAGCCGATGCTGTGTACGATCACTATCGCCCCGTCGGTCTGGACGACCCCATTCCGCGTAACCTAACCGGCTGCGCTGTGGCCCTTGCCGATAAGCTGGACGCGGTTGCCGGCTGCCTGGCCGTAGGCATTGTCCCCACAGGATCGAGCGATCCCTTTGCGTTGCGCCGGGCATCGCTCGGAATCGTCAAAATCATCTTGGAAAAACAGCTCCCGCTCTCCCTGGGGTCAGCGATAGGCGCCGCCGGAAAAGCGCTTCTGACTCACAAGCCGAAGCGCGGGATGACTCCAGCGCAAGAGTCCAAGGTCATTGAATTCATCCTGGACCGCGCGAAGTTTGTGTTTCGCGAGCGCGAGCAGTTCGGATATGACGAAGTCGCCGCCGTGTTCCGCGCCGGCGCGGACGACTTGGTGGATGCGCAGAAACGTCTGCAGGCGCTCCGCGCCATTCGCAAGTCGCGGAACTTCGAGCCGCTCGCGGTTTCGTTTAAGCGCATTCGCAAGATCCTGGAGAAGGCTGGCGCGGCTTCTGGAGCAGGGTTTTCCGTCAAGCCGGAATTGTTCGAGAGCGAAGCGGAGAGCGAGCTGCATTCCGCAGCACGCGGCGCGGCTTCCAAGGTGCAGACCTTCAAGCGAGGAGGGAAGTATCTGGAGGCGTTGGAGGTCATCGCGGGACTTCGGCCAGTTGTGGATAAGTTCTTCGACGGCGTGATGGTGATGGCGGAGCAGGAAGCCGTGCGAAACAATCGCCTGGCGCTGCTGGCGCAACTCCTAAGCGAGTTCACGACGATCGCGGATTTCTCGGAACTTGGCGGAGAAGAGCGTTAGAGGCGACTTAAAGGTTTACTTGAAGTCAGATGATTTTGCGATTTGTGCGCCGCCGGGTGACCCGAAGGCGCAACGCACTGAGTTCAAGTGTTACTTGAAGTAGGATCCGTCGGCGTGCCGACATTGCTTTGCCATCAGTCACTGCCGGTGGCCGCCAGAAGAAAATTGCAGCAACACTAATCATCGCAAGCGAGGACTATCGTGACGAAATGGGTGTATTTTTTTGGAGCAGGAAAAGCCGAAGGCGACGGAGCGCAGCGCGCCCTGCTGGGTGGAAAGGGGGCAGGGCTCGCAGAGATGAGCCGCATTGGCCTGCCGGTGCCTCCTGGGTTCACCATAACGACGGAGGTCTGCACTCACTACTACGGAAACAAGGAGACCTATCCCAAAGTTCTTGACGCGCAAGTGAAGGCCGCCGTTGGACGCGTGGAAAAAATCATGGGCACGAAATTCGGGGACAAAGCCGCCATCCCGCTGCTCGTCTCCGTGCGTTCCGGCGCCCGCGATTCGATGCCAGGGATGATGGATACGATCCTGAATCTCGGACTCAATGATGAAACCGTGCTGACGTTGGGCAAGGCTACCAACAACGAGCGGCTGGCGTGGGACTGCTACCGCCGCTTCATTCAGATGTACGGCGACGTCGTAATGAACGTGCAGAAGCGGCCGAACGAAGATCATGAACCATTTGAAGTGGTGATCCACGGACTGAAACACGAGCGCTATCACACGGACATCGAGGACACCAAGCTTACGGTGAGCGACCTTCAGGAGCTCGTCAGACGTTTTAAGAGGCTCATCAAGGAGCGTACGGGAGCGGAGTTTCCGCAGGATCCGTGGAAACAGCTCTGGGGCGCGGTGGGCGCCGTGTTCGGCTCCTGGATGAACGATCGCGCAGTCGTCTACCGGCGCAAATACAACATTCCGTCCGAGTGGGGCACCGCCGTGAACGTGCAGGCGATGGTCTATGGCAATACCGGCGACAAATCCGGCTCGGGGGTGGCGTTCACGCGCGATCCGGCCACTGGCGAAAAGGTTTTTTATGGCGAGTTTCTTATCAACGCGCAGGGGGAAGACGTGGTAGCCGGTGTGCGCACGCCGGAACCGGTGGCGCAGCTTAAGAACCACATGCCGCATGCTTTTCACGAACTGGAAAGGATTCGCAAGATCCTCGAGAGGCACTTCAAGGACGTTCAGGACTTCGAGTTCACCATCCAGGACGAAAAGGTTTTCATGCTGCAGACGCGCAGCGGGAAACGCACCGGCATGGCTGCCGTCCGCATCGCCGTTGAAATGGAGAAGGAGAAGCTTATTGACTGGAAGACGGCCATCCGGCGAGTTCCCGCCGACCAGCTCGATCAGGTATTGGCGCCCATCTTCGATCGCAAGGCGGTCCAAGCCGCCAAATGCATCGCGAAGGGATTGCCGGCCGGGCCCGGAGCCGCTTCCGGCAGGATGTATTTGAACGCGGAACGCGCCGTCGCGGCAGCCGAAAAAGGCGAGAAAGTTCTGCTGGTCCGCAATGAAACTTCACCGGAAGACTTGCGAGGCATGATCGCCGCCGAAGGGATTCTAACGGCAAAGGGCGGCGTCAGCTCGCATGCGGCGCTGGTGGCTCGCCAGATGGGCAAGGTCTGTGTTTGCGGCGCAGCGGCGCTGCAGATCGACTATGGCACAAGAACCATGGCCGTGGATGGCACAACCTACAAGGAAGGAGACTTTCTTTCGATCAACGGCACTGCTGGCGAAGTCTACGAAGGCCAAATTCCCACCGCCGCTTCGGAGATTGTCCAGGTGCTGATTGAGAAGTCGTCGGACGGGAGCAAAAGCCAAACGTATCAGAACTTCAAGAAGCTGATGGACTGGTGCGCCAAAGTCACCCGGCTTCGGGTGCGCACCAATGCCGATACGCCCGAACAAACAGCCCATGCGGTCGCGTTTGGCGCGCAAGGCATTGGCCTGTGCCGCACCGAGCACATGTTCTTCGAAGGCAATCGCATCGACGCTATGCGCGAAATGATCTTGGCGGACACCGTGGAGCACCGCAAGGAAGCTCTTGCCAAAATCCTGCCGTATCAAAGGGAAGATTTCATAGGAATCTTCAAGGAATTGAAGGGACTGCCAGCGACCATCCGTTTTCTCGATCCGCCGTTGCATGAATTCCTGCCGCATGACCCTTCCGCGCAGAGCGATCTGGCAAAGAAAATGGGAGTGCCGGTTGAAAAAATCAGGCAGCGCGTCGGGGAACTACATGAATTCAATCCCATGCTGGGATTCCGGGGGTGCCGCTTGGGGATTGTCCATTCCGAGATTTCTGAAATGCAGTCCCGCGCCGTTTTCGAAGCCGCCGCGGAGGTTCAGAAAGCCGGGATCAAGGTAAATCCCGAAGTCATGATTCCGCTGGTCGGCTTCAAGAAAGAGCTCGATTTACAGGTCGAAGTGGTTCACCGCGTAGCGCAAGACGTCATGAAGGAAAAGGGAGTTAAGCTCAATTACCTCGTCGGCACGATGATCGAGGTGCCTCGTGGCGCGCTCACTGCCGATGAGATTGCGCAAACGGCCGAGTTTTTCAGCTTTGGCACTAACGACTTGACCCAAACTTGCCTGGGCATGAGCCGCGACGATTCGGGCTCATTCCTCGGACCGTACCAGGAGCTGGAAATCGTCAAGAAGAACCCGTTCGCCACGGTGGATCAGGCCGGCGTTGGTCAACTCATTGAGATGGCGGTGGAGAAAGGGAACAAGGCGCGTCCCGGAATTAAGCTGGGTATTTGCGGCGAGCACGGCGGAGATCCCGACAGCGTCAAATTCTGTCATCGCGCGGGGCTATCTTACGTGAGTTGCTCGCCGTTTCGAGTGCCCGTCGCGCGCTTAGCGGCGGCTCAAGCGATGGTTGAAGAGGAGCAAGCGAAAACGAGGAAGCGTAGGTGATGCGAGTTGTTGAGTTAAAGTAACACTTTAACTGCGGTTAGGGAATCACGTGGGCATTTTGAAAAAGAAATACATGCCCAAAAAGAAGAAAATGAAATCAGGGGACCAGCCAGCCAAAAACGGCGGGAGTTGACCTACCCCTCCCATGGCTTCCAGGAGCGCGGCGATGGCCCAGTAACCTACGGCGATGCCCACGCCCAGAGCCACGCCTCCGATGGCGCCTCTTGTCCCTACCAAGAACGCGAACGGGATCGCCAGCAGCATACTCACGGGCGCCATAAGCGGGTAGGCAATCTTCTTGTGCCACTGCACCATCAGCGTGGCCACGTCAAAGCCCGCGCGATGCAGGCCCTCGATGTAGCTTCCCAACTCACCTACGCTCATCTGAAACGCCTGCCGCACTTCGCGGTTGAAATAGCTTGGCGGCTCAGACAATTCCGGCGGGCCAGCCGCGGTGAAGGTCTCAAACTTTGTGATGGAGCCGCCGGAAAACTCACGAATCCATCCGCTCTCCAATACCCAGACGTGCTGCGATTCGGACCAACGCGCCCGCGAGGCGAAGATCCTGCGCCGCAAATGAAAATCCGCGGGATCCAATTCGAGGACACTCAGGCCTCCAAATAGGTTTTGCTCTGGATCAAACACGTCGTAATTGTAGATTTTGGCATTTTCGCCAAAAATCCAGCGCTGCGGATGCGTGTACGTTTGCGCGGGCTTGCCCTTGATTTGATTGCGCAGGGCATCCTGGCGCTGGTTGGCGTAGGGCAAATACGTATCGTCGAGCAAGACCAGAATTGCCGCCAGCGATAGACCCGCCAGAAGCAGCGGCACCGCCAGCCGGAACAAACTGATGCCGCTCGCCTTGATGGCGACAATTTCGTTGTTTTTGCTCATGATTCCCACGGTGACGAGAACGGCCACCAGTGCCGCCAGCGGCGCGAGGTTGTACACAAGAAAAGGCGTCAGGTACCAGAAGTAATCCTTAACGGTCAAAAAGGGCACGCGACCGCGCCCGATGTCATCTACCAATTCGAAAAACGTAAACGCCTCGTACAAGAAAACAAATACCGCCAGCAGCACTCCAAAATGAAAAAAGAATTTTCTTAGGATATAGAGATCCATTAACCGCGGGAAGCTCCCACTGGATGGTGCAGCGAATTCGCGGCCGCTGTCTTTGGCATTCATCACCAGCACCGCCGCCGCCCGCGCGCGAGCTTGTGCTTTCCTGCGGCGCGCCAGGCGCATGCGCCTGCTCAAGTACTCCAATGGCCGAGGCCAGCGAGTTTCCCCTCGGAACTGCTCCATCCTGGGCAACAGCACCAATGCCAGTGCGGCCAGAACGCCGTTTGCCATCCAGATGCCGGTCGCGGGCGAAACCGTGCCCTGGCGCGCCATTCCCGCTCCCATAATCAGCATGAGGTAGTACGCGGCAATCAGCACCACAGCGAGCAAGGATCCGGCTGCGCGCCCGCCACGGCGAGGCTGCGCTCCCAGGGGCACAGCCACTAGCGCAAAGACCATACAGGCCACGGGAAAAGCCAGCCGCGTGTGCCACTCGACGCTGGCCTCGCGGCTTCCTGCGCTTACTTCCGCAGCCAGCTCCGTCATCGATTGCTCAGGGATGCTTCGCTGGCGCGGCGTTGCCGGGCCCAGCCCTGTTACCTCGATCGGCCAGTCGCTTTGGCCAAACCCGGTAACCGAATAATGATTCGCGTCGGCGCGCGAAAACTCATGCGTCGTGCCGCCCTTCAAGTGCAGTTCCAGCTTGCCTTGCTTTGGTTCTGCGATGACGATCGCGTTATCAGCAAGTGTTAGGCGAGAGCCACCCTCACCGCCTGTCTCCGCCACAAATACTCCGTGCCACTGTGTCCCGCTGGCGGAAACGTCATGCACATACAAAACCATTTTCGGGAAGCGCTCGTCGAACACGCGCGGTTGCACCTGGAAGGAAATCTGCGACCTTATTAGCTGAGATTCCGCCGCATGCAGCGTGCGCAGGGCCGTTGGTTCCACCCACGCGGTCATCAGCAGGGTTACGACCGCTGCCGTCAGGGCCAGCACGCCAACCGGAACCAGGATTCTCCGGCGCCCAATTCCCAGCGCCGTCAGGGCAATGATTTCGCTGTCCGCCGACATCCGCCCGAGGCCCAACAGCACGCCGATCAGTGTGGCCATAGGCACAGTGAATACAAACACGCCGGGGAAAATGCATAAGAACAGTTTGGCAATCTGAGCGCCCGACCCTACGTGGCGCACATACAATTCCATCAGCTTCACCAGGCGAGGCACGAGAAAAACAAACGTGAAGACGACCAGTCCCAGAAATGCGTGGCGGAAAACTTCGCGGACGATATAGCGGTCCAGAATTCGCATGGCCAAAGGCTGAGTGTAGCACGCCCCCAGGGCGCTCTTCAGACCGCTTCAGTTTAGGGCACACACGGCTTTATGATCTTCCGGCCGCGATGTTATGCGAGACGCTTGCCTGTATACTTTCACTCTATCTATGCCCACGGCTTCGAACCAGATGCACCAGCCTCGCTTCAGGAACACCGCCGGATGAAGCGCATCCATCTCGTTGTGCTCTGGCACATGCATCAGCCGCAATACCGCGACCCGGAGGCCGGCCGCTACCTCCTCCCGTGGACGCGCCTTCATGCTCTGAAGGACTACTACGGCATGGTTGAGCTGCTGCGGGAATTCCCCAAGTTTCATGCCACTTTCAACGTTGTTCCGGCGCTAGGCATTCAGTTGGAGGAGTATGCCAGCGGGAAATTTAACGAGCCTTGGTTTTCCCTGGCGTTTAAGAGCGCTGACGAGCTTACACGGGAGGACAAGGCGGAGGTTCTCTCCCGCGCCTTCCAGGTGAATCACGAACGCTTGATGTCGCGGTGGCCGCGCTTCGTCGAGCTCTACGACTGGTCGCGCCCTGCTGGAGGAGCGCAGGCTTTGGTGAGTTTCACGCCGCGCGATTGGCGCGACTTGCAACTTCTATCGCAACTGGCTTGGATGGAGGAATCCTGGTTTCAGAAAGATGAAGTGACCAGCCGCCTGGCTAACAAAGGCAAGGACTACTCTGAAAGAGACAAGTCCGCGCTGAAGGAAAGGCAGCTTGAGCTGCTGCGAATGGTGCTGCCCGCTTATCGTGACGCCGCTTTCCGAGAGCAGATCGAAATCAGTACGACGCCGTTCTACCACCCGATTCTCCCGCTCATTTGCGACTCCGATGTCGCGCGCATCGCCAATCCCGCCACGCCTCTTCCGCGTCGCGCGTTCCGCCGCCCGGAAGACGCTCGTGAGCAATTGCAGCGCGCGCGCCAATATCACGAAAAGACATTCGATGCGAAGCCTGCGGGCCTTTGGCCTTCGGAGGGCTCCGTCTCGGATCAAGCGTTGTCCATCGCCGCACAAGAAGACTTCCAGTGGTTTGGCACGGATGAAGGCGTCCTTGGCCGCACCTTGAATGTCGGTTTTTTCCGGGACGCAAACGGGTTGCCAGCCAACGCCGACCGTCTCTACAAACCGTTGCGTCTCCAGTTCGGGGACAAGTCCATCACCGGGCTCTTCCGCGACCACCATCTTTCCGATCTCATTGGATTTGTCTACAGCCGCATGGAAGCCAAGGGTGCCGCTGCAGATCTCCACTCCCGTTTGCGCTTACTTGGCGAAAAAGTCGCTGGCAATCAGCCGCTGACGGTTTGCCTTTTTCTCGACGGCGAAAATGCGTGGGAATATTACCCGGGCAACGGCCGCGAGTTTTTGCGCGAGTTTTACCGCCGCATTATGTCCGATCCGGATTTCAGCCCGCTTACGGCAAGCGAGGCAATTGCGGCCGCCGGAGAAATTCCGACAGCCAGCGGCATTTTTCCGGCTTCTTGGATTAACGCGAATTTCGACGTTTGGATTGGTCACAGCGAGGATGTTGCCGCGTGGGAGCTTCTCTGGGACGCGCGCGATGCTTATGCGCGGGCTGCCGAGGCCCTCGACAAGGGAAAGACCGGCGCGCCGACGGAAGCAGCTTTGAAAAAAGCCCACGAGTCGCTCCTGGCTGCTGAAGGCAGCGACTGGTGCTGGTGGTTTGGCCCCGAGCACAGCACCGCCAACGACGCAGAATTCGATGCGCTGTACCGCAAGCATCTAACCGGAATTTACCTGGCCTTGGGTCAGGTCGCGCCGGAAGAGCTGGCCAAGCCCATCAAGCGCCGCCCAGAGCATGCTCTCCAGCTCGCGCCGGCGGGTTTCCTGCAGGTGAAGGTCGACGGCCGCGAGAGCTCCTATTTCGAGTGGCTGGGAGCTGGTTTGTATTCGCCGGAACGGCGCGGCGGCTCCATGCACGGGCGCGTTTTTTATCTGCGCGAGTTGCGCTACGGTTTTGAAGAGCAGCGTTTCTGCATCCGCATCGATACATTCGGTGAAACCTTGGGCGAATTGGAAGATCCGGAATTTCGCGTCACCGTCAGCGGCGCAGAAGAACTCACCATCGTCGTGAAGCTCCAACGCGGCCGCATTCAGGAGTTCTCCGTGGAAAAAGCGCGCGTGTGCCTGCTGCGACTCGAGCAAGTGGCGGAAGCCGCCTTTGATCGCGTCCTGGAGGTGGCCATCCATCGCGACCAGCTTGAACTAAAAGGGCAGAAAACGCTGAAGCTCGGGGTCGCGCTGTGGCACGGCGGGTTGCCGGTGGACGTTTTGCCCGCAGAAGGCTTCCTGGACGTGCCTCTCGGGGAAGAGAGTTTTGCTTGGCCGCCCGAATGAGAACGGAGGAATGGCAAAGAGCCGAAAGTTTAAGAGTTGTCTTCTCACGGCGCTGCGGTGCTGCCTTGGATCTTTGAACTCTTGAACCTTGAACTCTTCGACCCCCTGTAATGCTTTCACTTCGTTTCACCGCGGTTCCCATACAGCTTCACCGCTAATTCTTGCGGCCGGTCTCCCACGGGGACCATGGTCACCAGAGAGTTCGTTAGCACACGCACTACCGCCAGATCGCCGGAGCCCTGGCTCAATATCAGGAGCAGCGACTCATTGGGGTCAAACGCCAGCGCCGTCGGATCATCTCCGGCGGGAATAAGCAAGCCCTTGCCAGGCTCGCGGACAATCCGCCGATTCACAATGTCCACTGGTGTGACGCGATCCGCTGCGGTGTCGGACACGTAAAGACGGCTTGCGTCGGAGCTGAGCACACCTCGGCTGGGAGCTGATCCGAGCTCCATCGTGTCGCCCACCTCGTGTGTCCAAGTGTTGATCACCTGCAGGCCGTGTGCTTCCGGGGAGATGAGATACAGTTCTCCTCCATCCGGCTTGAGCAGCATGTCGGTGGGCCGACCCGCCAACTCGAGGTTCGCTAGCAGCACGCTGCGCCGCAGATCCACCACGGAAAGCCTGCGCTCCGTCCGGCTCATCACAAATGCAGTGGAACTATCAGGCAAGATGGCTACGTCTTCCGGCTGCCGCACGACAGAAACGCTGCTTCGCAGCGCTAGTGTGTCCGCGTCGTGGACGCTCAAAGAGCCTTCGCTGCGGTTTACGACCAGCACCGTTTTTCCGTCAGGCGACACACGCGCGAGTACGGGTTCGCGTCCCGTGTGTGCGCGTCCCACAATGCCGTGAGATTGTGCGCCGATGGCCAGCAAGGTGTCGTTTGCGGAAGTTGTTGTGTAGACACGTTTGCCGTCAGGTGAGAAATCTAATGTATAGGGCAGCGGTCCCACAGGAATGCGGGCGGCCACTTGGTTTGCGCGCGGGTCGAAAATCCAGACGTAGCCCCCCGCAGAGCTGACACCCAGGATCTCTGCCCGTGTCGGGTGCGCGCGCAGGCCCGACAGGCCTAAGCCAATGGGGATTCGCGCCACAGCTTTCAGCCGGACGAGATCCACGACGCTGAGCGTGCCCTCAGCCGTGGTGACATACGCGCACAGATGTAAGTCTGGCCTAAGGAACGACGGCCGATGCTCGCGCATAGCAACGATGAGCGCGCCTATGGCAAGCGCTACGGACGCGATGTACGCGCGAAAGTTTCTCGGTCGCTTCATGCGGGAGCTGGAATTCTCCCATGCGAGCCGTCTCGGTGGCTAGATAAAGGGGGAGGTCCCAATTGTAGCGAAGAAGCCCGAAGTTACGACTCAACGAACTCTGAAGCTGCCCCGCAATCCTGCGCCGTCGGTTCCCCGGAGGGCCAGCTTGCAGCCTGCATCCCTGCGACCTCCACAAGTAATGCCCTCCGGGCCCCCGAACTCTCTTTGCCCTACTCCGTGCTTCGGCACGGCGACGACGTTTGATTGGTCTTACTTCGCCGTCGACCCTTGGGACACAATGCTGATGAGGAACGCATTGCGATCCGAATACGAGAACTGATGACCATTCAGATCAGCGCGGTGCTCGATGGACTTGTACATTTGAAAGCCATCGTTCTGCACGGCACTAAAATAGTTGACGTTCTTGAGCACAACTCCTTTTCCGTCGGTTCCAGGCTCGCGCTTGAGTTTCATGTACGCCATTTTTCCGTCAGCCAGTTTCGCCTCGGCAATGTCGCCGGACTGATGAATTTCGATAGGCGCTTCCTGCACTTTTAGCTCCGGCCATTCCAAACCATAGGTCTTGAGAATGATCGGTGCCAGGGCATCGCGTTGGGCTTGCGTCGTCTTGGGATCGAAGGAGACCGTCACCCATGTCCCCTTCTTCTCGCTTCCCCACTTGTCGCCGAGGTCGCCGGTCAACCAGTATTTTGCGTTAGCGAGATCAACGTTTCCAGAATGGCCCTCGCGGACCGTCACGGCCATGTTGAATTCGCACATGGGATGTTCCGCCTGCTTGTTGAAATAGCATTGACAAAACAGATGGCAACTGCACGCCTCCACGTAATCGGCTTTCATCCGCCACGAGGAGCCCTCCGGCGCGGCGGCTAACGACACCGCCAGCGCCAGGACCAACCCAGTTCCAGCTAAAGGTAATGCTTTCATGTTTTTCTCCTATGATGTTGTCTACTGCAAACTCTTGCTCTTAGGCTGTCTTGCTACACAGGCCTCTCTTCGTCTCCTCCACTTTTGCGACAAAACAAAAACCGTTAACCCGCCGCAACAACGAGCAAGGAAACGATGCGCGTCACCTGCGGTCCTTGGGGCGGGGCGAATCGTTTTCGCGTCTCGCTTGGATAGCCATTTCTCTCACCGTGCTATCTATGGGTCTGATCATCGTTGCAGCGACTCTGCAGTCACCATCCACTGCCTTCCAGACGCGGAGATAGGCGTTCTGCAGCGCGACGTGTTTGGCTGTTTTCTGATCGTCGAAACTCAGCTCACCACTTCCGTATTCATAGGCCATATCGCCGGACTTGGAAGCAACGATTCGCTGAGGATGTTCCACGATAACTTGGTTCTTTCTTGGCGCTTCGACCTCCAACTTCTTGGCCGCTTCGTCACTCTCTGCTCTTCCGATCAACGGCTTCTCAAAAGCGCCAGACCAAAAGAACCCGTCGTCTGTACCGTAATAAAGGCCCTTTTGAACAGCTTCCCGAATCTTCGCATCAGAGCAAACGGGCCCTTGGGCCATGACCGCGATTGGCGCTAGAAAAGAGAATAGCAACATAAAGATCTTATGCATGAGAATTCACCTCACGTTCCGTAACATGTAACCACTTCAAGTCCTTTTGTGCGAGTTACATTGGCTCGATGCTCGCTCTATAGCGTTGCCAAGGTCGACCACCGTTCGGACTCGTCATTTGCGACACCTTACTCCTAATACGGCGCCGGATGCGCTAGAATCTTTTGCATTCCCTGGGAACTGAAATGCGGCATCCAGACTGTTTGTGTTTCGGGCATATTGCCGCCAGAGGTTCGGGGTTGTCTTTGAGGAGTTCTGAAAGATTTCTTGAGAAGTTCTTGCGGCGGATACCTTGTTGAAGTCAAAGCACTTATACGAATTTGGGTCTTACTGCTTGGACGCCAATGAGCGCGTTCTGCTGCGTGATACGCAGCCCGTGACTCTTCCACCCAAGGATCTCGAGACCCTCCTGGTCCTCGTCGAGAGGGCCGGGCATATCGTCGATAAGGAAGAGTTGCTGGAAAAAGTGTGGCCGGGCGTTTTCGTGGAAGAGAGCAATCTCGCCCGACGCATCTTCAACCTGCGGCAGGTACTGGGCGACACCCCGGACGGCCGCAAGTATATCGAGACCATCCCCAGACGAGGCTACCGCTTTGTGGCTCCGGTGCAAGAAGATAGGGAAGGCGTTTCCCACTCGCCGCCGGTCTCGCAAACTCCCGCGCAGCTCCAAGTGCCGGCGACCTTGGCGCCCAAGCGAAGCGTTTGGTTGTGGCCTTTGGCTGCGGCGCTGGTGCTAGGTGTGA
>CAZGBQ010000077.1:0-17399 GCA_964524045.1 uncultured Acidobacteriaceae bacterium
TGGCGCTCATTCGCCAGCGAGCAGCAGGCGAGCCGACGCAGCACCTCACGGGCAAGCAGGAGTTCTGGGGCCTGGAACTTGAAGTCACGCCGGATGTCCTGATTCCTCGTCCCGAAACCGAGCACGTCATTGAAGTGGCGCTGGACCGCCTTGCGGTTCGTGAAGTTCGTGCTGGACGCGCTCAACCGCATAGCGGAGAAGGGCTGCACATCGCCGACGTGGGCACAGGCTCCGGCTGTATCGCCATTGCGCTGGCGAAAGAACTCCCCACTGCGACGTTTGTGGCAACCGACATTTCTTCCGCGGCCCTTGCGGTTGCGCGCCGCAACGCTACTCGCCACGGCATCGCCAATCGCATTCATTTCCTCGAACGCAATGTTCTCGATGGTTTTTTTGACTCGCCACTTGCCGCTCGTCACTCGCCACTTCTTTTCGATGTCATCGTCAGCAATCCGCCGTACGTTGGCTGGCGCGAAGCCGCAACGTTGATGCGGGAAGTCCGCGAGCATGAACCGCAGATTGCGTTGTACGGGGGCGAAGAAGGCTACGAGCTTTATGCCAGTCTCATCGCGCAATCGGCGAAGTGTCTCCTGCCGGGAGGGATTCTCGTTCTCGAACTTGGGCACAACAGCTTGCCAGCGGTCCAGCCTCTGCTTGGTGCTGCCACGTGGACCAATATTGGCGTGACCAACGATCTAGCTGGAATCCCCCGGGTCCTTGCAGCAGAGCGAGCATAACCGTCGCGCAATTGGAAGAAGTTGAGGCTAACAAATGTCCGGCGTAGGCTAGGGCCATGCCGGAACTGGCACGATTTCGCGCCAAGCATGGGCCGCTCGAGGAGCGGGCCGCCGAAGCGGTGGCGTCCATTCTGCACGTGGATATGGACGCGTTTTTTGTGTCCGTGGAACTGCTCGAACGGCCGGAATTGCACGGCAAACCGGTCGTCGTAGGCGGACAGAAGGATCAGCGGGGCGTAGTTTCGGCGGCCAGCTACGAAGCGCGGAAGTTCGGAATCCATTCCGCGATGCCGCTGAGGACTGCAGGCCGTCTTTGCCCCGACGCGATTTTTCTCGATGGACACCACGAAAAATACGGCGAATGGAGCGACCGCGTCGCAACCATTCTGGCGAAATTCTCACCGGTCGTGGAAATGGTTTCGATCGACGAGGCATATCTCGACCTCGCGGGAACCGAGCGCTTGCATGGCTCTGCGCTGGTTGCGGCGGACAAGCTCCTTCGAACGATCACGCGGGAAACTTCCCTTCCCTGCTCTGGTGGGCTCGCCACAACGCGGCTCACCGCCAAAGTCGCTTCAGATCAGGCCAAACCGCACGGCCTGGTGTGGGTTCCACCCTGCAGCGAAGCGCGCTTCCTCGCGCCGCTGCCGGTTCGAAAGATTCCCGGCATCGGCGAAGTCACGGAAAGAGGCTTGCGCGCGCTGGGCATCGAAACGGTCGAGCAGCTCGCAGCTGTCTCACAAGAAGAGCTGGAGAAAATCTTTGGCCAGTGGGGAACCGCGCTGTTCCGCAAGGCGCGCGGGGGCGATTCCTACGAATTCGTGATCGATGCCGAGCCAAAGTCGATTTCCCACAATCACACGTTCGGCGAAGATACGGAGGACGCGAACGAGCTGGCCACGTTGCTCAGCCACCTCTCTCAAAAGGCGTGCAAGCGGCTACGAGAAGCGGGACTGGCGGCGCGCACGCTGACGCTGACGATTCGTTACGCAGGATTCGACACCTACACGCGCGCGAAGACGCTCGCGGAGCCGACGCAGCTCGACGCTGATATTTACCGGATATTTCAAGAACTTTTTCGGAAGCACCGCGACTTGAAGAGAAAGGTCCGTCTTCTGGGCGTAAGCCTGAGCCATTTTTCGCACGATGGAAAGCAACTCGATTTGCTAGATGCGGAACGCAAGGCGAAATTGGAAAGCTTGACGCGAGCGGCCGATGCACTGCGCGACCGATTCGGGTTTGGAAAGGTACAATTTGGCGGGTCGCTGGGTCACGGCGGTCGCGAAGAAAACTAACGCGCCGCGTCAAGACACAAGCCCAAACCCTCCTCACGAAGCAAGCCAACCGTCGAATGAAATCCGGTTCTCTGAGCGAAACACTTGAGGAGTGTCCTATACTTTAACCTCGTTCGAGTTCTCTTATGAGCGCGCCTCCAACTTCGGGTGTTTCCTCTCCGCCGCCGTCCGGCGCGATCCCTCGCGTGCGGCATTTCTGGCAGCGTGTAAGCGAAGGCCGGCAGATTGAGGACCTGTGGTCGCAATTTACCGCCGACGCGCGCGCGAGCTACAGCTTCTACATGAAAGAGGTGGACGAGGAAGAGCTGGGAGGCCACCGCGGAATTCGCCGTCTTTTCCACATCTGCAAAACGCTATTCTGGTCGATGTTGCTGAAGATGACGCCTGCGCGGCGCGTGCTCTTGCTCGTTGCAATGGTCATGCTGGTGATGTCCGGATTCAAGTTCCAATTCGGCCGGAATTTCTCCTTCGACATAAATCTCGTAGGCGTCGCTGCGCTGCTCTTCCTGCTGCTGCTTTCGCTGGAACTGGCGGACAAGGTCACCATGAAGCGCGACCTGGAAATTGCGCGAGAGATTCAAACCTGGCTGGTGCCCTCGCAGCCGCCGCAAGTGCCGGGCGCGGACATCGCGTTTGCTACCCGTCCGCAGAATTCCGTGGCAGGCGATTACTACGATGCGTTTTACCCGGACGAGCGCCGGGAGCGCTTGCTGCTGGTTATCGCGGACGTGGCGGGAAAAAGCGTTCCGGCGGCGCTGCTGATGGCCACGCTCCAGGCCAGTTTGCGAACCATCGCGGGGGAAGGCGCTTCGGTCGAGGACCTGGTGACCCGGCTCAATCGTTATGCATGCGCGCACAGCTTGGAAGGGCGGCGATTTACGACCGCGGTTCTCTGTGAATACAATCCTGATTCGCGGCGGCTCATTTACGTAAATGCGGGGCACAATCCGCCAATTCTCCGGCGTTCTGCGGGAGATCTAGTCACGCTGGAGGTTGGCGGTTTACCTCTGGGCATCAAAGCAGACTCGCAATACGAAACCTCTACCATTGAATTGCGGCCTGGCGACGCATTGATTTTCTACACTGACGGCGTCGTGGAGGCCTTCAATGAATCTGGACAAGATTTCGGGAACGAGCGCTGGGTTGGAGCCATCCGCAGCCTGCCGGATTGGAGCGCGCAGGAGACCTTGCAATTCTTAATGAAGGGCGTGGATGAGTTTGTAGGCCCCACGCGGCAATCCGACGACATCACCTGCCTGGTGTTCCGCAGCAAGTAGTTCCGCGCAGAAACCCGAAGCCACTCCGCTTTCCCTTCTTGACCGGCTCTGCCGCATAATCTCTGCGTGACTCCGCGCGCACTGGCCAATTCGATCTGCGAGATGCTGCAGCGGCACAAGCATCAGGCGCTGCTGGTGGGCGGGTGTGTGCGCGACCTTCTGCTCGGGCGCGAGCCCTCGGACTATGACGTGGCAACGGATGCGACGCCTGTCGAAGTCGCGGGATTGTTTCCGGAGAGCGTGGCGGTGGGGGCGCAGTTCGGCGTCATTTTAATCCCGAAAGACGGTCTCAAAATGGAAGTGGCAACCTTCCGGTCGGATATCGGATATAGCGACGGGCGACACCCGGACCGCGTGGTTTATGCAAACACCCCGCAAGAAGACGTGCAACGGCGCGATTTCACAATTAACGGCCTGCTGATGCGATACGACACCGGCGAGGTGCTGGATTTCGTCGGCGGCCAACAAGACCTGAGCGCAGGAATCATTCGCGCCATTGGCGATCCCGAGAAGAGATTTGCGGAGGACAAATTGCGGATGATGCGCGCGGTGCGCTTTGCGGCCCGGTTCGGTTTCGAAATCGAGCCGGCCACCTTCCGCGCAATTCGGCGTGGCGTCGAAGAAATTCAGCAAGTTTCTCCTGAGCGGCTGCGCGAAGAACTTACCAAGATGCTCACCGAAGGAGCCGCGCGTCGCGCGTTCGAATGGTTGGACGATACCTGGCTCCTCGGCCAAGTCCTGCCGGAAATTGCCGCGATGAAAGGAGTCGAGCAACCGCCTGAATTTCATCCCGAAGGCGACGTATGGATTCATACGCGCCTGATGCTGGAAATGCTGAGGGCCGGCGCTTCGCAGACGCTGGCCTGGGGCGTGCTTCTGCACGATGTCGGCAAGCCGCCGACATTTCAATCTGCTGCGGAAACCGGTGATCGGATTCGATTCAATCATCATGTGGACGTAGGAATGCGAATGGCGGAGGCGATTTGTCGACGATTGCGCTTCTCCAATGAAGACACGGAGCAGATTGTCGCCCTAGTGGCGAACCACATGAGGTTTGCCGCCGTGCAGGAAATGAAGCAGGCGACGCTGAAACGTTTTGTGAGACTGCCGCGGTTCGCTGAGCACCAGGAGCTGCACCGCCTGGACTGCCTTTCGAGTCATCGCCATTTGGACTCGCACGAGTTTGTTCAGCGGTTCCTGGAGGAGACTCCACCAGACCAGGTCCGGCCGGAGCGGTTACTTAACGGAGACGACCTACTTGCGATGGGTTACCGGGCCGGCCCGCAGTTTGCGCGGATTCTGAGAGCGGTCGAGGACGCCCAATTGGAGGGGCAAATCAAAACCGGCAACGAGGCTAGAGAATTTGTGATGAGGAATTATGCGGAACGCAGAAGGGAGGGCGCTTAAGGGGAACGGCGGCTAAGTGAGGTAAATGGGCTAGCAGTATGGGCCCTTTGAGTATCCGTAAGTGTCTCATAAGGAAGAATTAAGCAAAGATCTTGCCAATCAGAACTGGATGTGCTAGTATATGAGTGGGTGACACTAAGATTCTCTGCTAGCAACTGCAATATTTTTTGTAATCGTTTTGTGGGCCGCGTGCATCTAAACTCAGGTAACTTGGCGCCTAATGGCTGCCAAACCTAGGGGAGCTCATGGCTGAGAAAAAGTTTGTGGTGCCCGAGATTCTTCCCATCCTGCCGGTTCGCGACACGGTGTTGTTTCCGGGCGCGGTGCTGCCTTTGACGGTGGGACGGGAAAGCTCGCTGGCGCTAGTTAACACCCTGCAGGGCGAAGACAAGCTGCTGGGAGTGGTCGCCCAACTTGATCCGCGAATCGAGGATCCCGCCGCAGCGGACCTCCACAAGGTCGGAACGCTGGCGCGCGTCCACAAGACCGTAAAAATGCCCAACGGAAACGTTGTCGTGTTTCTTGAGGGGCTGCAGCGCATAGAGATTACTGAGCTGGTGAATCTGCGGCCGTTTCTGAAAGCGCAAGTGCAGGCTGCGCCGGACATCATTGGGGACGTAGACACGGAATTAGAAGCGCTGCAAAGGAATGCGCAGGATCTTTTCCGCGACGTTGTGAGCCATTCGCCGCAGCTCTCGGATGATCTGCAAGCCGTGGCAGCAAACATTGATGATCCGGGGCGTTTGGCGGACTTCATTGCAGGGACGCTGCCGTCACTGTCGACGCTGCTGCGCCAGGAATTGATCGAGACGCCCAACGTGCGCAAGCGTCTGGAAATGCTGATCCGCGAATTATCGAAGGAGCTGGAAGTTCTCGAGTTGCGGTCGAAGATTCACGAGCAAGTACAAGAGCAAGTAAGCCAAAACCAGCGCGAATACCTTCTGCGCGAGCAGATGAAAGCGATTCAGAAGGAGTTGGGCGAATCCGACGATTCGACGCAGGAAATCGACGAGTTGCGGAAGAAAGTGGAAGAAGCCGGAATGCCGGCGGAAGCCAAGAAAGAATGCGACCGTGAGCTGAAGCGCTTGGCGAAAATGACGCCGGCGTCAGCAGAGTACATGGTCTCGCGAACGTATCTGGAATGGATGACACAACTGCCGTGGAGCAAATCGTCGGGCAGCGCGGAGATCGACATTGCGAAGGCGCACGCGATTCTCGAAGAAGATCACTACGATTTGCAAAAGGTGAAGGAACGCATCCTGGACTACCTTGCGGTGAAGAAGCTGCAGCCGGGAATGAAGGGGCCGATTCTTTGCTTCGTCGGACCTCCGGGCGTCGGAAAAACGTCGCTCGGAAAATCGATTGCGCGGTCGCTGGGACGCAAGTTCGTGCGCATTGCATTAGGCGGCATGCATGATGAAGCAGAAATCCGCGGGCACCGCCGGACATACATAGGCGCGCTGCCGGGTCAGGTCATTCAAGGACTGAAGCGGGCGGAAACGAACGATCCGGTGATGATGTTGGATGAAGTAGACAAACTGGGACGCGACTTCCGAGGCGATCCGTCTTCGGCGCTGATGGAAGTGCTCGATCCGGAACAGAATAATGCGTTCCGCGATCACTACCTGGACGTGCCGTTTGATTTGTCGAAAGTATTGTTCATCGCCACTGCGAACTGGATGGATCCCATCCCGGAGCCGCTGCGTGATCGTATGGAGATCATCGAGCTGCCGGGATACACAGGGGAAGAGAAACTACACATCTCCCACAAGTACTTGATTCCGAAGCAGGCCTCGGAACACGGATTGAAGGTCGGCGAACAGATCGAATTTACTGATGCGGGATTGCAGGAAATCATTCACAGCTACACGCGCGAGGCAGGTGTGCGCAACCTGGAACGCGAAATCGCGACGATCACTCGCAAACAGGCGCGCAGAATCGCCGAAGGCAAAACGGAGAAGATGATCGTCACACCGGAAGTGGTGCGCGAGTTCCTGGGCGTGCCAAAGTTCCGCACGGAAAAGGAAGTCGAAGAACGCGTCAAGCGGCCGGGAGTTGCGGTGGGACTGGTGTGGACGCCAGTGGGTGGCGACATCATCTTCATCGAAGCGACACGCATGCGTGGTGGAAAACAATTCACCATGACCGGGCATCTCGGCGAAGTCATGCAGGAGTCGATGACCGCAGCGCTGACCTGGACGCGCGCAAACGCCGACCGCTACGGAATCGATCCGGACTTTTTCCGCAAGCAGGACATTCACATCCACGTGCCGTCGGGCGCGGTGCCGAAGGACGGCCCCTCGGCGGGCGCGGCGATGGTGACGGCGCTGGTTAGTTTGCTCAGCGGGCGGCCGGTAAAGGATCGCCTGGCGATGACCGGCGAGATGACACTGTCGGGCGTCGTGCTGCCGATCGGCGGCGTGAAGGAAAAAGTGCTCGGCGCAAAACGAGCAGGGATCAAGGAAGTGTTGCTTCCCGCGGACAACGAACCGAACGCCGTCGCGGATCTCACGCCGGAAATCCTGGGCGATCTGAAAATCATCTACGTGCACACGCTGGACGAAGTGCTGGAGCACGCGCTGCAAAAAGAAGCTGTAACGCCGCCTATTGTGCCGCAGCCGGAACCGAAGCCAAAACGCGTTGGGCCGGAAAGCCCAAGAGCGATTCACTAAGGCGCGTGCGTACGAAGCACTCGAATGAGGCCGGGATTGTTTACCGGCCTTATTGATTTGCCTTCGATGCAGCTAACACCTGCGAGTCCTCGTTAGATATACTCCCGCCAGTTCTCATTTCGAATTACAGCTCACGGAGGAATGATGAACCGGCAACTGCTCGCGGCCGTGCTACTCTGCTCGATTACAGTTCCAACGAGTAGCGCCGCAAACCGGCAAACGCAACCAGCAGCTCAATCGCCTGCGGCCAAAACCACGGTTCCTCCACGCGAAGCGCCCGCCCTTCAGCTTCCTGTAAAACACATCACCGAATACACGCTTACGCCGGAACTCCTTCAGAAAGCCAAGACGCTCGGCGCAATCCGATTTGGTTTCCGTGTGTTCAGCTTCTTTTTTTCGATATTTGCCTTGTGGCTGATTTTGCGAATGAAATGGTCCACTACCTTCCGCGATTGGGCGGAGCACGCCACCCGCTTCCTCTTTTTGCAGGCACTGGTTTACATGCCGTTGTTTGTAATCACCTTCACCCTGCTCCAATTCCCGCTCGATCTGTTCAACGAATGGCTCTCCAAGAGGTACGGAATTTCCGTCCAGCCGTGGGGAGCGTGGGCCGGCGATTGGTTGAAGGCCCTTCTTCTGACCGTGGTGATCGGCAGTTTGTTCGGCTGGATTTTATTTGCCATGGTCCGGCGCAGCCGGCGGTGGTGGTGGCTCCATTTCTGGGCGATCTCCATCCCTATTTCCTTATTTTTGTTCTTCGTTCAGCCTTTAATTATCGATCCCCTGTTCAGCAAGTTCGAGCCCCTCTCCGCAAAAGCGCCGAAACTGATTCCTCAACTCGAGCGCATCACGGTTCGCGGCGGCATGCCGATCCCTCCAGAACGAATGTTCTGGATGCTCGCTAGCGACAAAACAATCTACACCAATGCTTACGTCACGGGGATCGGCGCGACGAAACGCGTGGTGATTTGGGATACCAGCCTGAGTAAGGAAACCACCGATGGCATCCTGACGATGTTTGGACACGAGATGGGCCACTACGCACTGCATCACGTGTGGAAAGGGCTGGCATTCTTTTCCGCCATGATTTTCGTGCTGCTTTATCTCGGCTACAGAAGCATCGGCTGGCTACTCGCGCGAGAGGGAGGCTTCTGGGGATTGCGGGGTGTCAGCGATTGGGCCACGCTTCCCGCCTTGCTCCTGCTCGTCACGGTTTTCGGTTTCGCGGCAAATGCCATCAGCAATACGTTCAGCCGCTATCAGGAGAATCAAGCGGATATTTACAGCCTGGAAGTTACGCGCGGAATTGTTCCCGACCCTGGCCAGGCTTGTGCGGCTTCGTTTCAGATGTTTGGCGAGCAAGTATTCGTCGACCCTGATCCCAATCCGGTAAACGTCTTTTTGTTTTTCGACCACCCTACCGTAAAGCAACGCGTTCATCTCTGCGTGACGTATGATCCGTGGTCCAAGGGTGAGTCGCCTCAGGTTGTCAAATAACCGCGGGCCCGCGGCTTTCGTCAGTCCTGCTACCATGGAGCGCGGGCGATGACTCTCGAAAAACAGTCGGCGAAGGATTCAGCCGTTGTGCTAGCCCGCCAGCTCAGCGAAGCGCTCTTGCGCGAGCGACTCGTGCCGCGTTTCGTGGATTCTTACGTAGTGGAAAACGGCCGGCAAGCGCTCCAGGTTCATGCGGTAATGTACCGGGATTTGCTCACCCTCTTGCAGCGCGAGGCGCTCCTAGCGTTGTGTGTGCGCTCGTTGGAAATTGTTTGCGATGAGCCTCGCCCCTACGGCAGGTTAAAAGCGCGGCCAATGCCGCGGCGTGGCGCAAGCCTATTTCGCAAGAAATTTCTCGCAGCGCTGGTGCGGCAACAGGCTTGGAGTATTGGCGAAGCCCTGGATTTTCAGAGAGACTTGCAAACCTACGAGGAGTTAATCGCCCGCGCGGGCACAGCGCGGCGTAGCCGCAAACCGTTCGAGGCTGCCAACCATCCTTTTGTAGACCGCTGCGCATTTGTCCTGGACTCTTCCTTCCTGGAACAGGCGCGCGTGGCCGCGAGCAAGGCCCTCGCGGGCATTGAGGAATTAGCGGCCCAAATTGTCAGTCCTCAGGAAGCCAGAGAAGAGAGCTTCAGAAACCGCTGAGCAACCACGGCCAGCGGATGGCCACCGCAAGAAGCCTCGGTTCAGTTCACTTCACGGGACGCGCTCGACCTGCACCGCCGTGCCGTAGGCCAGCACCTCGGTGACCCCTTGCATCACTTCCGTGGCGTCGTAGCGCATGGCAACGATCGCGTTTGCTCCATGATCGCCCGCATGCTGCAGGAGAAGCTCGAATGCATCTTCGCGTGTCTTCTCGCATAAGTTCGTCAGAAGGGTGATATTGCCGCCTACAATCGTTTGCAATGCGGCACCGAGATTCCCGATAATGCTCCGCGAACGCACCACGATCCCGCGAACGATTCCCAGATTTCTGACAATCCGGTACCCGGGCAATTCGACTCCTGAAGTGACCATTCCAGCGTCTACTCTTGGCATTCTGTGTCTCCTTGAATGAACGGAACAGGCATTGACGGGTGCGATTCTAACTGCTTGACAGCGGCGCTGCGAGCAATCTTCCTCTGCTATGCTCGGAGAACGTGGAGACCCTCTTCTACCTCCTGGTGATCTCCCAGATTCTTCTGGGAGGGTATCTCGTGTGGCAGGGTGTGCAATGGCTTGCCTATGTGCGGCGCCGGCTGCATACGGATCCGGGATTCTATGCGCCGCGCGTAGCTCTGCTCTGCCCGTGCAAGGGAATCGAGCCGGGATTAGAACGCAACTTGATTGCGCTGACGGAATTTGAGCGGCAGAATTACGAGATTTTTTTCATCCTTGCGTCCGAAAAAGACCCGGCGCACGCCATCATCGAGCGCGTGGCAAAGAACTCGCGGGCGAAAGGCCACGTGGTGATCGCGGGGAATCCCTTGAATTGCGGCGAAAAAGTGAACAATCTGCGTGTGGCCATTGAGCAGTTGCCGGAAGAGTTTGAGGTTGTTGTTTTCGCGGATTCCGACGGCCGCCCCGGAAAGGCTTGGCTGCATCACCTGGTCGCGCCGCTTGCAGACACGCGCATTGGCGCGACAACCACGATGCGCTGGCTCATTCCGAATCGCGGCAACCTCCCGACAACACTCTTGGCGGCGTGGAACGCTCCGATTGTTACTATGCTGGGTGAAAAAGCAAAGAACTTCTGCTGGGGTGGCGGTACCGCCATTCGACGGAGTGTCTTCGAGCAACTCGCAGTGGCGGAAGAATGGAAGAATTCCGTCAGCGACGATTATTCACTGACCAGGGTTCTCGAACGCAATGGGCGCTCGATTGTCTTCCTGCCCGAGTGCTTGACGCTGTCTTACGTGGAAACGGACTTCGAGGGATTTCTGGAATTCACGAACCGGCAAGTGCTGATCACGCGAGTCTACGCGAGCAGTATGTGGGCACTCGCGGCAGTCACACACCTGCTCTACTGCGTCACACTCCTTCTGGGTCTCCTGCTGATCCTCGGAGACTTTTTTGCCCAGCGACCTGCTTTTCACCTCGTGACTCTTATGTTTCTCCCCCTGGTACTGTCTTTGATCCGAGGGGCAATACGTTTGGTCGGCGTCACCGAAGCATTGCCCGCCGCCCGATCCCAGATCATTGGGCAAGCTTGGATTTATCTCGGACTGACGATTCTGATTCCGTTCCTTTACCTGGCCAATTTTGTGAACTCTTTGGTCACACGCAAGGTTCGCTGGCGTGGAATCCGGTACGAACTAGTCAGCGCGCAACAAACGAAAATTCTCTAAATCAACAGTTTTCAATCAGGAATCACGTGCTTCTACTTTTTCCACAGGAATTCGTCCGTCTTTTCCACAGGAACAGGAGCAATTCCTGTAGACAAGGCCAAGCTGACTCATTCACAATCTGCCCGGTCGAGTTGTGGAAAAATTTCGCTGCGTGTGCAATTCCTACTCGTGATAGTGCCAGTACTTTAATCTAAGTACTCCATTTTTGAGAGACTTGCATGTTTTCCCACGCGGCAGAATAGGTGCAGAGCAATTTCGGGTTCGGCAGTTAGTCGGCAGGCGGACTCTCAGGAAGTCCAAGCCCACACCTGTCCGCTGCCGTTCAACGGGTAAGATTCGCCGAGCCACTAGCCTCCGCACTCATTTCGCTTCGGCCTAATTTACCCAATCTGGGGCGTGCCTCCTCGAGGGGCAAAAAGCTCAATAATCCGTAGGCTTCGGTTCCGTCACGAGGCTGCATTCTGAGGGGGTGCACGTGAAGGTAATCCGCAGAAGTGACCATCCGCATCACTTGACCGCTGCTCAAACCGTCTCCCATCGTAACGTCTACTTCTTCTACGAAAGAAATTCTGGAGTCGCTCATTTTCATGTTCCTGCGGGTCCCGATGGCCGGCTACCCGTCGACCAGGCAGCAGGATTGTTGGCCATGCATTGCCTGGTGCGGGGCCAGGCTCCGAGCGACTATGCGGTTCTGGTTCAGGCAGAAAACGGGATCCTCGACAATCTCATCGAGAAAGCGGACAAGCTTCTCGAGGCCGGGAGGTCCGTACATGGGCATGTGCGGCTGACGCGCCGGGAAGAGGAAGTTCTCGCCGGCGTATCCGAGAGCCTTTCTAACAAGGAAATTGCCTCAAACCTGAACCTGTCGGAAAGGACGGTGAAATTTCACGTTTCGTCCTTGCTTGCGAAGTTCCAGGTACGCGGCCGAATGGAGCTTGTGCGTGAAGCTTCCCGGAAGCTTGGCGTGGTGCCGGCGCCAATTCCTGTGGCCACGCGCGAAGCGCGCCCGTACGCGCCTCCGGTCAAGAGCTATGCAGACCTGCGTCGTGCCGTGGCAGTTGTCCCGCTGGCGAAGAGGCAATTGATGGCCTGATCGAGAATCTTCCGATCTTCAATCAAGAGGCCCTCGATTTTGGTCGAGGGCCTTTTCCGTTCTTGGAAGTCCTTCTTTAGCTACTTTTTCGCGGCGGCAAACAGCTCGGCGGCTTTGTCCCAGTTAACGACGTTCCACCACGCCTTGATGTAGTCGGCGCGCACGTTTTGATATTTCAGATAGTAGGCGTGCTCCCAAACGTCCAGGCCCAAAACGGCTTTGGCGCCTCCACCAAGCAGATACGGCGTGTCCTGGTTGGGTGTTGAATCGATGGCGAGTTTGCCGTCCTTGAAGACCAGCCACGCCCAGCCCGAGCCGAAGCGCCCCATGCCGGCGGCAGCAAACTTTTCCTGAAAACCCGCGAATGATCCGAACGATGAGTTGATCGCTGACGCAAGATCCCCTTTCGGCTCCCCGCCACCGCCCTTTTTCATCAGCGGCCAGAACAGCGAGTGGTTCCAGTGGCCGCCGCCGTTGTTGCGCACGGCGTTGCGGATGTTCTCGGGAACGGAGTCGAGTCCTTTGAGAAGGTCGTCGATGGATTTGGCCTGCAGGTCCGCATGGCCTTCAAGAGCTTTGTTCAGATTGGTGACGTAGGCCCCATGATGCTTGTCGTGATGGATCTCCATCGTTCTGGCGTCGATGTAGGGTTCCAGAGCGTCGAACGGATAAGGAAGCGGGGGGACAGTAAATGCCACGGGTTTTTCCTCCAGAGTGAAATTTGAATCCGAAGTGGTCACAGAGCCGGCGCGCAGAAGATCCGGTGCAGCCTTTCCTGTCCCGAGCATTCCTGCGCCGACGATGCCTGTGTTGAACAAAAATTTGCGGCGATTCATAGAAACCTCGGTAGCGCGGTGAGCCAGTTGGCCAGCGGGTGGGATTATACCGCTACCGCCACTGGGATGGTAAGGCAGAGCAGCTCACAGGAAGCTCAGAAGTCGTCTGAGACAAGTTCCAGGAAGCAAGACGCCGCTTTGTCAGGCTCCAGTCTCCCGGCATCCGCGAGCAAAGTTCTTCTTGCCGCACACTCATTGGATGCGCGAGAGCGCCCATTGGGCAGATTCGGCAAGGACTGAGTCGCTACTCATCGCCAGTCTCTCAAGCGCGCTGCGAATGCGCTCGTGAGCCGGCATGCCCGGCTTTGTTCCGGAGTTGCCCGCCGCAATGCAGGCGTTTCGCACCAGGCCGCGCCACTTCGCCCGTTTGATAGCGCTCGCACGAAAGACTTCGCGGAAATCGCTTTCACTGAGTCCCAAGACCCATTCGAGCCTGGGGAGGAAGAATGAATCGTCTGGCAAGGGAGAGGGCGTTTCACTCGAGTTGTCCGGGGAACAAGGAAAGACTCGCGGCTGAAATTCGGCAAGAGGCGAAATGGGCGCGCGGCGATTCCACGGGCAAACATCCTGGCAGATATCGCAACCGAAGACGTGATTGCCCATGTGCTCGCGGAATTCTTCGGGGATAGCCCCGCGCAATTCGATGGTCAAATAAGAAATGCATTTGCGCGCGTCCATGACATAAGGCTCGACGAAGGCTTGCGTGGGACACGCGTCGAGACAACGCCGGCAGCTTCCGCACAAGTCTGGCGGAGGCATCTCTTTCGCGGCGAGTGCCGGCGCCAAATCCAAAGTCGTGAGGATGACTCCAAGAAAAAAGAAGGAACCGAGCGTTTGGTTGAGCAACAAAGTGTTCTTACCGAGCCAACCCAGGCCTGCGTATTTCGCGAGAACACGTTCCTGAACTGGGCCGGTATCGACGTAGGTGCGGGCCTCAAATGGATAAGCAACCTGTTTTCTAAGCAGCACCACGAGTGCGTCCAGCTTTGGCTTCAACACATTATGGTAGTCGTCGCCCCACGCATATCGGGAGATCCAGCCACTCGGTTCTTCCTGCCGATCAAGCGGAAGCGCATCCGTTGAGAAAGGACGTGAGGTGTTGTAGTTGAGCAAGCAAACAATGATGGAACGTATCTTTGGCATCGCCATTCGGGGATCGGCGCGGCGCGTATCGAAGAGATATTTCATTTCGCCGGCGTAGCCTCGGCCGAGCCACTCCGCGGTGTTTTGCAGCTCCGGAAATTCGTCCGCGGGCACCACTCCGCACAGGTCGAAACCCAGCGATTTCGCCTGCTCCACAATCCAAGTTGTTTCTAGCAGCCGCGTCATCCAGAAGATTGTGCCGTAGCCTGAGCCCGGAGGCGAGTCTTAGGAACGGGGAGGAACTCCTTGCGAGAAACGGAAGATGGAGGACTCAGATTTGCTTAGTGAAAACTTCCGAGGGCTGCGCTTTCGTCGCTAAAAACGTCAAAGACGGTATAGAGCTTCGTAATCTGCAGAAGATCGCGCACTTTCTTCGTCAGGTTCAAGAGCTTCAAATCGCCACCTTGATTCTTCACTGCCGTGAAGCCGCTGACCAGCTCGCCGATTCCAGAGCTGTCAATATAGTCTACGTCGCCAAGGTTCAGCAGGATTCTCGTGCGCTGATCCTCGAGTAGGCCGCGGATCGTCTTGCGTAGGAGCGCGCTGCCATCGCCTAGGGTGATGCGGCCGCTTAATTCGACAACGGTGACTTTTCCCGCGTCACGATGTGTCGCTCGTAAAGGCATCTTTTTCCCTAAGCTCCCTGCTGCGGCGCCGATTCTCTCCCGCCCTGGCCATTCGGAAAATTGCCGCCGGGGCCGGGCAGCTTCTTCGACATCACAATTTCCGCGCCGCCCGTGCGTCCTTGCACCACATCGAATTCATCCATGAAGGCGCGCATGAGGAAAATCCCGCGCCCCGAAGTGCTCAGCAGATTTTCTTCCGCCAGCGGGTCCGGCACATCGGAAAGGGTAAAGCCGGTCCCTTCGTCCAGGACGTGAATAATCATTTTTTCGGCTGTGATGTCCACGGCAAGATAAATCTTCTTTTCCGGCCGCTCCTGGTTCCCGTAATGAAATGCGTTGATCACACCCTCGCGGACGCTCATTCCGATGCGGTAGCAGTCGTCCTCGCCGAATCCCGCCGCTTCCGCGACGCGCAAACACATCTCCTCAGCGAGATTGACGCTCTCGACCTGCGTCTCCAGCGTAATTTCAAGGTGCTTGGTATCCGCCGTCATTTTGTCGCGATGCAGTTGCCCCGGAACCTGCAAAGTGGACGCACTATGGTTAACACAGCCGTGGAAACTGAGTCAATGGAGCCGCAGGTCGCGAACGCTCATTACGAAGGCGCGGAGGCACGACAGAAAACTCTGCCCAGAACAACTACGCCCAATAGGAACGGTCCAGCGTCCGGTACTGAATCGCCTCGCTTAAATGACGTGGCTCGATGCTTCCGCCGCCATCCAAATCTGCGATTGTCCGCGCGACTTTCAGGATGCGGTCGTGCGCGCGTGCCGACAGGCCTAGCCTCGTGATCGCGTTTTCGAGCAGTTTCTCCCCTTCCACTGAAATCGCGCAGTGCTTGCGAATCATCTTCGGCACCATCTGCGCGTTCGCATAAATTTTCTTTTCACCGCGGAATCGTTCCAACTGCCTCTCCCGCGCGCCAATCACGCGTTGCCGCACGCATGCCGAATCCTCCGCCGAGGACGGCGCGCGCAACTCCTTGTACTTCACCGCCGGAACTTCAATGTGGATGTCGATGCGGTCCAGCAGCGGGCCCGAAATCTTCGACACGTAGCGCTGGATCATTGGCGGCGTGCAGTGGCACTCGCGCGTGGGATCGCCAAAATATCCGCAAGGACATGGGTTCATCGCCGCGGCCAGCATGAATCGCGAAGGAAACGTCACCGAGACCGCGGCACGCGAAATCGTGACCGCTCCATCTTCGAGCGGCTGCCTCATCACTTCCAGCACATTTCTCTGAAACTCCGGCAGCTCGTCCAGAAAAAGCACGCCATTGTGTCCCAGCGAAACTTCGCCCGGCCGTGGCACCGCTCCGCCGCCGATCAGTCCCGCGTCGCTGATCGTATGGTGCGGCGAGCGAAACGGCCGCGTGCCCACCAATCCGCGGCTGTCTTCCAGCACGCCAGCCACGCTATGAATCCGCGTCGTCTCAATGGCTTCTTCCAAGGACATAGGCGGCAGAATCGTCGGAATGCGCTTCGCCAGCATCGTCTTGCCCGCGCCCGGCGGCCCGAGAAACAAAATGTTGTGCCCTCCGGCGCACGCCACCTCCAGCGCTCGCTTCGCCGCTTGCTGGCCATGAACGTCACGCAAGTCCACTGAATACTGCGCGGCTTCCGAGAGCATCTGCGTCGCGTCCACTCGAACCGGCGCGAAAGATTCCGGCGAATTCACCAGGTCCACCGCCTGCGGAAGCGACTTCAGCGCAAAGACATTCACGCCTTCCACCACCGCGGCCTCTCGCGCGTTAGCTTCGGGCACCGCCACCGACTGCAATCCGATTTCGCGCGCCGCCAGCGCCGCCGACAACGCCCCTCGCACCGGCCGCACGCTTCCATCGAGCGACAGCTCCCCCAGAAACATGCACTTGTCGAGTTGCTTGCCGAAAAACTGTCCCTGGCAGCCGACCAGCCCCAGCGCCATGGGCAAATCGAATCCTGAACCTTCCTTGCGCACATCCGCCGGCGCCAGATTGATGGTCACGCCCTGCCCGTAAGGAAACTCGTACCCGCAATTGCGCAGCGCGCTCTTGATGCGCTCGCGGCTTTCCTTCACCGCATTATCCGGCAGGCCCACCACATTGAAGTCGTTCATTCGCGCAGACCCGACATCTACCTCCACTTCCACGAGGTAAGCGTCGATCCCATACACGGCGGCGCTCTGCGCCTTGAAGAGCATGACGAGGGAAGCTCCTGGCAGCTCCGCAAGCATAGAACAAAATGAGCACGATACCAACCTATAACTTTGTATGTTCTCGTTTTTATGCAGGTCTTCGCTGTGGCTAGGGAAGAAAATCCTCTTCGAATTTACGCAATCTACTTGACGCTACTTAGCGAAAGAAGGACTTGACAAAGCGGTAGAGAGTTTGGTAGACTTATTTCCGTAAAAGAGTGCGCCCCGATTTCCTAAGTCGGGGCTTTTTCTTTTGTAGGGGCGCGGCATGCTGCGCCCTAGCTCGGCAACCAACTCACCCGCTAGGTGTA
>CAZGBQ010000078.1:0-1429 GCA_964524045.1 uncultured Acidobacteriaceae bacterium
GGCTTTTTCAGCACGCGATCTTCAACGCCGATTTTTCCCACGTCATGCAGCAGCGCCGAAATGCGTAGCTTATCGAGCTCTTCATTGGAAAGCTCCAGCTCCTGACCGATGAGCGTGGAGTATTTGGCCACTCGCCCAGAGTGACCGCGCGTGTACGGATCCTTTTCGTCGATGGCCGCGGCGAGCATGCGAATGGAGCCGATGAACAGTTCGCGATTCTCTTCGGCAGCTTCTTTCAGCCGCTCGATGAACTCCTCGATGTCGCCGGCCATTTTGTTGAAATTGTCGGCGAGTTCGCTGATCTCCAAAGCACCGCGAGCGACAGAGCGTTGGTGGAATTCGCCACGGCTGATGGCGCGCGTGGACGCGGCCAGGCCGCGGATTGGTCCGCTGATGCCCACGGCGAAGAAATACCCCACTGCGATAGCGGCAAGCACGACGATGCTCACGAAGAGCAACGCCTGGCGGTTCAACTCATTGACGCCGGCATCGATCTCCGCCTCATCCAGGCGCCGCTGCGCAATGACCGCCCAGTTCAATTCCGGGAAAGTGCTATACGTGCCGATCATTTCAATGGAGTGTTTTTTGACAGTTTCGGAGAACCGCATGGTCTCGGTGTTGCGAAGATCCTGCGGAAGCGAACGCATTTGTGTGACCAGGGCATTGTCCCGCGCGTCCGCGCCGGGGACGAAATTCTTCGTGTCATGATGCGCTACAACGTGCCCATTGTGATCCACCAGGAAAACTGAGCGGCCGCGCACGCTAGCGTCCTGCAAGCGGCGGAGAATGGGATCCAGGGAAACTACCGCAGCGAGCATGCCCGTAAAATTATCGTTTACATTTTTCAACGGAACGGCTACCACGAACGCCGGTCGGTTATCCGGCGCCAGTGCCAGAGGATCGCTGCGAAATTTGGTTACCTGCAACTGCTGCGATTGCAGGCAGGTAACAAAGGCGCGCTGCAACGCTTTGGCCACAAAGGGGTCCTCTTCGGCGCGGAAGTTTCCTTGCGAGGCTTTCGTGCCTCTTCCGGACTTGCCCACAGCCGTCAGGTAGATGAACGTGTTCGGGTTGCTTTCGACAAAATTTTCGAGCAGGTGCGTCACTTTGGGCTCCGCAGCCGGATCCTCGACATTGTCGATGAGGCCCGTGAGGGTCAGAATCTGCCGTTCGCTCAGAAGTTGTTGCGTCAGGTTGGATTCAAAGTGCTGGATCTCCTGCGCCAGGGAGCGCACCAGATCGGTCTGCTGCACGCGCTCGGTGTCCACGAGTTTGTCTTGGCTGAGCTGTAGCACCAAGCGGTGGTAAAGAGCCAGCGGCAGCACGCTGACCATCAGCAGCGCGCCAAGGACGAGCCAGAGGATGCGCACATGGCCTGCGCGCAAACGTTCCCAATGGCCCCAAAGAGATTGAGCGGTGGGCGGCATCT
>CAZGBQ010000078.1:1529-17037 GCA_964524045.1 uncultured Acidobacteriaceae bacterium
CGTTTTTCATCGCTCCTGCGAGTTCTACACCCAGGACGTCATCATTTGTGTAGAGCCGGAATGCCGGTCCGGAGAGTTCTTCTTGAAGCCGGCTAGCAAGCGCCGCATCTTGCGCTGCGAGAACGACTGCGGTCGGCTCGCCGCGCGCGGCTTCCGCCGCGAACGACGGTCCCGAAAGCACAGCAATGCGTTGCGATGGCTTGACGCTCCCTCCCTCCGACAGCACTTCAGCTACAACCAAGCTCATCCGCAGATGCGTGGACGGCTCCAGTCCTTTGGTGGCACTGACAAAAATCATTTCTGGAGCCAGGCCAGGGAGAGCCTGCGAGTAAATGGTGCGGGCATGGACGGAGGGCATCGCGCCGATCACGATTTGCGAGTTTGCAACAGCGGCCGACAGAAGATGCGTTACGCGGATTTTGGACGGCAGCGAGACTCCCGCAAGGTACACGTCGTTTTCTCTGTGATTCTGCAGCGTTTCAGCGAGCAGCGCGTTGTGCACCCAGAGCGAGATTTCGTGCGGCTTCCGCGCGCGCGACAACACCACGGATAACGCTGTGCCCCAGCTCCCCCCTCCGAGAATGGCAATGCGCGTCATTGCGTTTCCTTGTTGTTCTTGGAGCCTGTAGAGAAAGAAAACTTTGGTTCGATGCCTTCCAGCAACCGTTGTAAGTTTCGGCGGTGTCTAGCGATGATGAGCAGCGAGGCGGCTAACGCGCCGAAGGTGACCCCCAAGGGCGGGGCATGGTGCGGCGCCCAAAGAAAGTAAATTAACAGCGGCATGGCCGCCGCAGCGGAAACGGAGCCCAGCGAGACGTAGCGCCAGAAAATCACTACCAGCAAGAACAGGACGACGGCTCCGGCGCATGCGAGCGGCGAAAGGACCGCGAAAACGCCGGCGGCCGTTGCCACTCCTTTGCCACCTTTGAACTTTAACCACACAGGAAGGCAATGTCCGATCAGAGCGGCGAACGCGGCAGCCATCATCCATGTGGGGTTGTCGTTGGAAAGCTCCTGCGCGAGCCGAACCGCTGCTGCGCCTTTGGCAAAGTCCAGAAGCAGAGTGAGGATGCCAGCCAGCGGGCCAACGACGCGAGCTACATTCGTTGCCCCAATATTCCCGCTGCCAGACGTTCGAACGTCTGCGCCGCCGAGCAGCTTCGCCAAAATCAAGCCGAACGGAATGGAGCCGAGAAAATAGGCTGCGACCGGAATGGCAAGCACTGTTGTAGGAATTGTCGCAAGGACCATGCGGCGTCTATTCTGCTCCCCCTGCGAAGCGAAATCTTGCGAGCGTAGTGTACTCCGCTCCGGACGGCTTGAGCTTGCTTTGAATGAGATGGAATTCGCTCGTCTGCAAAGTGCCGAATTCCCGATGAGCGTTCGCCGCGATGGCCGCTCGCAGTGTTTCCAGAAGGCGAGGGCGCTCGATTCGCGCCAAAGTCAGATGTGGCGAGAATTCCCGCTGCTCGCGCGCGATTCCGAACCCCTCCATCGCGGTATCGATGTCCGCAGCCAGCGTCTTCAGGTTGGAAGACGCCTCAATGCCGGCCCAAAAGACGCGCGGCTGCTTTTCATTCGGGTAAAAGCCCGCGCCGCGAAACTCCAGCGTAACGGCTTGTTCGGAATGGATCTTGCCAAGCGCAGCTCGAACTGCATCGACCTTTTCTTCGGCAACTTCCCCCAAAAACTTCAAAGTAACGTGCAGATTCTCGGCCCGTACCCAGCGCGGTTCGCGTGAAATCGCGCGGAGATGGGCGATCAGTGAAGCAAGGTTTTCCCGCACCGAGGAAGGGATCTCCAGCGCGACGAAAAGACGCACCGGTCAGGACCTCTTCGCGCGGCCCGCCGGAGGCTCACCGCCGTTGTACAAGAAATGGAGGCGCACCATGTCCAGCGCAAGCTGCGAAGCATGCCAGCGAATGGCTTCCCTATCGCCGGGAAAGCGCACAGCGCGCTCTTTCACGCCGCCCGCATGGGATAGCGCGATGTGCACAGTGCCGACCGGTTTTTCCTCGCTGCCGCCGCCAGGCCCAGCAATTCCCGTGATGCCCACGCCAAGAGTGCTTCCGGCGCTGCGACGGATCCCGTCAGCGAGAGCCATTGCTACTTCGCTGCTCACGGCGCCCCTCGTCTGGATCAATTCCGCGGGCACATTCACCCAGGCGGTCTTCAAATCGTTGCTGTAACAAACGACGCCACCTAGAAAATAGGAAGAGCTGCCGGCGATGCTGGTCAGCCGTTCCGCCAGCAATCCGCCGGTACAGCTTTCCGCTGCAGAGATCGTGGCGTTGTTCATCGTCAGCAGCTGGGCGATCACTTCTTCCATGGAAGAGCCGTCTCTAGAAAAAATGCGGTCGGTCAACGCCAGGTCAAAACCTTGCACGATTTCATCGAGAGCTTTTTGCGCCTGCGTCAGGTCTTCCGTCCAAACGCGCAAGTGAATTTGAATCTCACCCGGTGCGGCGAGGATGGTGGTGTTTACGTCCGGATAACGCGTGTAAATCGGTTTGATGCGCTGTTCCAGCGCTGATTCTCCCAGGCCCGCGACCCGCAGTTCGCGATGAAACATGCGAACGCCGGAGCGCCGTTTCTCCAATCGCGGAAGTACTTGCTCCTGGACCATCGGTTTGAGTTCCCGCGGCGGCCCAGGCAGCAACGCGATGCATCTTCCTTTGTCCTCCAGCCACAACCCGGGAGCCGAGCCGCGCGGATTGTCCATCACCTCCGCGCCTTCCGGCACCATCGCCTGTCGAACGTTTACCGCGGGCATCTCGCGGCCCAATTGCCTGAAACGTCCTTCGATGTACCGAAGGATCGCATCGTTCAGGATGAGCTTGCGACCCAGCAAATCGGCAAGCGTTTCGCGCGTCAGGTCGTCTTCGGTGGGGCCGAGGCCGCCGCTCGCGAGAATCAACGGCACTCGGTCGAGCGCGTCGCGAAACGCTTCCGCGAGCAGGTCGCGGTTGTCGCCAACAATCGTTTTTCGAACGACCTCGATCCCGAGCTTATTCAGTTCTTCGGTCAGGAACAGCGAGTTGGTATCGATGCGGTCCGGAGTCAGCAGTTCCGAACCTACCGCGATGATCTCTGCTTTCATTGGTTCAGTTATCCGGCGAGCGGCAGGCCGCGCACATCCCAATCCAGCGTAAAAAGCGCGCCGGCGGGCGGGTTAGATTCAGAAGTAGCAAGAATCGCGCGTCCGGAGGTCTGCAGCGCCATGCCCACAAGCCGGGAACCGCTGAGCGCCATGTCAGCGCGCCCTTGTGGCGTGATGCGCACAATGCCCCTCCGCCCCTGGTAAGAAGCAGCGACATACAAATTGGCGTCGCGGTCGAACGCGATGCCTTGAGGCCGCCCCAGCCCACGGAAGAACACGCTCACCTCGCCGCCCTGAGTGATGCGGTAGACGCGGTCAAAGCTGGAGGTCGTGGGCCCCGAAACGTACAGATCGCCGCTCGGATGAAATGCCAAGTGATAGGCCGCTACGGAAGGCTCGAGCGTTGCAAATACAAAAATCTCGCGCTCCGGGCTGATTTTGAAAATCGTTCCGCTGCGGTCTCCTACGTACAGATTCCCGGCGCGATCGAACGCCAGGCCGGTGGCGATGCCCATGCCTTCGATCCATTCCTCGGCGCGGCCGTCGGGTGTAACCCGGTGGATGGTTCCGTCGTTTCGGCAGGAAACGAAGAGATTTCCGGAGCGGTCTAGCGCCAGGCCCGAAGGGTTTATCAGTGTGGTGAGAAACGGCTTTACGTCGTAGTTCGCCGTGATCTTATACAACGACACCGGAACCCGTTGCCCGCGCTGGCCGGAGAAGGTCACGAAAATGTTGCCATCGTGATCGACCGCGGGATTCGCCACCGGATGCAAGTTGTCGGCAATTTGGATTGCGATATGCACCGGATGCGGCTGGCTTTCGTTTCCGTTGACCGCAACCAGAACCGTTCCCCCGGTCGCGCCCTCGGGTACGCGCGCAACCAGCCGGCTGTCGCTGGCCAGCGCCAGGCTTGCTTCTGCTTCTCCAAACCGCACCGCCGGACGTGGGTGCGCGGGTGAGGCGAATCCGCGCCCGTGAATGGTCATCTCTCCGCCGGGAATCGCGGCCGCAGGCGCAACTTTCTCAATATGGGGGATGCCGTTTCTTTCTGGTGAGGAACCGAACCCGAATTTCATACCCAACTAATGTGCAGCGAAAGAAGGCCAAAATGCAACGCCACGCGTAAAAGAATAGCGGCGTAGATGCCCGCCATCCAGTCGTCCGCCATGATGCCCCAGCCGCCGGGGAGTTTCTCAAACCTGCGCGCAGGCCACGGCTTCCAGATGTCGAACACTCGAAAAAGTATAAAACCAAGCAGCAGGTATTTCCAGTTGGCGAGGCTCAAGGCAAAGAAAATCGTGTATTCGGAAAAGTCCATGCGCCCCATCAGGTTGGGCAGCGCGATGGGAATCAGCGGCAGCAGCAGAGTCAGGTGCTGGCCGGCGACCTCGTCGATCACCACGTGCTGCGGATCTTCCGCGCCAGAGAAGGAAGCCACGCGCGAGGCGCTCCACAAGCCAAGAATCGAGAGCAGGAGTAACAGCGTGGCCGCGATGATTAGAGGAAACGCAAGCATCACGTCGTGAATATTCGGTCCGCGCATACCAAACAGGTTTTCTCTGAGGATTGTTTCCGCAAGCGGGTGCAACGAAAAAATATCGCTGAAAGATTTCGGATGAAGGAAGAAGATGGCCGAGAGGAACGCAGTGGCGACACCCGCAAGGGAGCCGTACGTACCGGGCGCTCTTGGAGCGTAGCCGATTCCCAGTACCGTCGCGATTGCCAGCGCCAGCCGCGGCTTTTTGCGAGGTGCGTCTGCTGCGGGCACGGCGCTAAGGGTTGCGGTCATGGGGGTTATCGAGATCGAGGATGATCGTATTGCGTTCGCCTTCCGAGGGTTCTTCTTCATCAAAAATGGGCTCGGAGACGACGTACTTCTCACTAGCCCAATTTCCCAGGTCGCGTTCGCAGCAACGCTCGCTGCAAAACGGAAACGCCGCGTGCACCGTCGAGTCTGTCTCCGCCTTGCAAATTGGGCATCTATGTTTCACGACGCTTGGTTCTCTTTCTCTGCTTTGACCGGAGAGTATAGCCTATCCGAGCACGCGCAGCGGCGCGCCAGTGGCGATCCGGTAGAGTCTTCCTGATGACGGCACCGGCGCCGTCAGAGCCTCAGCAACGGAATCCCTTTTCGCAACTCCGGGTAGGATATCCTTTACGCGACCAATCAAGTCGTATGCATCGGACTTGGTAATTTCGACGATCGCCGCGTCGCCCGGCTCGGCGATTTCGCCGCTCGGCAACTCAAGATCCGTCAGGTAAAGCTTTCCGTCAATTTCCGGCGCCATCCCTTCAAGACGCGCTTCCCAAACCATCGGGTTGTCTCTCGAGGGGCCTTCGACCAGCGCAGTGAAAGTCTCGTGCCTCTTGCCGCGATACTTCTGCCTCAGGTTCTCGCGCGAAATCTTCTTCTGTACGGCCATCAAACGGTTGCGACGATCTGTGATAGTTTCCCGTTCCACTTTTTCATTCAAGCTGTAACTCTCGGCATTGTCCACGTCCGAGTATTCGAACACTCCCATCCAATCGAATCTCGCGGCCCTCACGAAATCGCAAAGCTCGTCGAAATCCCGCTCCGTCTCACCGGGGAATCCCACGATAAACGAAGTCCGCAACGAAACGCTGGGAATCGTTTCACGCATGCGCTCCAGCAATTTCAGGAAAGCGTCTCCATGCGAGCCGCGCTTCATGCGCGCCAGAACGTTACGGCTGGCATGTTGGAGCGGCATGTCAATGTATTTCGCCACCCGCGGTTGTGCCGCAATGGTGTCTAGCAGCTTCTGCGTCACGCGGTTGGGATACGCGTAGAGGAAGCGCACCCACAGCAGTTCTTCCACTTGCGCAAGCTTCGCGAGCAGCTGTGCCAGGCCGTCGGGCAAGCCCAAGTCCTCGCCATACGAAGTCGTGTCCTGCCCGATCAGCGTGATTTCGCGTGCGCCCGCCGCGGCGAGGTTTTCCGCTTCGCGCACGACCGATTCGAAGCGCCGGCTGCGAAATTTGCCGCGCAGCTCCGGGATGATGCAGAACGTGCACGGATGATCGCAGCCTTCGGCGATCTTGATGTACGCGGCATGCCTTGGGGTAGTGACAATTCGCGGCGTCAAATCGTGATATAGGAAAGCGGGCGGCTGCGCAGGGAGCACACGCAAATCGCCCTGTACCGCTTCGAGGATGCGCTCGACTTCACCCGTGCCCACGACGGCGTCCACTTCGGGCACTTGCTCCAGGATTTGCTCGCGGTACCGCTCCACCAGGCAGCCCGCGACAATCAGTTTTTTCGCTGCGCCAAACTTTTTGTGCTCCGCCATCTCCAGAATGGCGTCCACTGATTCCTTTTGCGCCGCTTCGATGAAGCTGCACGTGTTGACCACCAGCACTTCCGCTTCGTCCGCGCGAGGCGTCAGTTCATACCCATCGCGAGCAAGAATACCCATCATTACCTCGCTGTCGACGAGGTTTTTTGGACATCCTAAGCTCACAAATCCAACCTTGGTCATATGCAGAAGAATTGCCCTTCGCGCAATCCTCAATTCTAGCATGCGCCGATGAACGAGCTTGAGTTTCCGGCCAGTGTAAAGGATCAGTGGGAAGCGTGTGGGGGTACTCGCAGTGCAGCGCGAACGTGGCCGAGCAATTGCCCGAGCCGTGTCGTGTCACACGGCACTCCGCCGAATCGCGCCAGCATGTAAAGCTGCGTAAACTCCTGCACCGCAAGAGCGAGCTGGGGCGCATTCACCGCTTCGGCAAATTCGAGCGGCGTCTGCGTCTCGGCGCGCCTCCAACCGCGCCGCGCCAGCACGCGCAGCAATTCGCCGTACAACTTCGACGCAAGCTTCGGATCAGAACGGTCGGACTTTGCTGTGCGGATTTGCAAAAACAGCCGAAGCCTAAGAAACAGCTCTGCGGGCGCGTTATAGCGCAGCGCCACAAGCAGTGACACCAAAGCCAGGGGGAGCAAATAGCCCAGCGCGCCATGTCTCAATTGCCATTCTTTCAGCCAACTCTTGCCCTCCTGTTGCTTGCGTTCGAACCACATTCGAGCCGACTCGCCCCAATTCTTCGAGCTGCGCTGCAAATTTTGCGCCAGAACCAGTTGGTGTCTGAAGTCATAGCCAACCACCCAATCGTTCCACGTGATTTCCATCCAATCCATGTACAAGCCAAGCCGCGTCAGGAGGTTCTTGCCGCTCTGCGGCCCGGCCGGAGTTGGATCGAAGACTTGCCAGCCCATTTCCGGGAAATACACCTCCACCCAGCTGTGTGCATCGCTCGCGCGGACGATGTAATCGCCGCCGACATCGTTGTATTCCCCCGGAAGAAACCCATTCACCTCGCGGGAAGGAATTCCGAGGGTCCGCAGCATGATAGCCATGGCCGAAGCGAAATACTCACAGTGCCCCGCGCGCGTTTCGAAAAGGAAATGCGCCAGCGGATCGTCACCCGGTTTTCCCGTTAGATTTAGAGTGTAGCCGTAGCGTGTCCGCAGGTAGTTCTCCATGCGAGCTGCCTTGTCGAAGGGGGTTTGGTCATTTTTGGTAATTTCGCGCGCCAGCTGCGGGATCCGCGGATCGAGCTGCGGGGGCAGTTGCAAGTAGGTCGATGTAATTTCACGCGGATAATTAGCTTCTGTTGTGCGAAGCATCGCCACATTGTGCTGTGCTAAGAGCGAAACGCCAGAATACCGGACGGCAGCGTAGCTGCGGAAAGGCTCAAAGATCGAATCGGTTGCATCTTTTAGAAGATAGTTGTGCCGAGCGGCATTGAAGGAGCCCGAGCTTTCCCCGTTGAAATTTCCCTTAAGTGACAAAACCCTTCCTGGGACGAAAATCGCATTCGTGGCCAACGGTTCCAGGAATACCAAGTACTCAATCGTCTGCGCGGATGTGTCCTTTCCCTCTGCGGCGGTGTCCGTATGAATCCAGCCGTCGCCACCAGGCCAAAGCGGCTGTGGATTTCCACCGGAAATACTCCAGCGCTTTCCGTCGAACCTTGTCAGCGCGATGCCTCTCCATCGCAGCAATTCATAGTCAATCGGCTTTCCGGTTTGGACGCGCATGACCACCGCGGAATTTTTCTTGATCTCCCCAATCTGACCCAGTTCGACGTTTTCCGTGAAGCCGGTCATCAGCGATGGGCTGAAGCTGACGCGTCCCAAGTAGCCCGCGTGGACGCGCGGGAAGAAAAAGAACAGCGCGGTGCCCAGGAGAATCGCGCCAACCGCCAGAGTCAGGGCGGCAAGACTTAGGGCACGATTCAGCGCACCGTTCTTTTCGCGAGGGGCACTTGCCGGTTGGGAGACCGCGCCGACAACCCCGCGACGCAATTCCATTCCCACAAACGTGGACACTCCGAACAAGAGGAACGCAAAGTACAAGGCGAGGAATAGCGTGTCAACCGTAAGAATCGCGGCGGCCAAAATCGCCGCGAACGACAGCATGCCGAGAAAAAGGGAATCGCGATCGGTCACCGCGCTGTAGAGACGGATCAGCATCACGAAAATCAAGAAATGCACGACGGCCAACAGCACGGCAAAGAGCGGCGGATTCGAAGATCCACCAACGATCAATCGCGACACCAGCAGCGCGTCCACGGGGAAAAACGCAAGATAGGCAACTACGCACCATGTTGCCGCGCGAGGCGACAGCTCCGCGGGCCGTCCGTGCCACCAACGGTAGCCTTTATAGAGCGCTGCCAGCGGTGCGACCAGAGAACTAATTACATCGAGTCTGCCGGTGCTCGCCAGCGTGACGAGCGAAGTCAGAATCAGCAGAGAAAGAGAAGTGCGAAAAAAGCGCTCAGCGGGCAGAGCGGATACTGACGGAGCTGTGGACGTGGCGCCCATGGGACTGGTTCCTAATCCTAGCATTTGCAGGGACCGCTCACTCGCTGCACTCGCAATGGCCGGCGAAACAATTACTCTCGTGGGCTTTGAGGCGCACTTTCGTCGAGTCGCGCCACGGCTTGCGCAATTTTTCGCGTGAGGTTGGAAACCGGAAGAATTGTGATTTCGCCGAGTGGGACGCGCCTCGCGCCATCAATGCTGGGGAGTCTCTTCACATGGATGCGAAACGGTTCGACCGTGAGGGCACGATACGTGACCGTGTGACGGACTTTGACCGCAGCGTGAATGCGCAAATGGCGGTTCCCAGCGCACGAGAAGCGCTTGCGGATGTGGCTGCGCAGCGTGGCGCGAGGATTGCCGTCCACAGGAATCGTCGGGAAGTGCCACAAATTCGACGCGAGTCTCGGAACGTCATCCGCGAGTCGGTTGCCATTGTGATCGGCCGGTGGAAGCAACAGCGTCCAGCCGTTGTTGTCCGCAAAAACAGCGGCAGCGAGATGAATTTGCATGGTCGCTCGCTTCTTGCGCGCTTCCGGCAGAGATTCGGCGATTCCCAACTTGCGCCCTTCGCAGAATTGCCCGACCGGACAGAGCAAGCATTGCGGCGACTTCGGGGTGCAGAGCGTCGCGCCAAGCTCCATCATCGCCTGGTTCCAATCGCCTGGAGCACTGGGATCGAGAAGCGTGTCTGCGGATTGCTGCATTTGTTTCCAGCGTTGCGATTCACGCACATCGCCGCGAATCGCTCCGATTCGCGCAAGAGTGCGAGCAACATTGCCGTCCAACACCGCGTGCTTCCTTCCGAACGCGATGCTCAGAATCGCTGCCGCGGTGTACTTTCCAATTCCGGGCAGGGCGAGGACATCTTGCATGTCAGAAGGGAACTCTCCTCCGTGTTCTGCGGCGATTTGTTGCGCGGCCTTCTGCAAATTGCGCGCGCGGCTGTAGTAGCCGAGCCCGGACCACAGACGCAGCACTTCCTCCTGTGGCGCGGCAGCGATCGCTTGGATGTTTGGGAACCGTTCGAGAAAGCGTTCGTAATAGGGAATCACAGCGGCAACGCGCGTCTGTTGCAACATGATTTCCGAAAGCCAGATCCGGTACGGGTCGCGCGTGTGGCGCCACGGCAGGTCGCGGTGGAATTGCCGGAACCAGGTGAGCAACTGCTTGCGAAACCTTGCGAGCTCGCGGCCTTTCAACATGGCGTCGCGATTTTCGCACAAACCGCCCAATTGTTCTTGAGGCAAGCAATATCAGCGGGTCCCTGCTCGCCTGCTACTCTGCGTCGTCGATGAAAACGATATAGGAAGAGCTCCACACGGCTTGGGGAAAGAACCCGCGCGGCTGGCTGGTGACGATGATTTTGAAGAGGTCCGCAGACGCGGCTAATTCACCGATGAGCTTTTGATCAGGGTCGGGCGGAAGCGGCTGCGCAAGAGCAAGGTGGCGCAGAATGGTGAAGATGTTTTGCTCGGCGGGAGCCAGCGGCGTTTCTACGCCCGCGCTACGGAATTGCAGAAACGAGTTGCTGCGATAAAAATGCCAGGCCAGATTGGCACATAGAGTAACGGCACGCTCAAACCTCTCGCTGACTTCTGATGCTGACCCAACGGCTTTTTCAGCCGCGGCAGAGTGCGGATCAAGCACCAGCAGTACTCGAGCATCTTCTTCACGCGTGAATTCGCGCACCATTAGCGAACCGGAACGTGCCGTAGCTTTCCAATGCACCAGGCGCGCGCTGTCCGTGTGCACGTAATCGCGCAAAGCATACAAGTCTTGGCCTCGCCCTTTGGTGACGCTTTCGAGCGCCCCCTGAAGCACTGGCAAGATTTCAATATAGTCCGTCGTGGGTTCCACAGACGGATAGACCAACGCTTCCGCCTTCAAGTCCAGACGCCTTGACTTCTGCAGGAAGCCAAATGGAAAGCGCGTGACAATGCGGAATACGTTCTGACGGTAAATTCCGCGCCGCTGGAACGTCACGGGAACGGCCTCCCGGATTTTGTCCTGCTTGGGAAGGTACGGAAAATAGACCGGCTTCTCAAGAATCGCAGCCGCATGGGTTCCTTTCTCCTGAACCGCTTCGACACGCAGCGCGAACGAAGGCAGAGTGAGCTTCTGGTTTTCGAGCTCCACCTGAGCGCGAACCTGTTGGCCGGCAAAAATGTGCTCGGGGAAAGCAAGGCGCATCTCGACCCCGGAGAGTGTGACAGAAGAGACGATCCCGGACATGAGAATCAGCGCAATGAGGCTGGCAAGAATCAGAAAAAGCAGGTTGTTGCCGGTATTCAGCGCCGCCAGTGCGACAAGGAGAAGGCCGGCAAAATAGACCCAACCTTCGCGCGTGATTTTGTATTCGATTTTGTATCCGATCCACCGCAAAGGCGTGCGGCGCGCCAGTGTAGGCACGAGGGTAATTGCGACCCATCCGGCGATCGCCAGGGCGACCAGCGCAGAGGTGCTGGCGAGAACGAGCTGGCCCAGTTCGGCGGCCGCGCCGGAATACAGAGCGAGAAGAAGCGCGGCGGAGAGCGCGGCCATCGAGAGAAAGAAAGCGCGAACACCGGGACGGTCTGCCTTAGCCCGGAACTGCGCGAGAGTGGTCTGCACGCTCACGGAAACCGTTAGAGCGGAACGGGAACGGATTCGACGATCTCGCGCAGGACGGCCTCGGTGGTTTCAGACTTTTTCTGCAAGGAAGCGTGACGCGAGCTGGCCACGACGCGATGCGCGAAAACGGGAACGGCAAGCTGCTTGAAATCGTCCGGCAGGCAAAAGTCTCGCCCATCGAGAAAGGCGCGGGCCTGCGCGGCGCGCTGCAACATAAGTGTTCCGCGTGGACTGACGCCGAGGGCCAGCTGCTCGGTAGTGCGCGTGCGGTTGACGATAGCCAGCGCGTAATCGTGGAGGCTGGAATCGACTTTGACGAGAGAAACCGACTCCTGCATCGCAAGCACATCCGCCAAATCCGCGACGGGTTCCAGCGAATGGATTGGATCGTCACCGATGCGTTTTCGAAGGATTTCCCGCTCGGTTTCCGGCGAAGGGTAGCCCATCTTAATGCGCATCAGGAAGCGATCCAGTTGAGACTCCGGAAGCGGATACGTCCCGTGATGCTCGACAGGATTTTGCGTCGCTATGACGAAGAATGGTTGAGGCAGCGGCTGTGTTTTGCCGTCCATGCTGACCTGTGCTTCATTCATGGCTTCCAGGAGCGCGGACTGCGTGCGCGGCGTTGTGCGGTTGATCTCGTCCGCCAGCACCACGTTGGCAAAAATCGGACCGTGGCGAAATTCAAAGTCGCGCGACTCGGGATTGTAGACGCTGACGCCTAGAACGTCGCTGGGGAGCAAATCGGAAGTGAATTGAATGCGCTGGAAGCTGCAATGAAAGGATTTCGCGAGCGCTTGCGCCAGCGTGGTCTTGCCGACGCCTGGAACGTCCTCGATGAGCAAATGGCCGCGCGCGAGCAGTGTTACCAGGGCGAGCTGGATGGCGTCTTCTTTGCCAAAAATGGCGCGCGCAATGGAGCGTTGAAGTTGCGAGACGACCTGGGAGGTGACAGTCGGCATTCGTAAACCGCTTCGCGGTTATGCTTTCAATTGAAAACCGGGACCCTTCCTGCTACAAATAGATGTTGCTGCGCACGCAGCGGCTGCATCGTTGGGCGACTAGCTCAGTTGGTTAGAGCGCTCCCCTCACACGGGAGAGGTCAAAGGTTCAAGTCCTTTGTCGCCCACCATTTGTCCTGCCTATTCTCGCATTGATGTTTAGCCTAAACCAAAAAGTCCCCCGCAGTGTGCTTAATCGGTGGTTGTATCACTGGGCGAAACGCAAAGAGCAGCGCTTGTCTCGGGCGTGGAACCATGCGTAGATAGGGGTAATCTAAGCCGAAGTCCGAACGAATTCGAAAACGCATCGAATCGCCAAGGAGGGTCCGTGGCCACAATGACTCCAGTTAACCCGGCGAAAGCGTCGCATCCCGCGAATACGTTGGGGCGGTGCCAGGTTTGCGGGAATGTGCGCCCCACGGCGCTCGTCAAGTTTGATAGAAACATCGGAATGTTCGTGCTGCGGCAGGTGCGCAGTATCCGGGGAAACATGTGCAAAACGTGCCTCGGCAAGAAGTTCTGGGAATTCACCGGCCTAAACCTGTTGCTCGGACCGTGGGGTGTGATCTCGCTGATCATGACCCCGATTTTCCTCGTCACGAACACCGTGGCCTATGTGTCGGCCTCCAAGAGGCTGCGCGACGCAATCGAATAGCCAAGGGCTGGCGTCAGGGTTAGCGCGGGACATGCCTGACGAGTCCCTGCAGCCTCTGCTGTTGTAACTTCCTCCCGCAGCCGCGTATCTTTGCACCATGAACTCAATTCTCCGGACGTTGGAATTTCTTGCTTTGGGCGTTTGGCTGGGCAGCGACATGTTCCTGAGCTTTGTAGTAGCGCCCGGGGCGTTCCGAATTTTGGCCAGCCGCGACCAGGCTGGCGCGATGGTGGGTTATTCGCTGGGCGTGATGCATATCGGCGGCATCGTCTGCGGATTAATAATTCTCGGGTCGCGCTTGCTGCGGGCCAGGACGTTTGCGAGCCTCGCAACGCCCGCTGCTTTGTGCGTGCTTTTGATGGTCGCCCTGACCGCGCTTTCACAGTTCACCGTGAGTCCCAAAATGGCTGCGCTGCGAATGCACATGGGCTCCGTCCAGGCTACGGCGGCTGGCAATCCGTTGCTCGTTGAGTTTTCTCGCTTGCACCGAATTTCTGTTTCACTTGAAAGCGGAGTCTTGCTCACGGGATTGGCAGCAATGTATTTGATGGCCCGGGAATTGTAGGAGCTCGCTTTAGTTATCAGCCTGACAAACGAAGGGCGCGCCCGTGTCTTGTCCCTGTTGAGTCCCCCAAAATATTCCAAAGACTCATGTGGAGCGCGGGAGCCTTGTTGCCGTTCTTTTTCGCTTGTTACTCACCGCTTGCCGGTGACTGGACCCAGCCTTAGACCGCTGACGGGCTTTGGCGGGGCGGATCTTGCGCAGAGCGGCGTTCCCGGCCCGCTGGCACGCGCGCCACATGTACCAGGAGGCGACGGTGCGGTAGGGGCGCCAGCGCTCGCCGAACTTTAGAAGGTCTTTGGGCGTGGGCATGTGTTTCTTGCCGTAAGTGACGGCCCAGCCTTTGCGCACGCCGAGGTCGTGGATCGGGAGGACATCGGGGCGACCGAGGCGAAAGATGAGAAACATTTCCACCGTCCACGCGCCGACACCGCGGACGGAGACAAGACGTTCGACGAGCTCTTCGTCAGAGAGCTTGTGGGCTTCCTCGAGAGTAGGAACGACGCCGTCGATGGTTTTCCTGGCGAGGTCTTTCATGGCGAGAATTTTTGCGCCGGAGAGGCCAGCTTTGCGAAGCGCGGGCCTGCGCAGCTTGAGCATCTCGTGAGGGGTAGGAATGCGGCCATTCGAGCCGAGTGCTCTCACGCGACCGAAAATCGTTGCCGCGGCTTTGCCGGAAATGGATTGATGGGTGATCGCCTCCACGAGAACTTCGTAAGGGCTCTCGGTATCCCCGCGCTCAACGCGAAATTCTCGAGTTTCTTTGATCAGTGGTGCTAGCCGCGGCTCTTTAGCCGCGAGCGTGTCCATCGCCAGCCGCAAGTCAAACGGTGGCAGCTCGTATTCTGTCGTCAAGGTGAAGCTCCAATCAGGAAACGGGGGAATAGATTAGGCTAAGCCGCCGAAAAGAGAAAGCGTAACGCGCAGCAGAGCACACAGAAGTAGTGCAGAGAACAAGGGGCAATGCGGATGCTCAAAGCGAGGGAGCTTTAGGTATCTTCTCTGCGATGGCTGCGGGAATGAAGATTGCGATTACCGTTAGGCTATTCAGGTCTGGATTGGAATCCCTATCGGCAGGGTACCGATATTCGAGCGTATAGGAAACAATGTCATGCTTTGGATTCCTCCATTGCGCCGCCCACTGATTGACCGTGGTTGTAGGCTTCGTCGTTTGGTCCCTGAATTGCTGCCATCCGCGTCGATGTGACGAAGGAATGGATGGATTCCAAAAATCTGACTCCAGCGGTTTCCAGCTTTCTCTTTGGAGTCTTTCGGAAAGCGTCTTTATGGCACTTTCAGCCGGGTAGTCAAGGTAAATTTTGTATACCAGCTGAGTCGTTCCTTCGACAGGCGTAAACTTCACATCGAATGCTGAGGGCAAGACAACGAGACACTTTGGCGGAGCTTGAGAGTTCGCTGCTCCCTGACACCAGGCTGTTTCTATCGCCAAAATTAGAGCGAACGTCGCGGAAATTGCTACAGTGACGCTCAAAGAGAATCGCCCCATCATGGCGACAGTATATCGGACAATTCTGCGGCCGCACCTGCTGATCAGAGCCTGATTGCTCAAAATCGAATGAAACTGGTGTGCTAGGATGAGGGGTTTGCGCGCGTGGGAAATTCTTAGAAAGAGCTTTGTTTAACTATCAACCGTAAACTGTCGACTGTGAACTCTCTTGGAAGGGGCGCGAGTGCAAGCGGGAATCATTGGACTGCCACAGGTTGGGAAAACAACGCT
>CAZGBQ010000079.1:0-16805 GCA_964524045.1 uncultured Acidobacteriaceae bacterium
AACCCAATTTTCGGCTGACCATTCGCACCTTCCTTGCGTCCAATGAGATGGGTCGGATGCCACGTCGCCTGAGTCTCGAGTGGGTTCTTTTCATAAAGTCCGCGGAACGATAGAATAGGACATTGCATAGCAAGCCTGGGTTCGGGCGAGGAACACCGCAGACTGCGACGATATCTGTAAGTCTTCTGTTGTGAGGCTAGTACTGCGTACTGGAGTGACTTCTCCACGAAACATTTCGACCGGGACAGGCGTATGTCAAATAGCGGGAATCGGGACGGCAATTGCCGCTTGGCGTGTCGGTCGCTCCGGAATTTCAAGGATCTCTGGTTTGTAGCAGCGAGTAGAAGTGGTCGAACCGTGGCGTAGCGAAAGGGAAGCGAATGAAGACGTGGCACAAAGTAGCGATTGGCGCGGGTGCTGTGGTGGTGCTCGGCGGAATCGTTCTTTTTAGCATTAACCAGGCCAACAAAGGCGTGGTCACCGTGCAGACCTCCAAAGTGGCAAAGCAAGACAACCTGGTGTCTTTGGTGACGGCCTCGGGCGAAGTCAAGCCCACCACCTATACCAACATTACCGCCCAGGGATTCGGCAGAATTACGGATATTTTGGTCAAGGAAGGCGATCACGTAAGGAAGGGCGACAAGCTGTTGCTGCAGGAGAACGTTCAAGCCAATGCTGACGTTCAGGCCCAGACAGCGGCGAGCAATTCCGCGGAATCGGCTGTCCAGGCGGCGGAAGCAAGTTACAAAGCCGCGCAGTCCGATCTCTTGTCGCAGCAGGCGAACCTGGAAAAAGCCAAGCTGGACTACGATCGCGGTCAGGGACTCTATAAGGACGGCTTGATCCCCAAGCAGGATTTTGATCAACGCAAAACAGCTTATGATGCGGCTACAGCAACCGTTGAATCAGCCAGAGCTCGTGTGCTCTCCCTGAGGGCACAGATGGATCAGTCGCGCGCGCAGCTGAACCAGAGCCGGGCCGTCCTCGTGCACACGCAAGACGTTCTGCACAAAACGATCTACACCTCGCCGATCAACGGAATCGTCAGTTATTTGCCGGAACGCGTTGGGGACTACGTTGTGCCCGGAATCCAGAACTCCAATGGCAGTTTCTTGATGACGCTCTCGGACATGTCCGTGGTTACGGCGGAAGTTAAAGTAGACGAGACGGATATTGTCAACGTGAGAATGAACCAAGAAGCGGATGTCACCATCGACGCGGTCCCGGGAAAAATCTTCAAGGGCAAAGTTACGGAAATCGGCTCGCAAGCCGTTCTGCGCAGTTCTGGCTTGACGACCACGCAAACCACGACAAGCACGCAGGAAGCAAAGGATTTCAAAGTCGTGGTGACATTGGTAAGCCCGCCCGAAAACCTGCGGCCCGGCCTTTCCGCCACCGCCAAGATTAGAACTGCGGAACGGAAGAACGTGGTCGCTATTCCCATCCAAGCCCTGGCAATGCGCACTCGCAAAGAACTGGAAGAGGCAGCCAAGAATGCGAAGAATCAGAGTGGATCAGGCGTGACCCTCGCGGCGCCTCCGCCTGCGGCGCCCGGTGATCCCAAGAAAGACGAGATCCAGGGCGTCTTCGTGGTCAATGGCAAGAAGGCCATATTCCGGTCCGTTGAGACTGGCATCTCGGGCGTCACGGATATCGAGATTACAAAGGGCTTGCAACCCGGTGATGAAATCGTCATTGGCAGTTACAAAGCGCTGCGCACTCTGAAGCCTGAGGCTCAAGTGAAAGTGGACAATAGCGCGCCCAAGAAACAAGAAGACCAGCAAAGCTGACACACCCAGCCAGGGACGAGGATGGCACAAATGCCTGTCGAGACACAGACCGCAGATTCATACCGGGAAGACCTGGTTAGCTCCGGCGTCGTCATCAAGACCGAAGCGCTTACCAAAGTCTATGAAATGGGCGCTGAACAAGTCCACGCCTTGCGGGGCGTGGACGCGGAGATTCGCAAGGGTGAATATGTCGCCATCATGGGGCCGTCGGGCTCTGGCAAGTCCACCCTAATGAATCTGATCGGCTGTCTTGACTCTCCGACCGCGGGAAAGTACTGGCTGGCTGGCCGCCTGGTCAGCGATCTGGATGATGACGAACTCGCTTACATCCGCAACAAAGAAATCGGCTTTGTGTTTCAGACCTTCAACTTGCTCCCGCGCGCGACGGCTCTTCACAACGTCGAGCTCCCTTTGATTTACAATGGCACGCCCGCCGAAGACCGCATCGAAAAAGCAAAAAAGGCCCTCGAGCGCGTGGACCTCACCGACCGTATGACCCACAAGCCCAACGAGCTCTCGGGAGGGCAACGTCAGCGCGTTGCGATTGCGCGGGCGCTGGTGAATAACCCATCCATTGTGTTGGCCGACGAGCCTACAGGCAACCTCGATTCGAAAACGGGCGAAGAAATCATGGCGCTCTTTAAGAACCTCCACCACCAAGGAAATACCATCATCCTGGTGACACACGAGAACGATATTGCCCAGCACGCTCACCGCATCATTCACATCCGCGACGGCAAGATCGCTTCCGACGAAGCCGTCGTCAAGAAATAACCGGACAATTCGGCTCTTTTCATCCAACAAATCACTGCTAGCTTAGTCTCGCGCACAATCCTCACAGACGCTCTCGAGAAGATTGTCTGCGCGAAAGGACTATTTCCATGCAGCCGCTGCCGGAAGAACATACGGATTCGCGTATCGCCAACCTGCTAAGACTCTCCGCCGACCAAGCGATTTCCTACGTTGAGAGTGTCCGCGAGCGATCGGTAAGCCCCAGCCGCGCTAGCCTTGCGGCGCTCGCAGGATTTCATGAGACGTTCCCCGATGGGCCTTGCGATCCGTTAGATGTCGTCCAAAAGTTGCACACCCTGGGCTCGCCCGCAACTACGGCGATTGCCGGCGGACGTTACTTCGGCTTTGTGAACGGAGGAATCGCCCCGGCGGCGCTCGCAGCGAGCTGGCTGGCGGACGCATGGAATCAAAACGCTTCATTGCGCGTCATGTCTCCCATTGCGGCGGAGCTGGAGGAAATAGTCCTTCAATGGATTGGTCAGGCGCTTGGACTGCCCCCGGATTGTGCGGGAGGTCTGGTCAGCGGCGCCACTGTGGCGAATTTCACCGCGCTCCTGGCTGCTCGCCACGCTCTCCTCAAACGCACTGGCTGGGACGTAACCGAGGATGGAATGTTCGGCGCGCCTCCCATTGAAGTCGTAGTAGGCGCTGAAGTTCATGCCTCCGTTCTGAAGGCCCTCGGTATGGCGGGCTTTGGGCAAAAGCGCGTGACCACGGTCGAAACAGATGGCCAGGGACGGATGCGCGCTGACCGCCTGCCGCGTTTATCCGAAAGAACGATCGTCTGCATCCAAGCGGGAAACGTGAATACAGGCGCCTTTGATCCCGCAGAAGAAATTTGCCTCGCTGCGAAGGAGCACGGCGCTTGGGTGCATGTCGATGGTGCAATCGGTTTGTGGGCGCGTGTTTCGCCAAGATACGAGGCGGTGGCCCGAGGATTTGAAAAGGCGGATTCCTGGGCCACCGACGCGCATAAGTGGCCAAACGCGGGATATGACTGTGGAGTTGTCCTTGTTCGAGACGGCGCCGCGTTGCGGCGGTCGCTCGATATAAGCGCGGCCTATCTCGAACCGGGGGCGCGACGCGAACCGATGCACCATACTCCGGAGGCGTCGAGGAGAGCTCGCGGAGTTGCGCTATGGGCAACTTTGAAATCCTTGGGCAGAGCCGGGCTCTGTGAATTGGTCGAAAGGACATGCACTCATGCCCGACGCTTCGCCGAAGGACTGCGAAAAGCAGGTTTCCAGGTCTTGAACGATGTCGTTATCAACCAAGTGCTGGTGTCCTTCGGCAGTCCGGAGATCACCAGGGACGCAATCAAGCGAATTCAAGAAGAGGGAACATGTTGGTGCGGTGGAACCGTCTGGCAGGGAAAGACGGCTATGCGCATCAGCGTTTCGTCCTGGGCTACCACGGTGGCTGACGTAGACCGGAGTCTCGAAGCGATTCTGCGCGCCGCCTCTGAATCAAAATCCGCCGCCATGCGCGCCTAATTTGCGTGCATTACCGGCTGTGCATCGCGTCGTGGGCCTCAAACTCCGGAAGCGTCTGTTCGACACTCAAATACGTGCGGGAAAGCCGGTCGTGCCAGGTGAGCTCGTCGGAGTCCCACATGGCCCACAGGAAACCAAGAAAAAACGTCCCGGCGGAGAGCACATAACCCGCGCTACGCAGCGCCATTTGCCTCGGTGTCGGCGGCTCGCCGGTGAAACTCATCACTTGCAGCCCGCGCATCATCATGCCGGGCGTCGTTCCGCCAAAGATGGTGAAAAGAACGAAATATTGCAAATATACGGCGGCAAAAGTTGAGGCGCAGACCTCTGCGCTCAATTTGCTCAGCGTGAAGTGCCCTCCTAGCGAACCGAAGAGTCCCAGAAACCCGCCATACGCGAAGAGCAGGCAGAAGAGATCGATTATTCCGGAGAGGCGGCGTTCATCGATAGAAGCAACGGGATAAAGACCGGTTTGCGTGTAGGCTTCTCCCTGGTTTTGTTCCGTTTGCAGTTGGCCGTCTATTTCTGGCTCCGACGAAACATCAATTTCCATTGGCGAATCTTCGAGGATCTGCTTCCTCGAGGGCCGGCCAATGGCGACGGTAAATGAAAAATCGTCCTCTGGTGCCGCGGCCGGCTCTTCAATGGCAACCGAAGGTCCGGCGTGATTGTTTCCCTGCGACTCCTCGAAGGAGAAGGAGCACTGATCTTCGCTGGGAAAAGCCTTTCGCCGCCGCGTGCGATATGCCTTCAGGCGTTGCGCGAGTTCTCCACGCCAAGCTGCATCCTGAAACTCCTCCATGCTGGAAGCGTTCAGGGGCTCAGGACTCATGCCCAGCCCTAGGCAAGTATCTGCCGTTGAGGTTGGGACTCTAATTGGGCAGGCGTCTTGCGGATCCCCTATTGCTGAAAAACCTACGGAAAAAGAGGAATCACAAAATTGACAGACGCGGGTTTGTGTTGGCAGTACCGCGCCACACTGCGAGCATGTTTTTGTCACCGATGAGTTTTGCGCTGCGGACGCGTCCACTCCGGCGAGGAGAGACCTCTCTCACACTACCACGGAATCTCGGATGTCAAGCAGAAATCTAAGGAAGGCGGTCACGAAAAAGGCAAGGAACCGGGAGTAGCAGCTCGAAGATCAGGCGTCCATCTGTTGGGCGAGCATATCGCGGCTGAAGGAAATGCGTCGTTCCAGCGCGATAGCCGCGAAGTACGTGCAGTGACCTCGCTCAGATTCCGTCCAAGCCTTGATGGAAGGAACCAGCCTGGCGACCGTTGAGTGCAGGAAATTCAGCAGATGAAAGTATGCCCCAATAGCCTGAATCCCGTTGCGGTCTTCTGGCCGTTCCGGGCAAAGGCGCAGAAGCTGCATCACACGGTTGAAGTCCTCGCCAGATGCGGTCCTTTGTATGCCCGTGACATCCTGCACTTCCGGCGACAGGGCCTGTTTTGAAGACACCGCGATCAGCGACCGGCAGTAAAAAACAAAAAACTGCAGAAATATGACCACCGAGACAACAAAGATGAAAGCCGCCATCATCGCGGCACCTCGGCCAGGCGGGACGGCGCAAGCCGCTGGTCTTCACTTACACGCAGAAAGGAATACGCCCACGCTGCCGGCAAGATGCACCCTAGCAATGGTGTCACATAGTGCAAAGCCGTGATGTTGGGGTAGAGATTTTGCAAGGCGTAATGCGCCGCAAAGGCACTGAAGTAAACCCCCAGCGCGAGGACCAGCTGAATCAAACGCGCTCGAGTTTCTCGAAGTTTTAGCACCGCACCCCAAAGGGCGTACGTCAGTACCAGGCCAACAAAATAGAGGTTCTGCGAGAGTTCGTACACGAAATGAGACAGAAGAATCTTCTGAGAGGACTGGTTTACAACCCCATACGAAAACCAGGCTGTACCCCCCAGCAACAAGATGGCCCCTAGGCGAAGATATCGTTCGACCTTCATCTCGTCAAAAACGAGGGAGTATAGATTCAGAAGAGCGAAATAGAGAGCGATGGTAAGCAGCAAATCGGAGTAATAGTAAAAATAGGAGTACTCAAGGGATTCCATTCCCGAACGAGACAGGACTTGGTAGCGGCCTACGCTAACCAGGAAACTCAGTCCCATGTAAACGTTCAGGAGGATGTATCGCCGGAAGGAACGACTTTTTGCCGCGCACACTACAACGGCCACCTCTAGGAGGGTGCATACAAGCCAGATGGAATATCCTACGGGACCAGGCACGCTGTCCTTACTCGCCGCGCCCTGGCCACCGCCGAAGTGTTTCTATTGCTTCGGCTGTCCGAGGGCTACTGCGGCGGCCTTGGAGGCTGAGGTGCTCCTCCGTTTGCCATGACTACGGAGCCGCCATGAGTGGCGACTACCGTCTTCAAGCCCATTGCCCCGGCCAAAACCAACATGGCCAGGAATGCTACTGCAGTGAGTCTACGTGACATTGTGCCTCCGAGGTAATAACAAAAAACCCCGGAAGCACTGTAAACCTTTGCACACCAATGTCAAGTAGCTCAATCGCTGAGCTTGTTTTCAATCGATATACACCACCCCACCCCCTGTTTTCGATAGACTTTCGCCCATCGCAGAGGGGAGCTGGTGCTCGACCTTGTGCAGCTTAGGTTCCGGAACTGCCAGGGTCAACGGTACTCCCGTACTAACCACCTTAGTACTGAGGCCTCTCTTTCTCCCGAACATTTCTCCTCCCTTTCTTGGCCAGACTACTGGGCGAAACTGGTCTCCTTCCAACCTCGCCTCGTTACGGCATGGGGGCCACTGTGCTTGAAACGCGGAAAGCATCTCACTTACAAATCGTCCGCACTCTGGAACGCCTTGACACCTTTGCCAGCTACTCCTTAGCATTAAGAATTGCCTTTGGCCGGCGTAGCTCAGTGGCAGAGCGAGGGTCTCATAATCCCTAGGCCGTGGGTTCGATTCCCCCCGCCGGCACCAGAATTTACTTTCCCAAGCCGGATCGCCCCGGGAAATGCATGGCCAACTCAACAGCGTTTCGCGCCTTACTTGATTCCTCTGTCCTGGTTTTTGTCAATTCGTCTGCAGCAGGCGGTCGCGGACGCTCCCTGCTGTCCCGCTTGCGCCAGGTGTTCAAATCCCTTGGGGTCTCCATTGAATTTGTGGAAACTAGCAGCGCCTTCGAACTCGAATCGGCCGCGCGGCAATTCGCTTCGCAAAGCCGCCGCCTGCTTCTTGCGCTCGGAGGCGACGGCACTTTCCAGGCCCTAGCAAATGGCGCCATGGGAGCCGATGTCGTTCTTGGTGTTATTCCCGCCGGAGGCGGGAACGATTTTGCTACAGCGCTCAACTTGCCGGCCGATCCACTCCGGGCTGCTGAATACGTGTTGCACTGTGAGCCACGTTACGTGGATTTGGTGCGTGTACTTACATCCGATGGCCGGACCCGTTTGTACACCGGCGGCGGGGGAATCGGACTTGATGCCGAAGCCGCGCGTCATGCAAGCGGAGGGTATCGCCGCCTTCCCGGGCGGCTTCGCTATCTCGCCTCAGCGCTTCACGCTCTTACCGAACATCGGCCGTTGAACATTCGAATCGAGTTTCCTCAAGGGGACCATGGCTCGCTGGAAGCAAGTTCTCTTCTGGCAGCCGTGTTGAATACGCCCACATACGGGGCAGGACTGCGTCTAGCGCCCGGCGCTTCAATCGATGATGGAATGCTCAATCTTGTTCTGATCGAAAACTTGACGAAATTCGAGGTTATGAGATTGTTGCCGCGCTTAATGGGGACGGGAGACTTGCGCACACCACGCGTGAAGCGATGGACGACCCGAAGCGTAAAGATATCCGCCGACCGGCCGTGTTTTTTTCACGGCGATGGAGAGATTCTGGGACCCGCGCCTGTGGAGATCGAAATAGTGCCTCGTGCAGTGCAGGTTCTCGTTCCCGCCTGAGCTGACGCTTTCGTGCTTGTCCACCGAGGGATCAGGGCGAATCTTTGTGGAATACTTTGCGCCGGATGTCGGGCCAGAATTCCTTCAGCTCATTGTTCATGCCGTCATACAGGATTAGAAAAGCAAAGGTTGTCGCCGTTCGTGAGGCCGTACGTTCTTCGGGAACGTGGTAAATGTTAGAGACCGCTGCTGCCGCAGCGTTGCCCGTCGATTCGGAGATGTTGAAGTGCTGATGTCCGGAATCGGTGCGGCACACGAACAGGCGGTTGGCTGCGTGGTAGGCGCGATGAACAAAACGTCCTTTCCCCATCTGGTAGTATCGCGGATCTTCGCGGAGCAGAGTGGGAAAAACCGCGGTCGTCATATACGTGCCGATACTATTATCTGCGAATGACTGGCTATACCGTTTCGCATAAGCGCCCCATCCTTGTCCCCATTCCTTCGGATCATTCTTTGCTTGTGCGATTCCGGCGAGGATGCCGTTGAATGGATAGGCGCCCCAATCGAACACTCCGGCTGTTGCTAGTCTGAATTTCTGGCCAGTCGTCAGTGGCGGAAGGACGTTCGCGTTTTCAACCGTCCCATAATTGGGGAGCACTTCGAAGATGCGGTCGTTGACCGTGCCGGTTTCCCTTTCCAGCTTGCTCTTGCCCACGGTTCCCGCAGATTGATCCGGCTCTTTCTTTTCGCTGGCGCTCTTTGTGCTGGAAGGTTGTGGATCCGGGAAGGTCGGAGCGGGCTGCTGCGACTCCGGCTGCCGCGGTTCCTGCTGTTGCGCAAACACAGGAGATGCGCCCACCCAGAATCCAACTAAGAGGAAAATCGCAAGAATACGTGAAATCCCGCTTTGTCTTGTCATGGCTATCGCTAAATTATCTCCCGAGGGAACGATGTCCTGGCCGAAAAAGGGATCACATGGTTTCCAGAACATGGGCTCTCAATGAGATTCCCGGTGTGAACGAATGGTTTCCTGGTAGCTCTCTAGTGCTGGAATTTCAGATTTGCAGCGGAGTTTACCATCTTGAGGTTCAGGTGATGTCCTTTTCGCGTGTCAATGGTGGATTCTGTGGGAATGGCTGACTTCGCTCCTTCTTTTGGCACGCAGCTCGTAATCGGCGTTCGGATGGCCCTTATTGAATCAGATCCAACACCATGCCGGTATAGCGCCGCTGGAAGCCTGCAAACTGCCCGAAGTTCGGTGCGGTGACGTTGTTGTAGATGTCGTGCGGGTTCAAGCGGTCGGTGACATCGGTCGAATAAACGCCAAGCCGGACTTTGCGCGTCTTATCTTTTTTTGTGTACGGAATGTGCACAGAGAACTCACGATAGAGCGTCACATCCAGGGAGAAATAGATCGGGAAGCGCTGGTCGTTGGCGGTACCGACATAATTTTGCAACACGTCGACGTTCGAATACGGCAATCCCGAATGCACGTCTCCCACGGGACTGAAGACCATGTTCCAGAAAAGGCGGAAGAACCCGGAGGCCACAACCCGATGAGGAACGTCCGAAGGCACGATGCCCGTAACATTTGGGCGAATCACCGGAATTGCGAACGGAACGAGCGCGTCCGACAGCGTGTTGAGATCTCCACGAGCCCGGCTCCAGGTATAGGAGAGGCTCATGTCGGCGCGTCCCCCAAAACGATGGTGGACAGTGATATCTGCCTGGCGATATTTGGATTGGCCGGAGTTTTGCAGCGCCATTACTCCGTTGCCGCCACCGGGAGGCATGAACGGGTTCATCAGAAAGAGAGCAACCGTATGGCTGTCCAAGTAACTGGCTCGAATGTTCCAGTTCTTGGGAAACTGGTGTTCGAGCACGACATTCCAAAGAAACGTACGGGGGCTCGACGAGGGATCATGCGGGACGCCTGGCGCGGCAGTTGACATCCCGGAGAGAAGATACGAATTTACGAGCACGGTGGGCTGCCCGATCATGGCGCCTGTCGAATCAAAAAAGCTCAACACACGCTCCTGGTTGCTGGTGAAGTCTGCCGCCAGCAGCGGCACGTGACCATACAGCTCGGCAACGCCGGCACGGAGCACCGTTTTTGCATCATTGAACGAATACGCGGCCCCAGCGCGCGGCGCCAAAGCCGCCTGGCGTCCGATCGATTGACTGCTCACGCGCACTCCAAAGTTGAGCGTCAAATGATTGTTCAGCATCCAATGATCCTGGATGAACTCGGATACTTCCGTATCGGCTGCGCTCAATTGCCCCGCGCCTTGAAAGGTGATTTGCTCCGCGAGCGATCCATCCTGCGCAAGGAGGTCGATGGGATGCGAAACATTCGTGCTGGTGTATTCCCGGTACAGAACGTCGACCCCAAATCTCACTTCGTGACTCCCATGCCAGTTCCTCGTTGCGAGTTGGTAGGCCGGTAGGGCTTCCAATTGATTGGCATTGCGGTTCCAGCGATTGAAGTAGTTCCCGCCCCACCCTGCTGGTGAAATTTGCATGTCGGCGAGGCCTTGCCCCCGCGCGTTACTGTCAAACCGTGTGTAGCGAACCAGCGTGTTTAGCACAGCCCCCGTTGGAAATTGATAGGAGTCGGAAAAGCCAAAGGAGAACCCGCTGCGGCCATAATTAGCAGAGGCGGTTTGCGGGATCAGCGTAGTGATGTTGGCGAAATCGAGTTCCAGGGGAAAAGCGTTGGCATAGAAATTCACCACGTGTCGAGCCGAAAGGATCGCCTGCACGTTCGTAAAGGAGGTGACGCTTCGGGTCTTAATCTCATTGTTGGGCCAGGACAGGCCGCGGACCGGCAGCCTCCGCAATTCATAGGTGACTTCCTCGGTGAAATTCAACTTGTTCTTGATTAGCGGACCACCAAAAAGGACCCGCGGCCTCCAATTCGCCAGGCCGACCACGTGGTCGTTCTTTCCTCGGAATGCTGGCGTGAAATCGCGCACCTTGTAATCCCAGTTGCTGGAGGGGGCTTTGGTTTCGATCGTGGTCAGCCCGCCGGAAAAGCCGCCGTACTGCGAGCTTTCCGGCAAACTGTAGACCGTCATTCCTTCGATGACGTCAATCGGAACGGGGATTGAAAAACTCCCGGACACGGGGTCGACGTTTTCCGCGGAGTCCACCACGAGCATCCCCTGGCTCTCTGACTGGCCCTTGAACGTCAGTTCGCCTGTGTACGTGCGAACAACCCCCGGAATCAAGCTCAGGGCCTCCGTGAACTTCTGGGTGGGCAGTGGCAGGCTTTCCAGTTGGTTGTTGTTCACTGTGGCTGTGATGGCGACATTCTGCGTTGCAATTTCCGCAACATCGGCCTGTACTTCCACATGCTGGCTCACAGAACTAATCTGAAGAACGATATCCTTGAGGAGTGCTTCGTCGGCCGCTAGCCCGAAGGAGGCGGACCACGCCTTGAAGCCGTCCGCAGCAACCTCGATCGTGTAGGACCCCGCGTTGAGCTGCGTGAATTCGTAGTGGCCCTCCGCATCCGTCGTCGTTTGGAGTTCTTTCTTCGGAGATGCTCGCTTGAGCTTCACACCAACGCCCGGAAGGGCATTGTTGGCGCCGTCGCCGGAAGCTACCGTAATCTTGCCCGAAACCGAGGACTTGCCAGGCCCCGGAGCGGTGGATTGAGCCGCCTCTTTCTTGCTGCCGTCGGTCTTGTCCCCGGATGGGGCCGGATTCGTGGTAGGCGATGCGGGCTGCTGAGACTCCGGCTGTTGCGGTTCCTGTTGTTGCGCAAACACAGGAGATGCTCCGGCCCAGAGTCCGACCAAGAGAACTATCGCAAGAATACTTGGAATCCCGCTTTGCCTGGTCATGGCTATCGACAATTATCTCGCCAAGGATTGATGTCCCGGTCCGAAAGGAATTGCGCGGTTTCCAGAATATGGCTCCCCGTGAGATTCCTTACGGGAAGAACGGTTTCCTTGCAAGTCGATCCGCCGCCGGAATTCAGATTTGATGTGGAAACGAGCCGAAACGTCGCCCAATTGGAAGTTGGCCCTTAGGGAATTGCCACCGTCAGCTCTTTTTCTTTTCCATCTTGAGGTTCAGGCTGATGTCTTTTCGCGTATCAAAGCTGGAGACCGTGCGCGTGGCAGACTTTGCTCCTTCTTTTTCAGCGTGCAACTCATAATCGGCATTCGGATCAAGCCCGCTAAAGCGATAACTGCCCGTTTCGTCTGTGTAGCTGCTGCGTACCGTGTTGGTCAGCATGTTCTTCAAGAAAACGACGCTTCCCGAAATGGGGCTGTCCGACTTGTCCGTCACCAGGCCATGGACGGTGCGAAGTTGCGCCTCGCGCTTCTTATCCTGTGCGCTTGCCGAGGCCGTCAACAATGCCAGCATCACGACAAGAAAAGAAATCCATCGTGTGGTCCTCATTCTTTGCCTCCCGCGACGGGTTGCATGCGAAACACTACCGTTTCCTCGTTTCCTCCGCTCCTTGCGTCAATAGTCCGCGTCTGATCCGCAAATCCCTTCACGTGCACCAGAATCTCATAATTCGAGCCTTGTGGCACGCGCACGGCAAATTCTCCCCTCGAGTTCGAGTGCGTGTCCCACTGGTATTTCTTTTTGCCCTCCACGCGAAACCGCAGTTCCACGCCGGGAAACGAGAGGGCTTTCTCGTTGAAAACGGTTCCGCGGATCAAAAAATCGTTCGCATGACTGTATTTTTTCCTGCTCGGTGTGGCCGCTCTTGAAGCCGGCTCCTGCGTGCCCGCTGCGGGAGCCGGAGGACCTGGCTCCTGCGTTACGGCGGCATTCCTCATCGGCGCAATGAGAAGCACCGCTACCCACGCACAGGCGAACCACCAGGAGCGCTTCATGTGGAGTATCTCTTTAGATTCGATGGCGGGATACACAAGCAAGGATGCCAGGCAGGACGCCGTGCTACTCCTCGTCTTCTTCTTCGGACTCTTCTTCCTCGTCGGGGATGTCCCCATCTTCGCCCGCTTCGCTCTCCTCTTCCTCCTCTTCTTCCTCCTCGTCGAGGTCATCGGAGATGAGGTTCAGATGCACGGGGTGAGTCTGCGAGACTTCCAGTTCGGATTCGCACTCGGGACAGCTCAGAATCTCGCCTTCCTCGACTTCGTCTTCATCCACATCGATTTCGGCGGAACACTCAGGGCAACGAATCACGGGTCCAGCCTCCCTACTCTTGTTCGCACTCGTGGCGGTACGAGGACCGCCCCCGCCACCCTTAGCGTATTATATATCGAGGCGTGGGAAGTCAACTTCTTGCTCCAGGACGCTGCCGTCAACACTGCCACCGCGAACTTGAGGGCTGTGCTAAATGAATTCATCTAGGGAGTATCCGGAGCGCCCTGTTGTCGGCGTCGGCGGCGTCATCATCGATCGCGGCCGCGCCGTGCTGATTCGTCGCGGCTCCGAGCCTCTTCGCGGTGAATGGTCCATCCCCGGCGGCTCCCTCGAGCTGGGCGAGACTCTCGAGGAAGGCGTCGCGCGCGAATTGCTCGAAGAAACTGGGCTCGCGGTCCGCGTTCTCGAACTCATTGAAGTGTTCGACCGGATTTATGTGGAAAATAGAGCCTCTGGCGCAAACTACAGAAAGCCGCGATTTCATTACGTTATTGTCGATTATCTTTGCGAATCTGTCAGCGGAGAGCCGCACTCCGGCAGCGATGTCACGGACCTGGCTTTTGCCCGGGAAGACGAGCTGGAGAAGTTTGGATTAACCGAAGCTGCCACACGCGTTCTCAAGAAAGCCTTTGCACTGCACCGCGCCCGTGCGGGTGCCCGTTAGGCCGGCTTTCTATTATTGAGCCTTGGAAATCTCGATGCTTCCGTTCGAATTGGTCAACTGAAGCTGGCAACCGCCGGAGCCGATCGTCCCGGTCAGCGTGTCTCCGCCGATGCTTCCCGTCGACGTTACCGGAAGCTCAGAAGAAATTCGCCCGAACGACGTGCGCGCGTTAACGTTGTAGCCGACGCCGTCAGGAATTCGCACGCGGATAGAAGAAAAGGAAGTCTTGAGAGAAATATCGCGGCATCCGCTGCCTGGCCGCGCAGCCGTTACCGAAATAGCGCCGTTCTGATTGTCCACTCCGATCTTCCCGCCAATGGACTCCAGCGTCACGCCGGAGAAGGATGTTCTCACGCTGGCATCGCCCTTCACATTTCGCGCCGTGACCGACCCATTGCTGTCTTCCACCGTTAGATTTCCATTTACCCGATCAATCGAAACACCGCCAAAGCTCGTCTTGGCAAACGTGTCCCCGCCGATATCCGTCAGCGTGATCGCTCCGTTGCCCGTCGTTGCGCTTATCCCCTTCGGAATGCTTGAAGCCTCAATCGCCCCAAAGGAAGTCTTCAACGTTACGCTGCCGCGTGCATCGCGCAGAATAATCTTTCCATTCGAAGTCTCCGCGTCCACGGCTCCGCTGACTGTGTCGAGCTCGATGTTCGCGAAGGAATCACGAATCGTTACCGACGGCCCGGTCAGGGCGCTGCCCTTCACGCGGCCGTTATTCGTTTTGCAGTTTACCCGTCCATGAACATCGGTAAAAGTGACGTTGCCGAAACTGTTGGTGATGTCTGCAGCCCCGCCAATCGTCGCAATGTCCACATTCCCGTTATTGTCGCGCACCGTCAGGTCGCCCTTCACGTTGCGTGCGTCGACGCTCCCGAACGAAGTTGTGATATTCGCCGAAGCGGCGTCTGTCAGCGTAACCGTTCCATTGCCTCCGACAATGGTTACGCCTCCCTGGATATTCTTCGTCGTGATACTCCCAAATCGGTTGTGCACTTCGAGTATGCCTTTTACATCGGTCACCTGCACGGAACCGTTGGTGTCCGTAACGGAAGCATTCCCCGCTGCACCGGTGAGCTCGACGCTTCCAAAAGCGTTGTTCAAGCGGACCCCACCCGAATCCCGCACCGTGAGCGATCCGTGGCTGTTTCCAAGATCGACAGCACCGTGGATTCCCGCCACGTCGATGCTCCCAAAACTGTTCTGCACCGTTACGGGAGCGTCCGCCGGCATGCCGATGTCATAACTCACCGACCAGGAAGAGTGCTTGCTCAATTGAAACCATCGATTCTCTTCTCCCGGATAGATAGTCTTGATTCCCACTCCCTCGCTGGTCTGCTGCACGTCGATCTGGATCTTCTGTGCGAAAGATTCGGCCTCCTCGTGCGAACTGGCCTGCACGTGAATCGTCGCCGCGATTTTCACTTCGCGGCCCGATTCCCCGTGGATTCGTACTTCGCCGAATTTGTGCTCCACGCGTACCGACTGGCCCGCGCCTAGCGAAACCGTTTTTTGAAAATCTCTCGAAACCTGTTCCTGGCCGGTAGCGGCCATCGTGGGACTCTGAGTCGCAAGAAAAATTGCGCAGGAGATGCCCGCAATCGCGGCCCAACGCTGCACTCCTTGGTAGTGATTCCATCTGGGCTGATTCATCGCTCTTTTATCTCCAAGACTTCTTCCAGCGTCCGCTGCTTTTCCTGATACATAGCCAGCAACTGGCGTCGCAGTTGCGCGTTGGATGGATTCAATCCCGCCTGTGCGCGCAAATCGTCAATCGCGCTGTCCAGTACCTGCAATTTTTCGCGGTAGTTCGCCAGCAACGGAGTCGCCGGCTCATCCAGCTTCGCTTTGGCTTCCACCGCCAATTTGTCGATAGCCTTCTCGTACGCGGTTTCAGCGCTCTCTACTTCCTTTAGTGCGGTGCTCTTCAGCAACGATGGATCAGCCGGCCTCGGCCCGAAATCGCTTTTGTGCAATAGCATCCAGCCTGTGGAAAACGCGAGAACCAATACAAGGGCCCCCGCCAATGCCGTCTGCCAGCCCACTGGAATATTGGGCAGAAGCCACAACCAGCCCTTACGCTCCGCGCGCTGTTTTTTCCGCGCGTCTTCTTCTGCCAGCGCTCGCTCAATCCGCAACCACAACTCCGGATTTGGCGAATAGTCTTGCATCTCTTGCGCCGTTACGCTCAGCGACTTCCACGCCTGAATCTCCTCCGCGCACTGTACGCAGGTCGCCCCGTGCGCCTCCAGCGCCGTCCATTCCGCCGTCGTGCCGTTCTCAAAAATCCGCTCTCGATCTTTACAAGTCACATTCATGCCATTCACCGTACTTCCGCAGAGCCGCTTCGCGGCGGCTCCAGCATCTCGCGCAGATTTCTTTTCGCCTGAAACAGCGTGTTCTTTGAAGCCGTTTCGGTAATTTCGAGCATTCCAGCGATTTCCGCGTGCCGGAAGCCTTCCACTTCGTAAAGAAGAAAAACGTCCCGCTGGTGCCGCGTCAGTTTCGCCAGCGCCCGCTCCAGCGCCATGCGCAGCGACGGGTGCGCCGCGGGCGCGCGCGGCTCCATGCGCGGCGTTTCTTCCGACTCGTCGTCCGTCGTCGACACTTCTTTCTTCCGCAGCCGGCTCCGCCGCGCGTCGTAACACGTGTTGATCAGGATCCGGTACGTCCAGGTGACAAAACTCGATTGCCCGCGAAAGCTCGCAATGCTGCGCTGCACTTTCAAAAAGGTTTCCTGCACTGCATCTTCGGCATCTGCCGAACTGCCCAGCACGTTGCGCGCAAGATTCTTCATCCGCGCTCCGTGCATTGCGTATAGGCGCTCGTATCCGCGTAAGTCTCCCGACTGGCACGCGGCAGCCAGTGCGGCATCTTCGCTCGCTGGTACCCCAGCTGCCCGGGCCGGACCGCCCGTCAGGTGCTCGGAAGGTTCCACTCGCGTCCCCCATGCGCGCGGCGCGAAAGCGATTCTAGCCCTCCACGGCAGCGCAAGTCCCATAGTTCCCATTCCTGGCTCCTGTGGAATAGACGACACAAGTGCCCGAAACGTCAG
>CAZGBQ010000080.1:0-16580 GCA_964524045.1 uncultured Acidobacteriaceae bacterium
CATGGATGAAATGACCGAAGCGGCGCTGGTGCCGGTCGAGCCAGGCCAAAGCCTCACGCGGATCTTCCGGCGCGGGGCCGTATTCCATGGTCATGAATTTCTCGACGATGCTCATGCGCTCTTCAGACCCTGGCGGCTCTTGTCTCACGCCACGTTTTGATTCTCTTCAGGATGAATTCCAGCCGGTCTCGTCCCCATTTTGTACTGGTGATGACCTGCTCGATGTCTCGAAATGCTTCGGGATCGCCGAGCTCTTGGCGCAGTTCCTTCAGAAAAGGGTGCACTTTGCCAAACATCACAAACATTTCTCCGCTCGAAGCAGGCCGGAGGAACAAATTGGCGTCCAAAGCTCCTTGCCGAACGAAAGAGGCAGCGAGCCCCCAATAGCCAGCGACCTGACGCAGCCAGTTGTTTTCTTGCGAGCCCAAGGCCAAAGCGACTTTCACGAAATCGTCCGCGTTGCTCGGCCAGAATTCGGCCAACCACCAATTGCGCGCTTTTCGCATTTCGGGTTCGCGGCGCAGGTCGTAGAGATGGAGAATGATTTGCACGTCTGTGGCGCTGGGCTTTTTTGGCATTTTCCTCCCCTTGCCGATCGTGAAACTCGTGTGTCTCGGCGTTGTTCCCGGCTATGCGAGCGGGTGACGGTAGTCGGCCGAGTAGCGGCCGGTTGCGTGATGCTCGAGCTGGCGCTCGATGTCGCCGAGCATGCTGCTAGCGCCAATGCGGAAAAGTTCCGCACTCAGCCACGAATTGCCCAGCTCCTCTTTCATCAACGCGAGCCACTCGAGCGACTGCTTTGCCGTTCGAATGCCGCCGGCGGGCTTGAAGCCCACAGCCATTCCTGTTTCCTGCGCATACTCGCGAATGGCGCGCACCATCACCAGACTCACCGGCAATGTTGCGTTTACCGCCTCTTTGCCGGTGGAAGTCTTGATGAAGTCGGCTCCGGCCATCATGGCCACGCGGCTCGCGCGCGCCACGTTGCGCAGGGTCAACAAATCGCCGGTGCCCAGGATCACCTTCAAGTGCGCGGGACCGCAGGCATTTTTGAACGTCGCGATTTCATCGTAAAGCGCCTGCCACTTTGCCCCAAACACATGTGCGCGTGTGATGACCACATCGATTTCATCGGCGCCGGCCTCCACGGACCGGCGAATTTCATTGACGCGCTCTACGAGGGGAGAAAGGCCGGCCGGAAAACCCGTTGAGACCGCCGCGACGTGAATCCCGCTCCCTTCCAGAGCGCGGAGTACGGTCTCCACGAACGTGTGATACACGCAAACGGCCGCTACTTTGATGTTGAGGCTCTCGACGCCAAGCTTTTGCACGAGTTCCTGCCGAACTGGCTGCCGTGCCTTGGCGCACAAACGGCGGACGCGCTCGTCGGTGTCGTCGCCGGAAAGCGTGGTGAGGTCCATGCAGCTGATGGCGCGCAGGAGCCACGCGGCCTGCCATTCTTTCTTCACCGTGCGCCGTGTCACAAGCGTTTGCGCGCGGCGCTCAACCGCGCTTGTATTCACGCGCACGGCATCGATCCAGTCGAGATTGAGAGGAATTCCCCGGTTGGGCTGGAGCTCACGGCCGTTGTATTGGGCGATCGCCGTATCGGAAAGAGAAATGGAGCTCGACGGCGAAATCGTGAGCCGGTCGAGGCCTGAATCGCGCGCAGTTGGCGTCTTGTCGGAAAGAGTCATGAAAATCCCTGCTCGGGACCAAGGAAGCCGTAAGCTCACTTCATCTTACCACTTCGGAAGAGCCGGGTTACAGTTGCGCGCAGCGCGTTTGCCACTCTTTCTCAAAAGCCACCCTGCTGCAGAACGATTTTTGTGTGCCAATCTTAGTGGTCGAGAGCGCCGCATAGAGGCTAGCACGGCGAAGTGCATCTTTCTCTGAGAAGCCTTCTCCGAGAAATACTGCGAAACTGCCAATGAACGCGTCCCCTGCGCCTGTCGTGTCAACGGACTGGACCCGGAATGCGGGAATGAGTTCTGTGGCGTCTTTGCCGGCAAGCAAACAACCTCGGTCCCCCAACGTGATGATTACGCTCCGAATCCCTTTCTCCAGCAAGAAACTGGCGCATTTCTTCGCATCGTCAACGGTGCGCACCGGCATCCCAGTGATCGTCTGCGCTTCGCTTTCATTGGGGATGAAATAGCCGGCGGCTCGAAGCTGCACAAAGTCGACGGGCTGAGCCGGCGCAGGATTCACGATGCAGCGAATCCCGTTGGCCTTCGCGTAGGTCACGGCGTGATAAACGGTGGGCAGCGGAGTTTCAAATTGCACAACGATGGTGTCCGCTTTGCGCAAGAGCGGCGCGGCGGCATCCACATCTTGAGGAGCCAGCAAGCCGTTCGCGCCTTTCACCACGATAATGCGGTTCTGACCGCTAGGGTCCACAAAAATCGGCGCGACGCCACTGGAAACTCCTTCCGCAATGCCGACGCGGCTCGCATCGATGCCAAACGATTCGAAATTCCTGATCGTGGCGGGACCAAAAAGATCGCCGCCTACTTTCGCGATCATGGCCACGTCTGCGCCGCAGAGCCGTGCGGCTACTGCCTGATTGGCGCCCTTGCCGCCGAAACCCAGGTCGAACTTCTTTCCGAAGATAGTCTCGCCCGGCCGCGGGAAAACATCATTGAACGTGGTGAGATCCACGTTGGCGCTCCCGACTACGGCAATGAAGGGTCGCTTCACGAGAGTTTTGCGATTTGCGATCCAGGACTTGTGCCCGCGCTATGACGCGAAGACGTTGCGGAGCATAAACCACAGGTTCGCCGGACGCTCCGCCAGCCGGCGCATAAACCAGGGATACCAGAAGGTGCCGTAGGCCACAAGAACGATGGAGGTGCAACCATCCGCGGCGAGGCGCTCCTGTTCGCCGCGCTGGATGCCGTAGAGCATCTGTACTTCGAAGTCCCCGTTGGAAAAGCCTTGCTGCAAAGCCTCCTGAGACAAGCGGCGGATCATCGCCACATCGTGCGTGGCAAATGCGACGCGCACGCAAAGCTTTTCTTTTTTGGCGCGGAGCAACTCTTTTCCAAGCTCGAAGTAACTAGTGTCCACATCCGCCTTGCGCGCCATCGCAATTTCCGGCGGCTCCATGTACGCACCCTTGACCAGCCGGATCGATGGCCGCAGGGGCAGCAGGCTGGCAATGTCTTCCTTCGTCCGGTAGAGATAAGCTTGCAGACACACGCCTACGTTCGGGAATTCGCCGAGCGCGCGGCGGTACAGATCCAGAGTCACGTCCACGTAATTGCTGGCCTCCATATCGATCCAGATGATCGACTCCTTCGGCGCGCAAGAAATGATGTTCTTGAGATGCTGAAAACAGAGATCGGTGGAGAGGTCGAGGCCCAATTGCGTCAGTTTGACGGAAATCTCGGTGCGCAATCCTTGCTGACGGATGCGTTCGAGGACTTCCAAGTAATGATCTGCCACCTGCAGCGCCTCTGAGCGGTCGCTGATGTTCTCTCCGAGGTGAGTAAAGACAGTCCCGATTTTCTTGCCCCGCAGGGTCTGGGCGGCCAGGAGGGCGTCATCAAGCGTCTCGCCAGGCATAAAGCGCGCAACGCTTCTCCGCACAAACCGGTAATGGGAAGCGCGGTCGCGAAGCCAGCGGTTTTGCGAGGCAGCGAGAAGAAGGGAGCGCATGAGGCTCATTCGAGAAGTACGTCTCCGTTGGATTGCAAGCGCTTGCAGCGCCGTGCGTTAGATTCTAAACCACTCTCTCCCTAAACACCGAGCGTTCGCAGCAACGCTCCCGCCAGCGCGCCACCGACGAGCGGCCCGAAAACCGGAATCGGGGCGTAAGGCCAGTCGGAACTGCCTTTGCCGGCAACCGGAAGAATCGCGTGCGCGAGGCGCGGTCCCAGATCGCGTGCGGGATTGATAGCGTACCCGGTCGGGCCTCCCAGGGAAAGTCCGATGCCCCAGACCAGGCTTCCCACCAGATAAGGGCCGATCCCCGCGGCCGGGCCGCTTGCTGCCACGTTCTTTGAAAAAATCGCACCAACAACAAAAACTAGGACAAACGTGGCAATGATCTCGCTGAGAAGATTTGTAAATGGATTGCGAATCGCCGGTGAAGTGCAAAAGCAGCCCAGCTTAGCGGGCGCGTCTGTCGTTTCCTTCCAATGGGGATGGTAGTGTAGCCAGACGAGCGCGGCGCCAGCCATTGCTCCGAGCATTTGCACAGCCAGGTAGGGAAGAAATTTTGCAAAGCTTCCTTCCCGTATCGCAAACCCGAGAGTCACGGCGGGATTCAGATGCGCGTCGCTACTGCCGCAAGCGATGGCGGTAAAAACACCGGCCATCACCGCAATCGCCCATCCCGTGGTGATCACCATCCAACCGCTTCCCTCGGCTTTAGAACGCTTCAGCAACACCCCGGCTACAACGCCATCGCCCAGCAAAATCAAAATCATCGTGCCGAGGAATTCACCAAGCAACTGCGAAGTCATGTGGGCGGGCCTCCTTTAAGATTCCGTCCAATCGAAAGAACGCGTCACTGCTTTTTTCCACTGTCGATAAAGATGCTCACGCTGCGTTTCGGCGAGCCGCGGCTTCCAGGTACGATCTACAGCCCATTTGGCGCGCAATTCTTCCACGCCGGAAAAGAATTTCACCGCGAGTCCGGCAGCATAGGCCGCGCCGAGAGCGGTTGTTTCCTGAATCATGGGTCGGACCACTTCGCGATTCAAGATGTCCGCCTGAAATTGCATGAGCAGCTCATTGGCCACCATTCCGCCGTCGACACGCAAGCTCTCGAGCGGAATTTGCGAGTCCTTTTCCATGGCCTCAATGACTTCGCGAGTCTGAAACGCGCTGGCTTCCAGGGCGGCGCGCGCAAGATGTCCTTTATTGGCGAAGCGTGTCAGCCCGGCGACGACCCCTCGCGCGGTTTCCTTCCAGTAAGGGGCAAACAAACCGGAGAATGCAGGAACAAAGTAAACGCCACCGTTATCTTGGACCGTCCGCGCCAATGGCTCCACGTCGGAACTCTTTGTGAGCATTCCCAGATTGTCGCGAAGCCATTGCACAAGAGCGCCGGCAACGGCCACGCTGCCTTCCAGCGCGTAGTGTGCCGGAGCCGCGCCAAACTTGTAAGCGACCGTCGTGAGCAAACCGGAGTTCGAAGGCACCAGGCGCTCGCCCGTGTTCATCAGAAGGAAGCAGCCCGTGCCATAGGTATTCTTCACTTCGCCGGGACGAAAGCATGCTTGGCCCACGAGCGCTGCCTGTTGGTCTCCGAGAATTCCCGCAATAGGGACTCCCGCGACCGCTGGAAACGAAGCTTCGCCGTAGACTTCACTGCTCGAACGCACTTGCGGAAGCATCGGTGGCGGAATTCCGAAGGCCTCGAGCAACTTTTCATCCCAATCCAGTGTTTGCAGATTGAGGAGCTGCGTGCGGCTTGCATTGGTCACGTCGCTGACGTGCACTCCGCCGCTTGCTCCACCCGTGAGATTCCAAAGGAGGAAGGTATCGACATTTCCGAAGAGCAAATCGCCAGCGGCTGCTTTTTCCCGGGCGCCGGGAATGTTTTGCAGGAACCAGCGCAGCTTCAGTCCGCTGAAGTACGTGCTGAGCGGCAAGCCGGTTTGCGGCCGGAAGCGATCCTGCCCGCCGGTAGCGGAAAAGCGCTTGACGTCATCGGAAACGCGCGTGTCTTGCCAGACGATGGCATTGGCAACCGGCTTACCAGTTTCGCGCTCCCAAACGAGAGTGGTTTCGCGCTGATTGGTGATGCCGATCGCGGCAAGGTCGGAACCACACAAGCCGCGCTGGCAGAGGGCGTCAGAAATCACTTCTTCGGTCCGGCGCAGAATTTCCAGCGCGTCGTGCTCGACCCACCCCGGTTGCGGGTAGATCTGCCGGTGCTCTTTTTGCGCAGCGGCGACGACGCGCGCGGCGTGGTCGAAAACCATGAAGCGCGTGCTGGTGGTGCCCTGATCGATAGCTCCGACGTAATGCTTCAAAAGGTGGCGCCTCAGTTGCCGCGCCGAAGCATACTACGCAATGGCCGCGCCGAGAGATGGAAATGAACCGTTGCTTTGTAATTTCACAAGGAGAAAAAGAGCCGCCCGAGATTGTGGCGACGCCGGAATGTCGCGCCGCATCTAATCTATTGGAGGGCAAAAAGGAGAAGCGAAAATGAGCAAGAGAATACGAATTGGGTCTCTAACGTTCCTGTCAGCCGTGCTGGCAGTTGCGCTAGCGGCGCCGGCGAAGATGGCGGCAGCAGGGCCCGAAAATGTCACCCTCACGATAACAGCGGTGGACAAGAAAGGCGTTAACCCGCCCGCGGTCAGCAGAAATGATGTGCAGTTCTTCGAGAATAAGGAACGCACACAGATTGCGGATTGGCGGCACGCGGAAAGGCTCTACCTCGCCGTACTGATTGACGATTCACTGAACGCTACGGTGGCGAGCCAGTGGCGCGAGCTGAGGGATTTCTTTAACGCCCAGCCACCCACGACGTACATTTCTGTTTCCTATGCGCGCAACGGTTCGGCACAGGTCGCGCAGGATTTTACGAACGATCACGCGCTCACGGCCAAGGCGCTTCGATTGCCGATTGGCAGCAGCGCAATTTCCAGCCCCTATTTCGCGGTGCAGGACTTGATGAAGCGGTTGCCGGGTAATTCCGGAGACCGCCGCTCCATTCTTCTGATCTCTTCGGGGATTGACTACTTCCATGGGAATTTCCCGACGAGCCCGGATCTGGATACGACCATCGAGCAAGCGCAAAAGCGGAACATCAACGTCTGGTCGATTTATTCTCCGGATGCGGGCCGCCGCTCGCGACGGTTTTTCCTTGCCACGCGCGCGCAGTCGGACCTGACGCAACTCGCCCAGGAGACAGGCGCGCAATCGTATTACCTGGGAACCAACGTAGCCGTCACGTTCAAGCCATACCTGGATCAGATTGCCACGCACCTTGGCAATCAGTATTTGTTGACGTTCAAGGGTGAGGGAGGGGTAAAGGGCCACTTTGCCCGCGTGAAGGTCGCCGCGGAATTGCCCAACAGCAAGTTCCTATCCGCGTCGCAGGTGTTTCTGCCCGCCGCGAATTGAGCAGACCGCGACTAACTTAAGATCACGAAGGCGCGGTTTCCTAAACCGCGCCTTCGTTTTTTTCTCGAAAAGAACGCTGGAGAGGACAAATGTCATCCGCTCCAGTTGAGTGAACGTCACTCCGGCGGCGTTTCAAACGAAAGCTGTTCGCGAAACCCGCGCGTCTTCCACACGCCGAAGGCAATTCCGGCAAGCATCCATACAGTTCCCCACTTGAGCGCACGCGCACTCAGATGCCACCACAAGCCCAGACAAACAAAGAATCCGACCATCGGTATAACGAAATTCAGTACGGTCCTCTCACGTTTTCTCAGAAAGTAATGCACGAATGACGAGGCATTGACACCCATAAATGCCAACAACGCGCCATAATTCAGCAGCCCAACTCCGTCCCCATACGTTAAGCCAAAAGATCCTAGAAGGACGATCGCTCCGATGAAGATCACGTTATTCTTGGGAATTTGATGCTTTGGATCCACTGCACCAAAGAAGGAACGGGGTAACGCGTTGCTCCTTCCCATGCCATAGAGCAGCCGAGCCGCGCCGATCTGGGCTCCCATCCCCGAACCAAAATTGGCCACTAACAAGGTAAGCCCAACAATGCTAAAGAGCGGCGCCCAGGTCCGCGCCGCCATGAATACATACGCTTGGTCCTCATTCGGAAATGGCTGAGACGCCGGCCAAACGAGCTGTCCTACGTAGACTTCCGCAGCCGAAAGGAACCCGACTACCATGCAAGTCATCACTGTTGCGAGCATGATATTTCGCCGCGGGTTCTCTGCTTCCTCGGAGAGCGTCGAGATTCCGTCGAATCCTATGTAGGTCAGAACCGCCAGCGACGTGCATCCAAAGAGGTTGTCAAAGTTGAAGGTTTGCGGATCATAGAACGGTCGCGTGAAAAATCCAGAGTCACTATGTGGATGCCCGAAGATATAGCGAATCGTGGTAACAAAAACGACCACGACCACTACGCTCATCGCCGCCGCCAGCCCGGCGTTGACGCGCGCCGAGGTCTTGATTCCCTGAAGGTTCAGGAGCGTAAATACCACCGCAAAAAAGATTTTCCAACCCCATTCGGGTATGGCCGGGGCGAATGTGTAGGCCTGTCCCGCGCACCAAATCGTGCAAATCAGCGGATTCACGATGTAATCCATGACCATGCTCCATCCGGTGACGTACCCGGCAGCGGGATGGATTTCACGAGCAACGTAGGTAAATGCGGAGCCTGCACTGGGATAAACTCGCGCCATTTTGCCGTAGCTCACTGCCGTTGCGAGCATGGCTACCATGGCGATAAGGATCGCCGTCACGACGAGCCCGTGCCCTCGGTTGCTTAGAACTCCAAATGCCGACATCGGAGCCACAGGTTGCAGTACGATCACTCCGTAAAGGATGAGGTCCCAGAGCGTGAGCGACCTTCGCAGCCCGGGGCGGGAATTCGTCGGATTATCGTCGTTCAAGTCATGCTCCTTTCTTGCGAGTGGTTCTTCATTTCGTGCGACATCTTACGCAATTGATTCGCGTAGCGGTAATTTTCCGCGCACGGATTCATGTTTGGCGCGTGAGCCTGCCACTTTGTGACCTGCTCTTTTGTACAGGCGCAGAAATCCACAGATCGTATCGTTTATCTCAACCTCTCCTCGATTCCTGCGCAACGCGTTGCTGCTCTTTGTAGTCTAATCTTAGTAGATGCCCAGCTCTGTTCATTATGGAAAAGGCATCGAAAGAAACGATGGATCAAGCTTCTCTCTCGCATAGTCGCACCCGGACGACTATCTTTTTGTCTCACGTCCTGGCTTTTCTTCTCGTGATTCTGGGCGCGTATTGGCTGCGCCGCATCACAGTCCCGCCGGACGCACTCTTACAGGGCTATCTCCTGGTGATCAGCAGCTTGCTGGCTTTCGTGTTCGCCGCCGTCACCCTGGTTCGCTTCCAGGGAACGCAAGACCGCATCTCCTTGATTCTCGGCGCCGGTTTCTTTCTGTCCGCGGCAGTGTTGATTGCCACCAGCGTGCTCTTTTTTCAATTTCTCCCTGACGCTCCCCAGCGCCTTCTCTGGGCGCCCATCGCGTGGTGGATCGGCCGCATCATTCTGGCGCTTCTCGTCGTCGCAGCGCTGCTGGTCGAGCATTTCATGCCTCGATCGCGGCATCCCCGCCGCGAAATCGCTGGAGCTCTAGCGGCCGCCATTGCCGTCACTTACGGACTGGCAGCCGCGCTTCGCCATTTACCGCCAGAAGTGTCCCCGCATCCCAGTGCTTTTTTTCCCAGCCCGCAGCAACTGATCCCCGGCGGCATCTTCCTGGTCTGCCTGTTTTGGTATCGCCGCCGTTTGGCCGTGGGGGACTCCTCTTTTGACCGCACGATGTATGCCGCCATCTGGCTCAGCGTCGCCGCGCAATTTGCCGCAGCTCAATCGGCGCGCCTGATGGATGCTCCTTTTGTTTTTGCCCAAGGGCTCATGGTCCTGAGTTACACGGTCGCGCTTGGCGGGGCGCTGCTCGATAACGCCCGCCTTTTTGAGCGCGTCCGCCACATGGCCGTCAGCGATCCGCTCACGGGCCTAGCCAATTACCGGCGGCTCCTGGATGTTCTCGAGAACGAAACCGAGCGCACCGACCGCAGCGGACGTCCTTTCGCTGTTCTGCTGCTGGACCTTGACGGCCTGAAAACGATCAACGATAGCTACGGCCATCTCGTGGGAAGCCGCTCGATTTGCCGCCTGGCGGACATTCTCCGCATTCACTGCCGCGCGATCGACACCGCCGCGCGCTATGGCGGTGACGAATTCGCGTTGGTTCTCCCCGAATCGCAAGAGGAGGAAGCGCGCCGTGTTGCCGAGCGCATCCGTGAGGTCATGGCCAATGACGATGAGCCGCCTCGCCTCTCTGCAAGCATCGGCATCTCGGTTTACCGCGGCGATGGGGAGCGCATCGAGAAGCTGCTTTCGGAAGCCGATCAGGATTTATACGCGGAAAAAGCCAAGCGCATGAAGCGCCCGCCTGCGGGACTGAATCCCCGCCGCCGCTCCCCAAAGAGTTGATCTTTCCAAAATCCCAGTCAATGACTGTAGTTCTTTAGAATCTCTCGAAGCCTTGCCGCAAACTCCGGATACTCTTGCGCTATGCCTTCCGCGAAGCTCTTCATCACGACTTCCCGTTTTCCGTTCGGCCATGAGTTCAAGTCCTTTAAGACCTCGTCAAATTCATGGCAAAACACATGCTGAATAGTCCGCGATTCCAGCGCGCTGACGACCTCTTCCACGTCGCTTCCCCGCTCGTCCGCATTGGCCAATTTCTTTAGGTTCTCCGCGCTAATCTCATTCCTCTCAAGCCGCTCATCTTTCGTTCCGCAAAACTCCGGTGTGGCATCCACAAGCTTGCCATCCCTCACGCGAAGAACCTTCTCCCCAAATGGGCGCCTCGCCATGGAAGTGAACTCCATCGGCCCGCCTGACATCTGCCAGATCACCATCTTTCCATCCTGGTCCTTCTCAAAATCCACCTTGCCCTGCATGTCAATTTCGAAAAGTTTGTGCGGTTTCGGCGAAAGCGAAAAAGCGATGTACGCCCAGCAGCAATGCATGCCTCCGCCGCTGTCTGTCCGAAATACCACTTCCGGCTTCCCGTCTCCGTCAAAGTCCTTTCCTGTCACTTCTTCATCGAATACCACGCTGAATGCGCTCGTTCGAAACACCACTTTGCCCGCGCTGTTGTAGATCGCGGCGGTGCATTTGTCCTCCACCGCCTCCGGATTGCGCGAAGGCCCGAGGGAAACTTCGTAGCCGTCCCACAGTTTCTTCTTGTAGGCGGAGTTGTCTTTTCGATAGTCGTAACAGGCGATTCGATCTTTAGGTTGTTGCCCGTGAACCATCGAAGAAAAGGGAGTGGTGAGTAGCAATAAAAGCGCGGGGCGGCACATGGAGCGGTTTCTTTCTCCTCGACGTCAGTACACTGCTCGGTTTTGCGTCATTTCCTTAGTATCAAGCGAAAAGCGCGGCTCCTTCGGGGCTCCCTCCAGGAGTTGCCTCGCAAGATACTCGCCGACGGCTGGCCCATGCTTGAATCCGTGCCCCGAGCCGCCGCCCGCGAACCAGACATTTTCCATTTCCGGGTGGCGGTCGATCAGGAAGTCTCCACTCGAAGTGTTTTCATACTGGCAGACTCGCGTCTCCACAATCGGCGCATCGCGGAGCGCAGGGAAACGCCGCGTCACGTACCCCCGCACCGCCCTGGTCATTTCCGGCCACACGGTTCTCGATTGCGTGTCCGGATCGACACGCTCGCCATGTTCGTCGAACGCAATCTTCAGCCCGCGGCTTTCAATGTCTGGCATCCCGTAAACCAAATCTTCCTGAAAGAGCCACGTTGGCAACGCCGGCGGAGCGAATCGGGTCTCGCCAGCGGGAATCCCAAAAAAGAACACTTCTTGCCGCGATGGAAAGATTCGCGACCCCAGCACGTCGGGAAAAATCTTCCCCAGCCACGCGCCGCACGCAAATACAAATTGCTTTGCCATGATTCGCTCGCCGCGGCTGGTCGTAACATGTTCCACAGGCCCTGCTTCTCGCGGATTCGCAACCTGCGCGCAGTAGTATTCCACTCCAGACCGCAGTGCCTGCTCCACTACGGCCGCGACCGCCCGCCGCGCCAGCAGCACGCCGCTGTGAGGCTCGAAGATCCCCTTTTGAATCTCCTCCAATCCAATCTGCGGATATTTTTTCTCAAGTGCCGCGCGATCGTACTCTTCAAACATCACGCCACACCGTTTCAGCGATGTGGCGGTATCCCGAAGCCGCGCATCGTCCTTCCCCGCCATCCACAGCACGCCTGTTTGAAGAAACAGAGGTTGCTGCGTGGCCGCGAAAAATTCCTTCCACTGCACTAGCGAGCGCTGCGCCCACCACGTGTACAGCTCGTCCGCGCCGTATCCCATGCGAATAATTCGCGTTTCGCCGCCGCTGCTTGCCCGCGAATGCCCCGGCCCGTACGCTTCGACCAGCGCCACGCTCTTCCCTCGCTTCGCGAGGTGCCATGCCGTCCAAGCACCAAAGACTCCCGCCCCAATCACCGCCACGTCGTATGTTTTGTGCCCGCTCATCGCCGCAGTATCCTACCGCAATCCATTTATCAACGAAAACCTCTTCCATCCGTCAAATCTTAGCGTTAGCATTTTGCGTTTCAGGTATCTAACTTGGAGGTGTCCGTGAAGTGCAATCTCCCTGTCCCCACCCGCATGGTGGCGACTTTCTTTTGTCTCTTCTTGGTTGCTGGCGCCGCCAACGCCCAGCAAATCGATCCCAAGACCTACGGCGGAATGGTGTGGCGCCAGATTGGCCCTTTCCGCGGCGGCCGCGTGCTGGCCGTCACCGGAGTGCCCAGCCAGCCGAACACGTATTATTTCGGCGCGACCGGCGGCGGCGTCTGGAAAACCACCGATGGCGGCCTTACCTGGGATCCGCTCTTCAATAAACAACCTGTGTCTTCCATCGGTGCCATCGCCGTCGCCGATTCCGATCCCAACGTGATTTATGTCGGCTCCGGCGAAGCCTGCATTCGCGGCAACATTTCTTTCGGCGATGGCGTCTACAAATCCGTCGATGCGGGCAAGACCTGGACTAACGTCGGCCTGAAAGACACGCGCCACATCGGCGCGCTCACTATTCACCCGACGAACCCTGACATTGTTTTCGTCGCGGCACTCGGTCACGCCTACGGCCCGAATACCGAACGCGGCGTCTTCCGCTCGCGCGACGGCGGCAAGACCTGGGACAAAGTTCTCTATCTCGACGACCGCACTGGCGCCATCGATATCGTCTTTGATCCGCAGAATCCGCACATTCTTTTTGCCGCGATGTGGGAAGGCTACCGCACCCCGTGGACCCTCAATAGCGGCGGCGCGAAAGACGGCCTCTATCGCTCCAGCGACGACGGTGCAACCTGGAAGCACTTGGAAGGCGATGGCCTCCCCGAGGGCCCGCTCGGCCGCATCGGCGTTTCCGTTTCCGGTGCGGATTCCAATGTTGTCTACGCGCTCATCGAAGCGAAGAAGGGTGGGTTGTATCGCAGCGACGACGGCGGCGCGAAATGGTCTCTCGTCACCGACGATCATCGTTTCCGCCAGCGCGCCTGGTATTTCACCCACGTTTGGGCTGACACACGAGATGCGAACAAGGTCTACATCGCCAACACCGGCCTCTACCGCTCCATCGACGGAGGCAAATCCTTCGAGCGCCTCAACGCGCCGCACGGAGACCATCACGCGCTCTGGATTGATCCCCACAATTCCAGTCGCCTGATCAACGGCAACGACGGCGGCGCCACGATTTCCGTCGACGGCGGACAAAACTGGACCACGCAAAACAATCAGCCTACCGCGCAGTTCTATCACGTCGCCGCCGACAACGATTTTCTCTATCGCGTCTACGGCTCGCAGCAGGACAACTCCTCGGTCGGCATCCAGACGCGCAGCGACCGCGGCTTCATCGATCGCGGAGATTGGGACGCCGTCGGCGGCGGCGAGAGCGGCTATATCGTTCCCGATCCGCGCGATTCGAACATCGTTTACGCCGACGACGAAGGCCCCATCTTTACGCGCTTCGACCGCCGCATCAATCAAGCCCAAAGCATCCAGGAATGGCCCGAAGATCCCAACGGCTACTCCGCGGCCACGCAAAAATACCGCTACACCTGGACTATGCCGATTGTCATTTCTTCGCACAATCCCGACGTGATTTATCACTCTTCGCAGTATGTTTTTCGTTCGAACGACGCGGGCCGCAGCTGGACCACCATCAGCCCAGACCTCACGCGCAATGACAAGACCAAGCAGGGTGACTCTGGCGGGCCGCTCACCAAGGATCAGTACACCGTCGAATACTACGACACGATTTTCTCGCTCGCCGAATCGCCCAAGCAGGAAGGCTTGCTCTGGGCCGGCACCGATGACGGCCTGATTCAGGTGACGCGCGACGGCGGCAAGAATTGGGCTAACGTCACGCTCAAGGAAGTTCCTGAGTGGTCCATGATCAGCCTCATCGAAGCTTCGCCGTTTGACGCCGGCACGGCCTACGTGGCTGTCGACGCGCACAAGCTCGACAATTTCAAGCCTTACATTTTCAAGACCAGCGACTTCGGCAAAACCTGGACGAAGATCATCACCGGGCTGCCCGACAATTCTTACGTTCACGCGGTCCGCGAGGACCCCAAACGCAAAGGCCTGCTCTACGCCGGAACGGAAACCGGCATTTGGGTTTCTTTCAACGACGGTTCGAATTGGCAGCCGCTCCAGCTCAATCTTCCGTACACGCCCATTCACGACATGGTCATTCACGATGACGATCTTGTTGTCGCCACGCACGGGCGCTCGTTCTGGGTTCTCGACGACGTGAGTCCACTTCGGCAGGCCGCCGCCGGCATTGCTGCCGAAGAAGCGCATCTCTTCACGCCTCGCGCGGCGTGGCGTGCCCGCCTGGGCCATTTCAATCCGCGCCGCTATCCGATCGGAGAAAATCCGCCAGCCGGTGCGATTCTGTACTACTACCTGAAAGAGGAACTCAAAGAGCCCGCGAAACTTGAGATTCTCGATGCCCAAGGCAAAGTGATCCGGGCGTTCACCAGCGAGGAAAAGAAAAGGGAAGAAGCTCCCGCCGAATGGGAGCGCGATGCCCCCCAAGAGCACATCCCGGCTAAAGCGGGGCTCAACCGTTTCACTTGGGATTTGCGTTATGAATCCCCGGTGAAAATTCCCGCCGCAGTGTACGACGGCGGCGAGCCCACCGGCCCGCTCGCTTTGCCCGGCGCGTTTCAAGTGCGGCTAACCGTTGCTGGTAAAGCGCAGACCGCATCCTTCGAAGTCAATATGGATCCGCGCGTCAAGACTTCTGCCGAGGACTTGCGCAAGCAATTCGATCTCATGGTCAAGATGCGCGACCGCCAAGACGAAATGAATAAGGCCATCATCGCAATCCGCGATCTTCGCGGGCAGCTCCTGGCGCTCGAAAAGCGCCTCGGCCCGATTCCCGCTTCGAAAAGCGATGCTAGCGATCCGCCGAATCCAGTGGTCACGGCATCCACCGATTTACGCAAGAAAATCAGCGCCATCGAGGAAGAGCTTATTCAAGTGAATGGCAAGTCCACCGAGGATTTCGCCAACTACCCGACCAAGCTTGAAAGCAAATTCGCTTACTTGCAGGCGGTTACTGACAGCGCGGACACCGCGCCCACCGCGGCCGAAGAGGCGGTCTTCGCCGACCTCGACAAGCGCCTGGAAACTCAACTCGCCAAGTGGCACGACGCTTTGTCCAAGGACGTCATCGCGCTCAACGACGCCATGCGCAAAAACAACATTGCGCTCATCGCGCCGGCTGCCACGCCCGCAAAATAAGGACTCTTTGTAGCGAAGGCAGGCGCCAGCCGTCAGCTTGGCAATGGCGCGCGTCATTTCGAGCCTGCCTGCGGCAAGCAGGCGAAGCGAGACCGCTCCTCTCGGAGCGTTGCTTGCGAGGGGGAATCTCCCTTCGTCTATTTCTGGAACGCTTCCCCAATCTTCTTCGCCCAGTGCGAGAGGTGATTCAACGACTCCGTGTGCGTGGGATCGAGGTGCAAGGGAGTGATGGAGACAGCGCCGGAAAAAATCGCCGCGTAGTCCGTGTCCGGCTCGATGTCCTTGTCGATTCTTTGCTCAAACAGCCAGAAATAGCTGCGGCCGCGCGGATCTTTTCCTTCGGTTAGCTGGTTGCGCGTGATTTTCTTCGACTGCCGCGTGAATTTCACGCTGCCATTCCACGGCTCCGGTACGTTTATGTTCAAGAGCACCTGGTCGGGCAGGCCTTCCGCGAAAATCATTTCCGCAGTGGTCCGCACCACGCGGGCCGAATTCTCGAATTTCACTCTGTCCTTTTTCGCACACAGTGAAACCGCCATCGACGGAATGTGGTGCAACGCGCCTTCCCGCGCCGCTCCAACAGTTCCCGAATAGTAGACGTTCTCACCGAGGTTTGCGCCATGATTGATTCCGGAAATCAGCAGGTCGGGCCTTTCCGGCAGCAGTTTGTGTAGCGCCACGATCACGCAGTCCGCCGGCGTCCCGTCGATGGCCCACTCGCGGTCGGCGATGCGATTGCACACGATGGGCTGCCGCAACGTCAACGATTGCGCCGTCCCGCTCTGCTCGCGGCTCGGAGCCACAATGCTGACCGTCGCGAAATCCGCAAGCGCCTCCGCCACCGCCCGAAGCCCCTTCGCCTGGTATCCATCGTCATTCGTGAGGAGAATATTCGGCATTCGCTAATTTTAGCGCAAACCGTCCGACCGGACACTGTGTAGGGATTCCTGAACTGAAAACTCAGGATGGCCAGGCCAACGCGCTTTCTTTGCTTGAGACTGAAACTTATAGCTGAAGCTTGTGATGATTTCAAGGAAGCTTCAAAATGAAAAAAGTGGTCGGGGCGAATGGATTTGAACCATCGACCTCCTGGTCCCGAACCAGGCGCG
>CAZGBQ010000081.1:0-16499 GCA_964524045.1 uncultured Acidobacteriaceae bacterium
CTCAGTCCGGAACTGAACGGAGAGCCCGCTATCTCCGTGAGATTTCCGGATTGCTGATCCACCAAATAGGCGTGAACGCGGGGAGGATTGCCGCCAGCAGCGGAATAAATGTACGGCCCCATGGGATCGGAAATGCTGTTGCCCGGAACAAATGTGATGGAGCTGAGCGGACCAAGCACTTGCGTCAGAGCGCCGGTGGCTTGATCGATGGAATAGACAAAAACGGCCGCGGTAAGGCTCTGGTAGACATAGAGAAATTGCCCCGAATTCTCGGCGAGCATCACCGCAGGCAGCTCCTGGAATCCAAGCGAGAGAACCGGCGAGCAAGAATTCGCGGTTCCATCGACGGGAGAGATGACGCAGCTCTCAATCGAACCCGCATTCCCCTGGCCGCCGGCGAACAGGAACCTATCCCGCGAATCGATGGCATAGCTCATCCCATCAGTGTTGAGAACGTCCGCCATGCCTTGGTAGGCCAGTTTCCCGGTGACAGAATCGATCCTGTAGACTTCGGCCCCTCCGACGTCGATTCCGTTTTGGCCCTTGCTGAGACCGACGTACAGATGAAGGCCCTTGGGGTCGGTGAGCAATTGTGTGGGAGCGCCGAGACTGTTGGTGAGCGTGCTTTGGACTGTGACAAGCACGGGGTTGGATCCGGAAGTGTCGATGGTCAGAGAAACCACGGAACTCTCGCCCTGAACATCGCCTGACAAGTATCCGACGAACAAGAATTTGCCGGAGGCTTCAGCGGCGATAGAGATGGGCTGCGAGGGCGCCATGTTGGGATTGATCGTTGGAGGAACCGCAAAGGGAGAGCCAGGAATTTCAGCAAGCGCGCCGGAGGTCTGATCGATTTGGAACATCGAAATGTCGTTGCTCAGTGCGTTCAGGACGAAAAGGAATTTCCCCTGGCCGTCAATGGCCAGAAGACCGCCTTCGAGGCGCTCGTTGAAAGGAGAGTTCGGAACGGGGCTGAGGGCTCCGGTTTGACTGGCATTACTGAGCCCAGAGAGGGAGGACGAAGGGGAACCTGGCACGGAAAGATAGACGTACTGTTGCGAAGTCTGACCGAAAGCAGGATTGACAACAACGAAGAGGAAAACGACGGGGAGAAAGAGCTTCAGGACGGAAGGCAAAGAGAATTCGAGTTTTGAGAAAAAAGGCGCGAGAACGCGAGTTTCCTGCCGTTTGGCCATAGGTCTTTCCCGGCCGTAAGTCGCGCGGCTCTCTTGGGTTGAGAAGCAAGCAGCCCCGAAATGGAAAAGTAAGGCCGAAAAAATGGAAAGTCAACGACAAATTACGAATAAGATAGCTAATCAGATGAGAGTTCCAAAATGGGAATCGAAGGGGGCGAAGCGAAGCTGCGATGGCAATGTTACAGAATATTAATGCTCTGTGACAGGGGAATGAGTTAAGGTTTGCAACCTTATGACACCGAAACCATTGGACTTAGAAAAGGAAGCGGGTCCCGACGCAGCTCAAGTGATCGTGCGGCTGAAGGGCAAGCTGAGTCTGGAAACAGTTCACGATTTCATCCAAGCGGTGCGGCCGGAGCCTGCGGCGCATCTGATTCTGGACCTGAGCGGCGTGTCGTTTCTGGACTCGGCCGGGACTGGCGCGCTCGTACAATTGTTCGTGCACCGCAGAAGTAAGGGACAAAGGTTTGCGCTCACGGGCCTAAGCAAACAGAGCAGCGCGGTGATGCAAGTAGCCGGATTGACCAAGCTCCTGCCGATTCACGATTCCGTGGGGCAAGCGCTGGCGGCGAAACCGTGACTGGCGACTCGTGACTTTTGACCGCTGAAATCCAGCCTAGCGAGTTCTCCCCTCAAATTTGATGGAACTTTGCCCGGATCTACCGGCGAGATTTGGGCGGAACGAGGTTGTTGGCGCGATAGTACGCGACGAGCTGGCCGTAATGCTCGGCGCTATGCTCGATCACGCTGAGCCAAATGTAGGAAACGTGGGCCATATGCCTGCCGGTCTCCCAGCCAAATGGCATGGTTTGGTCCAGGCCAGCGTCACCTTGTTGCTTGATCAGGGCGGCGCCTTCGGCGACAGCGGACTCGAGGAGTTTCACAACGTCGGCCTTGGTCTTGTAAGCGTCGCGCGACGGATTGTGCGCATCCTTGCCAAAGTCCGGCCCAACGTGCAAGCCAGAAACTCTGCTGATCACGTCATAATCGACGGCGGCGACGTGCAGAAGGTTTTCCGCAAAGGTGCGCTGGTCTTTCTGCACCTTGAAATCGTACTTGTCTTCAGGGAAATCTTTGGCCATGGCGATCAGCTTATTGCCGATGTGGTTCCACCACTCGACGGTCTCGTCCGCGCGGGAGCGTACGGGCTGCGGGGCCTGATTCTGTGATTGGCTCTGGGCGTGAAGAGGAATTGCAGCGAGCGAAAGCAATGTGACCGCAACGAAAGCCCTTCTAACTATTCTGGGGGAAAGCAAAGTCAGCTTGATACTGCTCCTTCGCATGATCAACCTCCATAAGTTCTGATCACCTATCGATGAAACACGCCCCTCGCTTAGACGAAGTAAGCGAGCACTCGTTTTGAGGAAAAGGGACAAGGAAAAACTAGACTCGATAATAGCGCAGCGGGTTTGCGAGTGGCGCTCCTAGATCGCAGGGATGCGGCTGATATACTGCTCGCCTATGAACAAGCGCGCGGCGAGAACACGGTATAGCAAAGAAGGACCCGCGAAAGCACGGAATATTAAAGAACAGGCGGGACTTATGGTTGTAGATAAGGAGTTTGCGATCCGGGTGCGCGAGAGTTTTGGCCGCCAGGGATTGATGAAGCATCTTGGGGCGGAGCTCGTGGAATTGACTGCAGGGCATGCGACGATTCGGGTGCCGTTTCGAGCGGAATTGACCCAGCAACACAGCTACTTTCATGCCGGAGTGTCCGGAGCGATTGCGGACAGCGCGTGCGGGTATGCGGCGTACACGCTGATGCCGACGGATAGCACGGTGCTGACGGTGGAGTACAAATTGAATTTGCTGGCACCGGCGGATGGGGAGGAACTGACGGCGCGGGCAAGAGTGATTCGATCGGGAAGGACTTTGAAAATTTGCGCAGCAGACGTACACGCGAAGAAGAATGGCAAGGAAGTGCATTGCGCCACGATGTTGGCAACGATCATGTGTTTGCCGGGAAAACCGGATCGGGCGGGGTGAAGGACACGGCAAGACAAAGCGCCGGCAAGATACCGACGCTACGAAATAACTAGGTGGGAGTCCAGCGGGGATGGCCGGAGAAGAGGCCATCGACGAAGCCGATGCGGTAGCAGAGAAAAATGCCGAAACACATGCTGAGAAGACCTGAGCCGACGACGAGGCCGCGATTGAGCCAGGCGAAGCGATAGCCCGCGTAAGAAAACGGCAGGGCGAGAGCTGCAGTAATCAGCATCATACCTGTAATCGTGCCGACTCCGAATAAAAGCAAATAGAGCATGGCCCATTTCGGCTCGCGAATGGTGCTTAGGACGAGCAAAGCGACTGCAGCGGAGCCAGCCAGGCCATGCACGATGCCGATGAGCAAAGGGCGGACGGTTTGGAAAAGGCCCAGGCTCGCGAAGGGCTTTTCGAATGATCGCGGAACGGCGAGGCTGTTTTCGTGATGCTCGGTGACCGGAGAATGGGAGTGCCAGTGAAAATGCAGCTCGCTGCCGTGCTGATGGATGTGAGCGTGCTGGCCGGTGACGCGAGGATGGGATGGTGAGAATTTTGCGCCGAGCCAAGTCATGGCGCCGGTAAGGTTCAGCACGCCGAGAAGAATCAGCATCAAGCCGACGGAGAATTCCATAGTAAGGCCGACGCGAGGCGGAATCACCAAGCCAAAGAGGATGATGGCGGCACCGACCAAGGCGATGGTCAGCGTGTGACCGCAACCCCAGAGCATGCCGATGAGGCCAGCTTTGCTGATGGAGCGCTCGCGGCTGACGATGGTGGAAACGGCGATGACGTGATCGGGATCGGTGGCGTGACGCATCCCGAGGAAAAAACCGATGACGAGAATGGCGAGGCCGCTGGTCAAGGGCGCACCCGGTGACTCCAAACACGGTGAAGCCAGACGAAAAGGATACCTGAGGAGAGGAATTCACGGAAAAAAAAACGGCGGGCTATTCGCCGCGGAGGATGCACATGAGTTCGGTGGCGCTGTGCGGGAGGCGAGCGCCGCGTCGGGAGATGAGATAGACGTGGCGCGGCATGTTGAGCTGGCGAATTTTCACTTCTTTCATCCAGGCGTGCTCGATTTCCCATTGCACGCACATGCGCGGCACGATGGCCACGCCCATGCCCATCTGCACGAAGCGCTTGATGCTTTCGATGGTGGGCATTTCGATGGGCATGTTGAGAGCGGTGCGATGGCGGGCGAATAGTTCGATAACGCGGCGGCGATAGGGCGATTCGACAATGTGCGCGATGAAATTTTCTTTGCCAAGGTCAGCGACGTCGACTTCACGCTTGCGGGCGAGGGCATGCTTCGGCGGGACGACGAGGGTCAACTCGTCCTTGAGGATTTCCGTGGCAAGAAGCTGAGGATCGCGGGGGACGTAGGAGACCGCGCCGAGGTCGAGGCGGTAATTCAAAACTTCGTGGGGAATGTCGCGAGAAAACATGCGATGAACGCGGACCTGGATGCCCGGATGTAGTTCGCGAAATTTGGCGAGTGCGGGGAGAAGGGCGTGAATGGAGCTTTCGTTGACGCCGAGGGAGAGTTCACCGCGCTTGAGGCCCTCGAGCTCGGTAAGGCCCTTTTTGACTTCGTCGCGCAGGTTGAGGAGGCGCTCGGCGTAATCTTTGAGAAGCACGCCGGCATCGGTAAGGCGGATGGGGCGGGCGCCGCGCACGAAGAGAGGCTGGCCAAGGGAGTCTTCCAGCTTGCGGATGGCCAGGCTGATGGCGGGCTGGGTGCGGTAGAGACGCTCGGCGGCGCGGGAGAAGCTGCCTTCTTTCGCGACCATCAGGAAGACCTGCAATTCGCCGAGATCCATAAGCGCACCAGGCCGGTAGTATAAGACAGGATTATCAAAAGCAGAATAAAGATAAATTGGACCGCAGGGCGGGCGGCGTGCGTTACTAGAGGCTGGGAGACTCTATGGACACGGTACGCATTTTTGACACCACGCTCCGTGACGGCGAGCAGTCGCCGGGCTTTTCGATGAATACCGAGGAAAAGCTGAGGATGGCCAGACAGCTTGCGGCGCTGAATGTCGATGTGATTGAGGCGGGCTTCCCGATTGCATCGCGGGGCGACCTGGAGGCTGTGCAAAAGGTGGCGAAGGAAATTCGAGAAGTGCCGATTGCGGCGCTGGCGCGAGCGAAGAAAGAGGATGTTAGCGCAGCGATCGAAGCGTTGGAACCGGCGGCGGCAGCGAGATTGCACGTGTTTCTGGCGACTTCCGATCTGCACCTACGCGTGAAACTGAACATGACGCGGGAGCAGGCGCTGGAATCGATCGCGGCGATGATTCGTTACGGGCGGCAGCATGTGGGGGAAGTGGAGTTTTCGGCGGAAGATGCCGGAAGGACGGACATCGATTACTTGTGCCAGGTGTGCCGCGTGGCGGTGGACGCGGGGGCAACCGTTCTGAACCTGCCCGACACGGTGGGATACGCGGTACCGGAAGAGTACGGAGCGATGTTCACGAAGGTGCGGGAATACCTTGGCGATCCGGACGGAGTGACGCTGAGCGCGCATTGTCACGACGATTTGGGCATGGCGGTGGCGAACTCGCTTGCGGCCGTGCGCGCTGGAGTGCGGCAGATCGAGTGCACCATCAACGGAATCGGCGAGCGGGCAGGAAACGCGTCGCTGGAAGAGGTGGTGGTGGCGCTGGCGGTTCGCAAGGAGAGTTTTGGAGTAACGACGCGAATTCGGCTGGAAGAGCTATTTCCTTCAAGCCGGCTGCTGACGGAAATTACGGGGGCGCAGGTGGCACCCAACAAAGCGGTCGTAGGCGCGAACGCGTTTGCACACGAAGCGGGTATCCACCAGGACGGAATTATCAAGAATCCGCTGACGTACGAGATTATTTCGCCGCAGACGGTGGGCGTGCCGAACCGTTCGCTGGTGCTGGGCAAGCACTCGGGGCGCAACGCGCTACGGATCACGCTGAAGGATTTGGGTTATGAGGCGAGCGACGCGGAGCTGGCGGAAGTGTACAAGCGCGTGACGGCGCTGGCGGATCAAGCGAAACAAGTGCGGGCACGGGACATCGTGGGCATTGCGCACGAAGTGATCCGGCGGCGGCCGACGGCGATGGCGGAGTCGACTTCCGCCTGAGCGCTTCTCGGACGGCCTCAGCGGGCCGTCCCTACAAGATTTGGGGACCAAGATGAAGAAGACCATTGTTCTGCTGCCGGGAGACGGCATCGGGCCGGAAGTGACACGGGCCGCGGCGGCGATCCTGCACGAAACGGCCCATGAATTTAGCCACGAGTTTGCGTTCGTAGAGCTTCCCCTGGGCGGAGCCGCGATTGACGCGACGGGTTTGCCGCTTCCCAACGAAACGCTGGACGCTTGCAAAAAGGCGGACGCGGTATTCCTTGGCGCTGTTGGAGGCCCGAAGTGGGATGCACTTCCCGTGGGGAAAAGACCGGAAAGCGGGCTGCTCGGATTGCGCAAGGGCATGGGGCTGTACGTCAACGTGCGGCCGGTGAAACTGATTGAGCCGCTGAAGGCGCTTTCTCCGCTAAAGCAGGAACGGCTGGGGGATCTGGACCTGGAAATTGTGCGCGAGCTAGCCGGCGGAATGTATTTTGGCGAGCGTGGGAACGCCATGGAAGGTGGCCAGGAGCGCGCCTGGGACACGGAAACCTATTCGACGCCGGAAATCGAGCGAATCGCGACGTTTGCGTACACGCGTGCAGAAAATCGCACGAGGCGGCTGTGTTCAGTGGACAAAGCGAACGTGCTGACCAGCTCGCAGCTCTGGCGGCGCACGGTGACGGCGATGAGCGCGGTGTATCCGTCAGTGAAATTGGAGCACATGTACGTCGACAACGCGGCGATGCAGTTGACGCTGCGGCCCTCACAATTCGACGTCATGCTGTGCAGCAACATGTTTGGCGACATTTTGAGCGATGCAGCGGCGGCGCTGGTGGGGTCGATCGGGCTGATTCCTTCGGCGAGCTTCGGGACGTCGGCGCCGCTGTTTGAGCCCATTCACGGTTCGGCGCCTTCGCTGGCGGGCACAGACACCGCGAATCCTGTTGGGTCGATCTTGAGCGCGACGATGATGCTGCGGGATGCGTTTGGGCTGACGCTGGAAGCGGATTGGGTAGAACAATCGCTGACGCGCGTGCTCGCGGGCGGGTACCGGACACCGGACATCACAGAGCCGGGAGCGCGAGCGGTGGGTGGATCGGTGTTCACGGAAATTTTGCGGGAAGAGATGCAGCGGACGTTCGAACACGCTGAACGGTACGGGTGGGGGGTTTAGGTCAAGCCCTGATACTTGTCCGGCACAAGCGCTTGGTGCAGTAACTGGGACACGCTGAAGCGCGACGCTACAAAAGCCTGTCTGTTTAGTGGTCGAGCGGTCGAAGCCCACAATTCGCGCCTGCAAGTACGGTCGTTGGCTTGCGGGAAAACGTTGAGAATGCTACTTTTACAATTCCTAGCAGTCCGCGGCTGAGCGAAGCCAGGGCCCTACGGTTCGTGTGGGGATACGCGGGCTGAAACCGTCCCAAGAACCATTAGAAGATGAGAAGCACTCCAAGGAGTCAGGCTTTCCAAAGGTTATGCGGAACGAAACACTTTGGCAGAAACTACCGCCAAGTGCGCCTCTGCATGGTCAATGCGAGCGATGAGGGAGCGGCCCGCGTCAGAAGGCCGGCCCAACAGCAAGGATTAAGAGAGAGATGGCACATCCTGCTTCTAACTTGACGCACGTGGCCCTCGGCACAGAGCAAGGCCGAGTCTCGTATTGGCGCGTGGAAGGCGCGCTGCTAGAACTGGGGGCGATGCGGCCGGTCGGCTTTTTCACGTGGAATTCGCAGAGCTTTGCCGAGCGGTGGGCGAGACGCGCGGGAATGGCGGGAATAGCGCTGACGCGGCCGTTCGCTTATGCGGCGAGCCGGACGTTTGCGACGAGGTTCCTGCACACGCTGTTGCGAGGCGTCAGCCGGGACCGGCTGGACCTGCTGGGGGAAGAATACTTTCATTACGTCTTGAAGCCGCAGCTGAGAAAAGAGGCTGTGGAGCGGCTGACGGAGGCGGTGCGACGGGGCCAGCGGGTGGTGCTGGTGGGGCAACTGCTCGAGAACATCCTTCGGCCGCTGGCGCATCACCTGGGCGTGGAATCGTTCCTCGCGAACCGGCTGGAATACAGGGACGGAAAAGCGACCGGGCGGCTGCTGGAGCCAGTGGTGCGGCCGCGCGGGCCGTTCGCGCGGCTGGCGAGTGGCGGGATAGAAGGAGAAGTCTCCCGAGAGAAGCTATTGCGGCAGCTGGGCTGGACTGGGAAGCCGGATCTGCTGGAAAGCGCAAGGCAGCCGACGGACCGGCCGGTGGCGGGCGGCGAGAAGCCCGTGGCCATGTTCGGAGGGGCGCCGCGGGTGGAGCGGCTCGCGGTGCGAGAAACGCTGGCAAACCGGCACATCCTGTTGATCGGGGTGACGGGGTTCATCGGCAAAGTCTGGCTTGTGGACTTGCTGGAAAAGATTCCTGATATCGGGAAGATCACGCTGCTGATCCGGCGGAACCGGACCACGTCCGCGCAAAGACGCTTCGAGAAGATCGTCGAAGATTCTCCAGCATTCGAAAGACTGCATGACCAATACGGACGAAGACTCGGCGCTTTTTTGAACGAGAAGGTGGAAGTGGTTGAAGGCGACGTGAGCACGCCACATCTGGGGCTCAACGAGTCCACGAGAGCGCGATTGCTGAAGTCGGTGGACGTAATCGTGAACAGCGCGGGGCTGACGGATTTCAATCCGGACTTGCGCGACGCGCTGTCGTCGAATGTCGATTCGACGCTGCATTTGCTGGCGTTCTTACGAAAGTGCAGCCATGCGGGTTTGATGCACCTTTCGACGTGCTACGTGGTGGGCATGCGCAACGGCCGGGTGAGCGAAGAGTTGCAGGAGAACTACAATCCTGCAAACGATTCGCGCTTCGATGCGGAACACGAAACCGGGTCGTTGCGAGAGACCATTCGACGCGTGGAAGCGCGCGCGGAAAGCTCAGAGTTGAACAAAGCGCTTCGGCGGCAGGCGCTGGGACGCAGCGGGGATGAGGCTTCGGCGCCAGCAGGCGAGCTCGACGGCATTTTGAAGCGCAATCGCGCGCGTTGGGCGCGCAACCGGCTGACGCGCGTGGGCATGAAGCGGGCCCAGCGGCTCGGCTGGCCAAACACCTATACATTCACGAAGAGCCTCGGGGAATCGCTGCTGGCACGGCATGGACGAGACCTGCCGATTGCCATCGTGCGTCCTTCGATCGTGGAAAGCTCAGAACGCTCGCCCTTCTCGGGCTGGAATGAAGGGATCAACACTTCCGGGCCGTTGTCTTACTTGCTGGGAACGACTTTCCGGCAGCTTCCCTCGAACGAGCGGAAATGCCTGGACGTGATCCCCGTGGACATGGTGTGCCGGGGGATGACGCTGATTGCCGCAGCGCTGGTGACGCGGCGAAACGCGCGCTTGTATCAACTGGCAACTTCGGCGGTGAATCCGGTGAATATGGGCCGAAGTATCGAACTAACGGGGCTGGCGCATCGGAAACATTACCGGACCACGCAGAGTCAAAGCATTGATAGCTGGCTAAAGGTCAAGTTCGAATCGATTCCAGTGTCGAAACAGCGTTATGAACGGCTGTCGATCCCGATGCAAAAGGCGGTGGTTTCGGGAATCAACCGGGCGGCCGCGACGCTGCGGATGAAGAAGCCGCCATTCGCCAAGACTGAGCGCGATCTGATCCGCGCGCAAAAGCTCATTGAGCTCTACGAGCCATTCATTCTGCACAACGAGCATGTGTTCGAAGCGGAGAACGCGCGCATGCTCTCCGCGGCGCTGGCGGCGGAAGAGAGAACGCTCTTCGACTTTGCGCCGGAAGCGGTGGACTGGTGGGAATATTGGATTAACGTACACATTCCCGCGCTGCGCCGCTGGTGTTACCCGCTGATGGAGGGCCGGCCGCTGGAAGCGCGAGAGCCGCGCGCGCTCGATTGGCCGGCAGGGCCGGCTCCCGAAGCGGCGCTTTCCAAGGCTGCGGCGTCATCCGATCAGCTATGGCCATCTTCGTAACGGGATCGACCGGCTATCTGGGCAGCTACCTGGTGGCGGGACTGCTGACTGGGTATCGCGACCGCCTGAATCTGCTGGTGCGCGCGAAGACGGAACCTGAAGCGCGCGAGCGGCTTTGGACCTCCCTGCAACTGCATCTCGAATTCCCGGAATTCTTCGATTACCTGAATACGCGCGTGAAAATTTTCAGAGGGGATTTGACGGCGGAATGCTTTGGGTTAGGTGACGATGAATATCATGCGCTGGTGGATACCACGGATTCGCTGATTCATTGTGCGGCTTCTCTAAACCGCAAATCCGAAAAGCAATGCCTGAACGTAAATTTGCGCGGCACTTTGGAAGTGCTTCAGTTGGCGCGCCGGGCCCAGAACCGCAACGGATTGCGGCGGTATTCGCACGTTTCGACCGTTGCGGTGGCAGGAAAAAGAAAAAATGAAGTGGTTACTGAAGACGAAGCGATCGACTGGGGACGTTCGGATTACGATCCGTACGCGCGCACGAAGAAATTCTGCGAGCACATGGCCAACAGGCTATTGCCGGATGTGTCAAAAACAATTTTTCGCCCGGCCATCGTATTGGGAGACAGCGGGCGCGCGGAAACGTCGCAGTTTGACATGGTGCAGGCGTTCGACGTGCTGGCGAGGATGCCGGTGCTTCCGCTGCGGCCGCAGGATAGAATCGATATCGTTCCGGCGAATTACGTCGGAAAAGCAATTGTGACTATCCATCAAAAAGAACCACCGGCGCATGGCATTTATCATTTGTCGTCGGGGACGGGATCGCAGACTTATGCGGAGCTGACCGAGGCCATCTCGGGGGCGGGAGGCATGCGGAAGCCGCTATTCTTGCCGTCGCTGGGCGGGACGTTTTCGCGAAGCGTGAATTGGGCGGCGAACCGTGGAGGAGGGCTGGGCCACGGAGCCTCGCTTCTGAAGGTTTTCTGGCCGTACCTGGACTGGAACACAGTGTTTGATAATTCGCGCGTGGTGGCGGAATTGGGTGAAGGACCGGCAAAGTTCTCGACGTACGCCACGCCGCTGCTGAAATTCAGCCGCGAGAATCATTTTCGTTATCCGGCAAAGCCATGGCCAAGTGGCGCAGGCGTCACAAAGTCCGCCGCTGTGGAGAAAGCTCGCGCATGACGGACTTTCTTCTTGTCGCGTGGGTCAGCGCGCTGATCGAAATCCGCCGCTTTGGGTGGATGTTCGGACTCGGCAAGCGTTGGAGCCCGGGCGAAAAGTTAAAGCTGCTGTTTGCCGGTTATAACGGCACGCGCAACACGGGAAGCGATGTGCGCGTGCAGGAAATGCTGCGGCAGGTGCGGCACGTGTTGGGAGCCGAGCATGCAGACTTCAGCGTGATGACGCAAAGCTTTGACCGCACCAAGGGATATTTCGAAGGCACGCGCCAGGTTCATCTTCCCGACGTTTACCCGCCGTTTCTTTTCCGCGAAGTGCGCCAGAATCACGGCGTGATCGCATGCGAAGGCTCGATGTTCAAGAGCAAGTTCGCGAATGCGCTAACGACGATGATGATCGGCTCGTTGGGGCTGGCGTCGGCGGAAAACAAGCTATCGGTCGGCTATGGCGGCGAGGCCGGCCATATGGACGCTTTGATTGCGTCCATGTGCGGACGGTACGTCGAGGACTCGCTGATCATTACGCGCAACACCGAATCGCAGCAGCTTTTAAATTCCCTGGGAGTGCCGACGGAACTGGGAACGGACACGGCGTGGACTTTTGAGCCGCTTCCGCCTGAATACGGCCGCAAGGCGCTGCTGGAAACAGGCTGGGACGAGAAGACACCGGTGCTCGTGCTTTGCCCGATCCATCCTTACGTGTGGCCGGTGAAAGCATCCATTGCGAAATACATCGCGAGCGCCACAACGGGAGCTTTCAAGGACAGCCAGTACCGCACGGTTTACTTTTTCCAGTCTGGCGTGGAAGTGGAGCGGAAATACCGGCGATACGTCTCGGCGTTCGTCAAGGCGACACAAGCGTTTGTTCAACGGCATCGCGTGTTCCCGATTTTGGTGGCGATGGAACGGCTAGACGCGGTGGCGTGCCGCGACATCGCGACTGAAATTCCAGCAACGCCGGTCTTTACTTCGGATGATTACGACATGTTCCAGCTCGTTTCCATTCTGCGGGCTTGCGCATACATGGTTTCTTCGCGCTACCACGGCATCGTGACGTGCATGCCCACCCTAGTGGCTTCGGCCGGCGTGACGATGGACGAGCGCATCCGTAACCTGATGCGCGAACGCGGGCACGAGCATTTGCTCCTGACGGTAGACGATGCGGATCTGGAGCCGAAGCTGCTTCAACTGATGGAGACGCTGGTGGCGGAAGCGGATTCCGTGCGCGAGGGCATTGGACGCACGGTGGTGCGCAATTTGAAGGTCATGGCGCGCATGGGCACGTTGCTGGAGGACGCGGTGAGGCGAACTTATCCGGAGTTTCCGGTTCGTACCGGTGTGTTCTCGTGGGAAGACTATTTGCCTCCGCTCAGCAAGGAGTTGGTTCGACTCGTGGAACAGTACGACTCTGCGCCTGGAGCGCTGGCGGCGGCTCACTGATTCTTAATGCCTAATTTTCTGGAAGACATTTTCGAACAACTGAAACACGCAGGCACGCGCGTGGTGCTCCGGGAGATCCACGGCGAAGACTTTGTCAGCGCGACCGGAAAGGAATTGCTCGAGCAAGTTCAGCGGGTGCGGGCGTTCCTGCGAGATGCTGGTGTGCAGGCCGGGGACCGCTGCGCGCTGCTGGCGCCAAATTCCATTCGCTGGGCGGTGTTCGACTTGGCGCTGATGGCTGAGCGCGTGATCGTCGTCCCGCTGTATTCCCGCCAGGCGGCGGGCGAGCTTGCCGGGATGATGAAGGATTGCCAGCCGCGGCTGCTGTTAGTGAGCGATGCCGCGCTGGGCAAATCGGTCGCGCAAGCCTGGCCGGAGGCGCCGCGGTGCGTGGTGTTTGAAGAAGCGCTGACGGCAGGGACACTGAAAGCGGCGGTCCAGGAAGCACCGATCTCTAGAGAAGACTCCCACCTTGTCACCATCATCTACACGTCAGGCACTTCCGGCGAGCCAAAGGGCGTTTGTCTGAACACCGGCAACTTGAACTTCATGCTCGAACGCACGGCCGAACGTCTGGGGCAGTTGATGAATCAAAAGAGCGCAGGGCCAGACCGCGTTTTCCACTACTTGCCGTTCAATTTTGCGGCATCGTGGCTCTTGCTGCTCTCTTGCCTGACGCGGGAAACGACGCTGACGCTTTCCACGGACCTGAACAAGCTGGCGGATGAGATCCGGCTGTCGTCGCCAAATTATTTCCTGAATGTGCCGACGTTGCTGGAGCGCGTGCGTCGCGGAGTGGAGGAGGCGCTGTTGAAGCGTGCGACGCCGATTCGATGGCTTTTTCACAGGGCGCTTGGAGCGTGGCGGAAGAAAGACGCAGGGCGGCTTGGGGCGCTGGACAGCTTGTGGCTTTGGCTCGGGAACGGATTAATCTTCGGCAAAATCAGGGAACGATTTGGGCGCGACCTGAGCGCGCTGATTTGCGGGTCCGCGCCGCTGGCTCCGGAAACACAGCAATTTTTTCAAATGCTGGGGATCCCCGTGTTGCAGGCATATGGCCTCACGGAAACGACCGGCATCTGTACGATGGATGATCCGCGCGTTCGCGCTGAGCCAGGTTACGTGGGCCAAGCGATTTCAGGGACTGAGCTGCAAGCCGGAGAAGGCGAGGAAATTGTGGCCCGCGGACCGAACATTTTTCCTGGTTACTGGAAGCGCCCGGAAGAGACGGCGCGCGCGTTGCGGGATGGATGGTTTCACACAGGAGATCAGGGCGAACCCAATGCGCGCGGCAACTGGCGGATCATTGGCCGCGTGAAGAATCTGATTATCTTAAATTCCGGGCACAAAGTTGCGCCGGAGCCGATCGAGGAACAAATCGCGCGATTGCTTCCGTCCGCGCAGCAAGTGATCGTGGTGGGAAACGGGCGCGGATATCTTTGCGCGCTGATCACCGGTCACGTAGAGGCAACAACAGTTCAATCGACGCTCGAAACGGTGAACCGGGAACTGCCGCACTACCGGAAGATCCGGAATTACAAAATCCTGCCCAAAGCGTTTACTGAGGAGTCTGGATTGTTGACGGCCAATGGCAAACTTCGGCGCGACGCAATCAATGAGCGGTATGCTGCTGAAATCGGCAACCTGTACGATGGGAAGCGCGAGCACCAGGGCTCCGAAACAAGTGAAGAGTCCGCGGCGGTCAACAGGCAGCACGCATGAAGAGCTTCTCCGGCAAGACGCTGCGCTGGGAATGGCGCGAAGGGATCGTCGAGCTGACGCTTGACCATGCCCCTGCTAATGAGATCGGGACAGCAATGCTTGGGGAGCTGGAGGAATTCGCCGCGGCGTTCGATGCACTCGCCCCGGAGACTTCTGCCTGCATCTTTTTGAGTGCACGGAAATCTGTTTTCTCGGCGGGCGGCGACCTTCGCGAGCTGTACCGCCAGGCAGCATCAACTCCTGAAGAGGAACGAGCAAATGGAATCCGGCGTTTTCTCGAGCGCGTTCATGCGGTTTTTAACGCGATCGACGCTGCACCATTCGTCACAATTGCGGCCGTGCACGGCGCGTGCCTGGGCGGGGGGCTTGAGCTAGCGCTGGCTTGCGACATTGTCATTGCCGATAAGATGGCGCGGTTTGCGTTTCCGGAGCTGCGGCTCGGCTTCATCCCCGGATTTGGCGGCATCCCGCGTCTCAAACGCGATCTGGGGAACGCGTTCGTGCGCGATCTGCTCTTCACGGGCCGCACGGTCAACGCCACGCGCGCGCAGGCCGTGGGACTGGTAGCTCAACTAGCCGGCGAAGGGCAGGCGCTCGCGATAGCGCGGACCACCGCGGCGCAGCTTGTGAAATACGATCCACTAGCGCGTGAGGCGGCGAAGAAATTCGTGAAGACGATTCCGCACGGGGAGCTTCGCCGCGAAATCGATCTTTTTTGCGAGCTGTTCACGCGGCCAACGGTGATGGCGGCGCTGAAGAAATTCGTCGAACATTCTGGCCCCATGCCGTATCTGCCGTAACGCGTTTATGAGATGAAAGTGCTGGCTCCAGGGAATTTTTCTTCTTCCGCAGAGAATGATAAATTCATTAGGAAATGCGCACCTTGGAACAAACCATGCAAGAAGTGCTGGACCTGGCGACCAAGCACTTTCAATTGCCCTCGGGCTCGCTCGCCCCTGGCGATGACTTCTTCAAGAAGCTCGGTATTGACAGCCTACAGACGCTCGAGATGCTCTCGCGCCTGGAGAATCATTTCGGTATTGAGTTGCCGGATTACGATGTGCAGGGCGTCAGCGACTTCCGAACTTTAGCCGAGCGCATCCAGTCCCGCCTGTAATGTTGGACCTTTCCAAATATCAATCCGTCGGCGCGGCGTTGAAGGATGCGCTGGATCAGTTCGCGGGCGAAGTGTGCTTGATTGAGGCGGACCGCGAGCGGGAAAAAGAGCGGCTGACGTATCGCGATTTCAAGAATCGCGCACATACCTTCGCCAAAGCATTGCAGGATATTGGGTTCGCCGCGGGGGACTGCGCGAGCGTTATCATGACGAATCAGTCAAAGTGGCTGATTTCGGCGTACGCTATTTTCTTCAGCGGGGGCGTGCTCGTTCCGCTTGATTACAAACTGACGCCCGAAGAGCACTGGCAATTGTTGAAACACTCGGGCGCGAGCGTTCTTATCACCGAATTTCCCATCTGGCGGCAGCTCAGCGCCGCGCCGGGGCGCGCTGCAGCCGAAAACTTGAAGACGGTCCTGGTGACGGAGGCGCCTGGGAATGCAGATTTGGCGGGCTCGCAGCGTTGGGAAGAGTTTCGAGAAACGACGGATCCGGTTTTTGTTCCGCGCAAGCGTAGCGACGTCGCCAGCATCGTCTATTCGTCGGGAACCGGCGGGCGTCCCAAAGGCTGCATGATGACGCACGAAAACTACCTGGAGCAGTGCGTCGCGCTGACTTCCCTTTATCCGTTTTGCCCGGGCGTACGTTACCTCAGCATTTTGCCGACAAATCACGCCATCGATTTCATGGTCGGGTTTTTCGGACCTTTTACGTGCGGGGCGGCGGTCGTGCATTTGCGCACGCTGCGTCCCGAGTATGTTCGCGAAGCTTTCCCGAAATACAAGATCACCTATGTGAGCCTTGTTCCGCTGGTGCTGAAAAA
>CAZGBQ010000082.1:0-4045 GCA_964524045.1 uncultured Acidobacteriaceae bacterium
TCCAGCTTGGCCTCGGCTAAGCGGATCTCGCGGTAAAGATGGACATTGGAAGCCATGACAACGGTTGGACTTAGATGGACCTTCGGCGGAAAGTTTACCTTGTTAGTTAAATAGTCAGCCATTAAGCGCACGGCGATTTGGCCCTGGCGGTGGGGCTGCTGGTAGATGGAGGCGGCGATCGTTCCTCTCTGCAAATAGGGAGACATTTCGGCAAAAAGGTCTGTGGCTATCAGTTTTACTTTGCCGGAAAGGCGGCAAGCCCCAAGAGCGCGGCAAACGGGAAGGCAGTTGACAGTATTTACGTAGACCCCCGCAACGCTCGGCGTTCGGCGCAACAGCTCAAACGTTTTTTGGAAGCTCTCATCTTCGTCTTGGTGATCTTCAATCACCTTAATGATTTTCCCCTGGGGGCAGTACCGCGGAAACGTTTCCACGAAGCCGTCCGCCTTTTTGCGGTGGTCTTCAGTGCTCAACATACCCGCGATCACAGCAACCTTCGAACCCGACGGAACAAACTTGGCCATTAATTCACCCGCGAGGCTTCCGTTTGTCCAGGGTTCCACGCACACGATAGAGGATCGCCGACTGGCAGGAGCATCGGTAGACACACAAACGACTCGAATGCCCTTCTCTTCTGCGTCGTCGATTAATGGCTGGAGGGCCTTCGGGTTCCCAGCGGTCAGAATGATTCCGTCAACGCCGCTTTCCACCAGCTCCTTGAATGCGTCCGTGTCTCCTTCGCCCAATACCTGGACAGGCCGGTTCACGAATTCGATTCCGAGGTGGGCAACTCGTCGAGCTTCATCCAACAGGCCGCTCCAAAGCTGGTCGTAGAAAAAATGAATCTCTCTTGGAACACACACGCCGATTTTGGTGCGGACCTTGCCAGCCGATAACGCGCGCGCCGCAAGATTCGGCGTGTAGCCCATCTGACGGGCGATCTGCAGGATGTGCTGCCGCGTCGATTCTTTGATTCCGCTGCGACCGTGCAGGGCGCGATCGACCGTGCCGATGGACACTTGCGCCAGTTCGGCAATCCGGTGAATCCCGCGTCTTTCTTCGGCCATGGATGTTCTTTCTGTGTCTGTGCCCAACGGGCCTTCGGTTACTGAAGAAAAACCATTCTACTCCACCGAATCAGCACTCCGCACTTTGGTTTGCCAACACCGGGTATCAAAACTCCCCTTGACAGTAAGCCAGGGGCCGAAAATATAGTTTGCTTCGGCAGTTTAGTTCGGCGGAGAACGCGGGCGTAGATCGCCACGGATTGCCGTCCTTTGTTCGGCGGACAGGTTCGCAACCCAATCTTCAGGAGGCGCATCATCCAATACTTTCTGGGTATTGACGTAGGCACCAGCGGAACGCGGGCACTGCTGATGGACGTGCGTGGTGGCGTGGTTTCTTCGGGCACGGAGGAGCACCAGGCGTTTGCTTCGCCGCAGAACGGATGGGCTGAGCAGGATCCTATGGACTGGTGGCGCGCTTGCGGCGTCGCCGTTCGCAAGGCGCTGGCCCAAGCAAAGGCCAAATCCGAAGACGTTGCTTGCATCGGTTTTTCCGGGCAGATGCACGGTGCGGTGCTCCTGGATGCTTCGGGAAAAGTCATCCGGCCAGCGATTATCTGGTGTGACCAGCGGACCGAAAAGCAATCGCAGCAACTTGCTAACGAATTTGGTTTGCCCCGAATCATTCAATTAACCTGCAATCCGCCGCTCACGAACTTCACGCTGACGAAGCTGCTCTGGGTTCGTGAGAACGAGCCCCAGCATTGGTCACGCGTCCGTCACGTGATGCTGCCGAAAGATTATATTCGCTATCGATTGACCGGCGATCGCGCCATCGACATGGCGGACGCTTCCGGCACACTGATGTTGGATGTCGCGAACCGCCGTTGGTCCGATAAGATCTTGAACAGAACGCGCATTCCGAAGGAATGGCTGCCGCAATTGTTCGAGTCGCCCGACGTGTGCGGAAAACTTTCGAGAGAAGGCGCGGAAGCAGTTGGGCTGAAAGTGGGCACGCCCGTCGTGGCCGGCGCGGGGGATCAGGCCGCAGGGGCAGTCGGGATGGGAATCGTCCGCGCCGGTGTGGTCAGCGCAACGATCGGCACGTCCGGTGTGGTCTTCGCGGCCACGGATCGCCCGGCGCTTGACCCGCAAGGGCGGCTGCATACGTTTTGTCATGCAATTCCGGGGCGCTGGCATGTGATGGGCGTGACGCAAGCGGCCGGCTTGTCGCTGCGGTGGTTCCGCGATCAATTCGGTGCGGGAGCGGATGACGGGCGCGACCCGTATGAGCGCTTGTCTGATGAAGCGGTTCCTGTGGCGCCGGGCTGCGAGGGGCTGATGTGGGCCCCTTATTTGATGGGCGAGCGCACGCCGCATCTGGATCCCAATGTGCGAGGTGCGTTGGTCGGGCTGTCACCGACGCACACACGAGCTCATGTGATTCGCGCAATTCTGGAAGGAGTGGCATTCAGTTTGAAAGACACTTTTTCCATATTTGATGAAATCCATGTTCCCGTGACCAACATCCGGCTTGGCGGCGGTGGCGCGCGCGCTGCGCTGTGGAGGCAAATCCAAGCGGATACTTATGGGCAGGAAGTGGAGCTAATGGAAGCGGAGGAAGGCGCCGCGTATGGCGCGGCAATTCTTGCCGGTGTGGGAGCGGGCAACTGGGGTTCCGTAGATGAAGCATGCAATGCGGTGACCAAGGTGGCCGCCCGCGTTCGGCCCAGTCCTGAGATTTCGAGACTGCTGCAAGCGAACTACGCGATCTACCGGCGCGTTTATCCGGCGCTTCGAAGCATTGCGACCGGCGCGGCCGCCCCACAATCGGCGTAATCGTCGCGCGATTCTCCTAATTGACGGTTTTCAGAGGAGCCACGAAGTCAGTCTCATCGACTTACGACGTTGAGCGTGGCGCTGATTAGGTCAATGGAATTCCCGCCGACCATTACGTCAAAGGCGCCTGGTTCCACGACGCGTTGCATTTCACGATTTAAGAAAGACAACTCTTGAGGACCGAGCGTGAATTCAATTTGCTTGGTCTCGCCCGGGTTCAGAGAGATTCTACGGAAGCCGCGCAACTCTTTCACAGGCCTTGTTACGGAGCTGACCTGCTGGTGGATATAGAGCTGGGCGACTTCTTCGCCACGAACGACGCCGGCATTCGTGACATCCACAGTAACTTTCGTTTGGCCATCGGGGCCGATTGCATCGGGCGTAGCGCGAAGGTTTGAATACTTAAAGGTGGTGTAGCTCAGCCCCCAGCCAAATGGAAAGAGGGGCTCCGTTGTGCTTCCCAGAAATCCGCGCTTGGCAGAGGGTTTCTGGTAGTAATAGTCGGGAAGCTGTCCAACGGATCTCGGGACGGTGATGGGAAGTTTGCCGCCGGGATTGTATTGGCCAAACAGCACGTCCGCGGCAGCAGTGCCGCCTTCTTGCCCAAGATACCAGCCTTCAAGAATGGCCGGCACATGCTCCGCAATGTAATTGATGGAGTTTGGCCTGCCATGTAAGAGAAAAACGACCGTTGGCTTTTCCGTGGCCACGATTTCTTTGACAAGTTGATCCTGATCGCCCAGGAGATCCAGGTCGTCGCGATCACCAAGATGATTTTTTGCCCAGGCCTCGCGAGAGGTTTGCTCGTTGCCGCCGAGAACAAGAATAACAAGATCGGCCTTACTGGCGACTTTCACCGCTTCCTCGATGCGTTTTGCATTGAGCGCGGGATCGCCGAGCACAACTTTGTCGGCGTCCCAATCCGGAAGAGTTTCGGTGATCTTGCAGCCTTCTGAGGAGAGCACTTCCGAGCCGCTGCCCACCTTGTCTTTGATTCCTTGCAGGATACTGATTCCGCGCCCGGGCTTGCCGCTGTAGCCTCCGAGATGCACTTCGGCAGCGTTTGGGCCGATCACCGCAATGTGTTTGTATTTGGATTTGTCCAAGGGAAGCAGATTGCCTTGATTCTTCAAGAGAATGATGGCTTCGTGCGCCGCCTTTAGAGCAAGCTGCTGATGCTCTGGAGAGTTGGTTATTTTTTC
>CAZGBQ010000082.1:4145-16193 GCA_964524045.1 uncultured Acidobacteriaceae bacterium
CGTGCGCCGCCTTTAGAGCAAGCTGCTGATGCTCTGGAGAGTTGGTTATTTTTTCGGCGTAGGAAGGGTCGACGTAGGGGTCGTCGAAGAGGCCGGTGGCGAACTTAGCGCGCAAGACGCGCGCAACGGAGCGATTGACCTCAGCTTCCGACACTCTTCCCTGGTTTACCTGCTCGATGAGACTCGGAAAGGCGTCTGCGAACGGCAGTTCTATGTCTACTCCTGAATCGAGCGCGAGCTTGGCGGCGACATCGTTTGATCCAACGACATGATGCGTAGTGCGGAGTTCGGTGATTCCGAAGTAGTCCGAAACAACAAGGCCTGGAAAGCCCCACTCGTGGCGGAGGATGTCGTCAAGCAGGTGCTTGTTGCTATGTGATGGAATTCCATCGATTTCATTATAGGAGGCCATCACGGTCCGCACGTGGGCTTCTTTAACGGCAGCTTCAAACGGCTTTAGGAAATACTCACGAATTACGCGCTCGGAATAGTTGCCTGGGGCAACGTTCGTTCCGCCTTCCGGCTGGCCGTGTACGGCAAAATGTTTGGCGGTTGCCAAGACGTGGGCTTTGTCGACGCTCGGCCCGTTTCCTTGAAAGCCGCGAATTGCCGCGACTCCGATGTGCGAGACGAGGTAAGGATCTTCACCGTAGGTTTCCTCCGTGCGTCCCCAGCGCGGATCGCGCGCCAAGTCCAGAACAGGCGCGAGGCACTGGTGTGCTCCGCGAGCTCGAACTTCCGAAGCAACAGACGTGAAGACCTCTTGAACCAGTGCATCATCCCATGTGGAGGCCAGGGCAATCGCTGCGGGAAAAGAAGTGCCTTTGGGAGCGACATGCCCGTGGAGGCATTCTTCATGAATCAGCAGGGGGATTCCCAACCGCGTGTTTTCCTTCATCCATTTCTGCAAGGTGTTGGTGAATTCGGCCATGGCGCGCGGGCTGCGGTTCTCACTTGGTTCACTCGCGCGGGACATTTCTCCCAAGCCGTTCTTCAGCAGCGCCGCAGCGCGATCGGGAAGGAACGCGCCTTTCTCATCGATGAAGATTCGGCTTTGGTTTTGCGGGAAGCCGCGGTTCTCCCAAGCGCCTTCCATCTGTGCGACCTTTTCTTCGAGAGTCATGCGCCCGAGCAGATCGGCAACGCGTTCTTCGACGCTTCGTTTAGCGTCACGATAGGCAGGAGCCTCTTGCGCAATGGCCGGGTGCAATAGAAAACTGCAGAAAATCGCCAATACAACCGAAACCGCGTGAGGCCAGAAGAATCGGATATGCCGTTTCAAGAGGAACCTCCCGTATTACCGAGCTTGTAATCGCCTCAGCGCGTGGTACTATACACGCCGTTAACGTTAACACAAGGGGTTTTACAACTCGTAAGCCCTGCCTTTAGTCTATTCAGGCACCTGTCGAACATCCTAGGAGAACTCCATGAGTCCTGAGCCACTTCAACCGCGACCGGAACACAAGTTTTCTTTCGGGTTGTGGACGGTTGGAAATCGAGGCCGGGATCCCTTTGGCGACTTTGTTCGACCTCCGATTTCACCCGTGGAAATCGTTTCCCTCCTGGCAGAAGTCGGCGCCTGTGGCGTAAACCTGCACGATAACGACCTGGTGCCGATCGACGTCACGCCGGGGGAGCGCGATTCCATTGTTCGAAGCTTCAAGCGCGCGTGCCAGGATGCAGGCATCGTTGTGCCGATGGCGACGGTGTCTCTTTTCTTTCATCCCGTCTTTCGTGACGGTGCGTTCACCGCAAACGATCCCGAAGTCCGCGCGTATGCCTTGCAGAAAACGATGCGCGCGATGGACCTCGGCGCGGAGCTAGGGGCCAAGATTTTCGTACTCTGGGGCGGCCGCGAAGGAGTCGAGACGGACGCTTGCCGGCGCGCCGACGAAGCAATCAAACGCCTGCGCGAAGCCGTCAACTTCCTGTGTGAATACAACATCGACCGCAAGTATGGATTTCAGTTCGCGCTCGAAGCCAAACCCAATGAGCCGCGAGGCGACATTTACATGTCGACTACTGGACATTATCTGGCCTTCATTCCGACTCTGGACCACCCGGAGATGGTGGGCGTGAATCCGGAAGTCGCTCATGAACAGATGGCGGGACTGAATTTCATGCATGGCGTGGCGCAGGCGTGGGAGGCCGGGAAGCTTTTTCACATCGACCTCAATGACCAGGCGCCTGGCCGCTACGATCAGGATTTGCGTTTTGGCTCCTCGAACTTAAAGTCCGCGTTCTGGCTGGTGAAGTTTCTGGAGGACGTCGGCTATCAGGGGCCACGCCACTTCGATGCTCATGCGTACCGTACGGAAGATTACGAGGGTGTGAAGGATTTCGCGCGCGGATGCATGCGGACTTATCTGATCCTCAAGGAAAAAGCCGCTCTATGGAATGCCAACGAGGAAATTCAAAGCATTCTTCGCGAAGTTTCAGCAGAATCTGCGGGTCTGCCGCGAACGGGCCGGTATTCCAAGCAGGCAGCGGAAGCGCTCTTGGGATTCGCATTTGACAAGGACAAAATGGCAAAGAAGCGCCTGCCCTACGAACGGCTGGATCAACTGACCGTCGATATACTTACCGGCACGCAGGAAAATGGCTCCCGGGTATCGTCAACATCAGGCCAGCGCGACCGTGAAGGCGCGGCTGCTTGGAGCACTACGTAAAGAGTGAATTGTGTTCCCCGGTTGCCCGGTATAACTGTTCGAGCCGTGTTTCTCCTTTCAAATCTCGTTGGACATCGGGGTAAGCCGTGAAGCATGTCCTCTTGCTCCTCAGCGCGTTCTTTGTCGCGTCCCTCGGGGCAATCCCACTGCTTGCCGAAACGGGTGCCGAGGCTTGGTTGCGCTATGCCCGCTTGGACGATCGCACGGCTCGGAAATACGAGAGCCTGCCCAGTACACTGGTCAACCTCGGCGACTCCGCACTTCTGCGATCTGCACAAGAAGAATTGGTGCGCGGAATTCGGGGCATGCTCGGAAAGAATCTCCGCGTCGACTCCAGCGTTCCGCGAGAGAGCGCGATCATCCTCGGAACGCTACCGGCTTTACTCAAAGCAGTTCCGGGTCTGCGGCCTCCGCAGGAATTGCGCGATGAAGGCTTCTGGCTGACGCATTTTCAAGTGCAAGGTTTCGACCGCCTCGTCGTGGCCGGCGCAAGCGAGCGCGCCGTGCTTTACGGAGTCTTTTCGCTGCTCAGCAAGATGGCAAGAAGTGAGGCTCTTGGTCAACTCAACGAAGTTCAGCAGCCCCATGCGCCCGTTCGTTGGGTGGATCAATGGGACAACCTGGACGGCAGTATTGAACGCGGTTATGCAGGGCGATCCATCTTCTTCGAAAACGGCAACGTGCGGGCGGACCTCACGCGCGTACATGAGTACTCCCGGCTGCTCGCTTCTGTAGGCATCAATGGGTGCAATCTTAACAACGTGAATGCGAACCCCCGGCTGCTTCAGGACAACTTTCTTCCTCAGCTTGCTCGCATCGCGGAAGTCTTCCGGCCGTGGGGGATTCGACTTTCCATCGCCGTCGATCTTGGCAGCCCAAAGACAATCGGCGGATTGGACACGTTTGACCCGGTTGACGCTCACGTGACTGAATGGTGGCGCAAGAAGGCGGATCAGGTTTATGCGGCGATTCCGGACTTTGGTGGCTTCGTAGTGAAAGCAGACTCGGAAGGCCGTGTCGGGCCTTCTGCGTATGGGCGCACGCAGGCCGACGCGGCAAACGTAATTGCGCGCGCATTGAACCCTCATGGTGGCGTGGTTTTCTACCGGGCCTTTGTTTATGACCATCACCTCGACTGGGGCGATCCGAAGAATGACCGCGCCAGAGCCGCTTACGACATCTTTCATCCGCTCGACGGAAGATTCGATGACAATGTCATCATTCAGATCAAGCATGGACCGATTGATTTTCAAGTGCGGGAGCCTGCGTCTGCGCTTTTTGGCGGCCTCGAAAAAACCAACGAAGCTATCGAATTGCAAATCACCCAGGAATATATGGGCCAGCAACGCCACCTTTGCTTCCTGGTTCCCATGTGGAAGGAGGCTCTGGATTTCGACATGCAGGCGGACGGACGAGCTACCCCGGTAAAAAGCATTGTTTCGGGCCACGCTTTTCGCCGCGCGCTCGGCGGATTTGCTGGGGTTGCGAACGTCGGGCTCGATGTCAACTGGCTGGGCAATCCCATGGCGATGGCGAATCTCTACGGGTTTGCGCGGCTGGCCTGGAGTCCCAGTCTTTCCTCCGCCAACATCGCCAACGAGTGGACGCGCCTCACTTTCGGAAATGATCCCGTCGTGGTCCGTATCATCGATGCCATGTTGCTGTCATCTTGGCCGACCTATGAGAACTACACCGGTCCCCTTGGCGCGGGTACGCTCACAGACATCTTAGGCAGCCACTACGGTCCGGGCGTGGAATCCTCCGAGGGAAATGGATGGGGTCAGTGGCACCGCGCCGACCACGATGGTATTGGAATGGACCGCTCCGTCCGGACCGGCACTGGATACGTGGGACAGTACTCACCCGGCGTTCAGAAGAACTACGAAACGCCAGCGGACACTCCCGAGTCCCTGCTCTTGTTCTTCCATCATGTGCCGTACACTTATCGGCTGAATTCCAGCAAGACCGTAATTCAGCACATCTATGACTCACACTACGACGGTGTCGCGGGCGTGCACGAATTCGTACGCATGTGGCAGTCACTTCGAGGCCTCTTAGGGGACGATGAGCGTTATGAGTTTGTTCTGGAGCGCCTCGAATATCAGGCCGGACATGCAATTGTTTGGCGCGACGCGATCTGCAATTGGTTTTTCCGCACTTCTGGGATCCCGGACGCACAAGGAAGGGTCGGGCATTATCCCGGCCGGGTCGAAGCAGAAAACATGCAGCTAACGCGCTACGTGCCCATCGACGTGACTCCGTGGGAGAACGCTTCAGGAGGTAAAGCGATCGAATGCGAATCGCCGGAAGGCTGCGCAGCGGCATTCCCGTTTGAAGGCGCCTCCGGCACATATGAAATCGATGTTCAGTACTTCGATCAAAACGATGGCGAGGCGAAATTCCACCTATATGTAAGAAATCGTTTAGTAGATGAATGGGTGGCGAACGATCAGTTGCCGACCACGAAAATCGGCGGAGATTCCTCCACAAGGCACCGTACCAGCGGAGTTGTCTTGCGTCCGTTGGACGAAATTCGCATAGAAGGCATTCCGGACAAGGGCGAAGTCGCGGCCATAGACTATGTTGAGATCGTCGCGCCGCACTAAGGGAATTGCGCCGTCTACCTCACCATTGCATTGCAGCGAGATCAGTGAGGCGCCGCTCATGCACGATTGAAACAACAGGAAAATCTCTAAGCGCGGGTTGCAACGTGGCTGAATCGGTTTATGGCTGAGGGCAGATGAAGGGAACCCAATTCTCCAGGTTCGCGCGAGTATACTTTATAGTGGCGCGGGTTGCCGACTTGGGAGGCCAGCACGGTTCTGGGCAGTTCGAGGAGGCTATTGTGAGGATTCTGGTTGTTCCGCTGGCAGTCGCCTTGTTTCTGCAAGGATATGCTTCAGCGCAGACCCCTAACGCAGCGCAAGCCTCGGAAGAAAAACTCCTGAAAGTTCGTCCTTTGCCGCTCAACAGCGTGCGGCTTACGGGCGGCCCGCTGAAACACGCTCAGGAGCTTGACGCTCAATACTTGCTGGACCTCGAGCCCGACCGTATGTTGGCCTACTTGCGCGAGCGTGCCAGGCTCAAGCCCAAGGCCAAGCCCTACGGCGGATGGGAGGGTCCCGGACGCCAGCTCAACGGCCACATTGCCGGTCACTATCTCTCAGCGGTCAGCCTCATGTACGCCGCCACTGGCGACGCACGCTTCAAGGAGCGCGGCGATTACATCGTCAGCGAACTGAAAAACATCCAAGACGCCCAGGGTGACGGCTATCTTGGCGCGGAGCTCGACGGCCAGAGTGTCGACGGCAAGCTCCGCTTCCAGGAACTCTGCAAAGGCGTCATCAAGTCCAGCGGCTTCGACCTGAACGGCCTTTGGTCGCCATGGTATGTTGAGCACAAGATCTTTGCTGGCCTTCGCGACGCCTATCGTTTCACCGCCAATCGCACGGCTCTGGATGTGGAGATCAAGTTCGCCGGTTGGACAGAAAGTATCGTTTCCAAACTCGACGACGAGCAGACGCAAAAGATGCTTGCAACCGAATTCGGCGGAATGAACGAGGTTACTGCTGATCTCTACGCCGACACCGGCGATCCGCGCTGGCTGGCTCTTTCTGACAAGTTTGAGCATCGCGCGATGATCGATCCGCTTGCGGCTGGGCAGGACGTACTAGGCGGAAATCACGGCAACACGCAGGTGCCCAAAATGATCGGCTCCCTGGCCAGGTACATCTACACGGGCGACGAGACGGATCACAAAGCGGCCACATATTTCTGGGATGAAGTGGCGTTGCGTCACAGCTTCGCCACCGGAGGGCACGGCAAGAATGAGTACTTCAGCGCACCCGACAAGCTCAACGATTTCATCGACGGACGCACCGCCGAAACCTGCAACGTCTACAACATGATTAAGATGTCGCGCACGCTTTTCTCGGTGAATCCGGAAATCCGCTACGCCGACTTCCACGAGAGGGCGCTCTTCAATCACATCCTTGCCTCTCAGGATCCCGACGACGGCCGCGTTTGCTACATGGTGCCGGTCGGCCGAGGCGTGCAGCACGAATACCAGAACAAGTTTGAAGACTTCACCTGCTGCGTCGGAACCGGCATGGAGAGCCACGCGCTTCACGGATACGGCATTTACTACGAATCCGGCGACAAACTCTGGGTGAGCCTGTATGTCCCCACGCGGGCGGATTGGAAGGCTCAGGGCGTGCAACTCGAAATGAGCACCGACTTTCCGATGGGCGAATCCGCATCCCTCAAGATCGTTTCCAAATCGCCTAAGAAATTCACTCTGGCTTTGCGCCGGCCTTATTGGGCAGGCAATGGATTCAACGTCAAAGTAAACGGTCAGGCGCTTAAGGATTTCCCCAAGCCGGATTCCTATGTGGAGATCACTCGTACGTGGAAAACCGGAGACACCGTGGAGTTGGTTTTGCCGAAGACGCTTCGCAAAGAGCCGCTGCCCGACAACCCAGAACGGTTTGCCCTCATGTGGGGGCCGCTGGTACTCGCCGGCGATCTGGGCCCTGAAACGTTTGCAGAGCGCGACCGGGAAGGTTGGAAAATTGGCCCGCCAGCTCCCCCTCTCGTCGCGGCCAACCAGTCCGTCGACAATTGGCTGAAACCGGTGGCAGGCAAACCAGGAACCTTTCTCACTTCCGGTGTTGGGCTCGCTTCTGACATCACTTTCGTCCCCTTCTACCAGTTGCCCCGCCGCAAGTACGCCATCTATTGGGACATGCTCACTCCCGAGGAGTGGAAGAAGAAATCGGAAGCTTACGCAGTTCAACAAGAAAAGCAAAAGAAGCTCGAAGCGGCGACCGTGGCTTTTGCGCAGACGGGACAAATGCAGACCGAACGCGATTTCAATCAGCTAGGCGAAGATACTTCCCCCGTTCAGCTTGAGGGGCGCTGTGGCAGGCGCGGAGCGAAGTGGTTTTCCTTTGACCTGCCCGTGGATTCTGACCATCCCATGAGTCTGGTCGTCACGTTCAGCAGCGACGCCCGCCGTAAAGGCTCATTCGATATCCTGGTGGATGGCAAGAAAGTGGGAGAGCAAGCAACCGAGAGACGCAGTCCCGAGCAGGACGTGCGCTTTTTCGACGTTGAGTACGCAATTCCTTCCGAGCTGATCGCTGGCAAGCAAAAAGTGACCGTGCGATTTGAAGCCTCTACGGGAAATGACATTCCCGGCGTTTTTGGGATTCGCATGATCCGCGCGGATGCGGCCCGCTAGAGGTTGGCACCGCCTTTCCTGCACCGGCCGCTCGCTTCGAGCATAATTCTGCGTTAGTCTCAATGCCCCCGAACGGAATCGAGGAGAATCCATGGCTCGCCAGCCAGCTTTGCCCAGCCCGGATTTTCGCCAAGCCCTGCTCGAGACCTACGCCGTCAATGACAGAATCAACCAGCTCATCCTCGAGCATCTGGATTCTCGTGCCTGGCGGGCCAAGCCTCCCGCCCGTAGCGCGCGCACGATCGCGGCGATATTCGCGCATATGCACAACATTCGCCGAAAGTGGCTGAGGCTCTCGGCCCCGCATCTCAAACTCCCCGCGCAGCTCGATCGCACCCATTGCACGCAAAAGCAAGCTCGCGCTGCACTGGCGGAAAGCGCCCTGCGTTGCTCGGAGATGCTCGCTGCGGCTCTCTCAGGCCCGGACGGTCGCGTCAAGCAATTTCTCCGGGACGGTTGGGCCAAACCTTGGCCCGCGGGCGCCGCTATGATTGTCTACATGATCGTGCATGAAGCCCATCATCGCGGCCAGGTGTGCATGCTGGCGCATCAGCTGGGTTTCCCGCTCCCGGTCAAGGTCGGCGCGGGAATTTGGGCCTGGGAGAGAGTATGGAAGCAGTGCGGATTCACTGGCCCGCGCTAAAACTTCCATCGCTTAAGAAGCGCATTGCATCCGCGCAGGACTTCGCTTCTATTGCTCCAAGTCTTGTCCGTAGTCATCTGCAGTTCGCCTGAAAACAGAGATTCTGGCTGAAAAACGGGATCACATGATTCTGGAAGCGATCAGCCACTTTACTCGTGTGCGCGCCATGATACACTTCGAAGCTGTTCGCGATTCCATACTTATCAAGAGCATCGTGCAACTTGCCGGCATCGATTCGTAAACCGTCCTGATCACCTGCATCGATCGCAATTGCGCGATACTGACGCAGACCTCTGATGTACTGATCCACAAACGCAAGCGGTGAATTAGCGGCCCATTTCGAGAGAACGTCAGGCTGGGCCGCGCCGTCTTTCATCGGAAGGTCAAGATAGAGTGGCGGGTTCTTTGGGTCGGGCGACCAAGCCGCTGCCGTCGCAAGCTGAGCGCGCTGAAAGAACCCAAGTTTGGCGGAATCCTCAGGGGTCTTGACGGCTTCGAGTGCCTTTTCATCTTCCAGTTTCAGCGAGGCGGCTGGTCTCGGTGACAAACAACACGGGCTCATGATGTACAGGCTTCCGAACACATCGGAGTGCTTCATGCCGATGCGGGTCGCCCCGTAGCCGCCCATAGAGTGGCCAACGAGACCGCGGCTGAGTCGATTCGGAATCGTGCGGTAATGAGCGTCGATGTATGCGACCAAATCGTGCGCAATAAACTGCTCAAAATCTCCTGTGGTGACCGAACTCGAGTACATGGACCCGTTGTGGACTGTCTTCGAATCGGGAAGCACGACAATCATCTCTTTTGCGCCCTGGGCAAAAGCGCCTTCGATGGTCTGTGGCACATGAATTTCGCCGGTCCATTGCTCGGCGCCAATGGAATAGCCGTGTAATGCATAGACGACCGGGTAGCGACGAGATTTCTCCTTGGCATAGCTGGGCGGCAAGAACACGAAAACGTCGCGATCCACGGCATCACCCTCGAGATTTCCTTCCAAAGCTGTCCCATGCACCTTTACGCGCTCTACTGTCACAGGCTTCGCACCGGGAACCGCTGGAGGCACGTCGGTCTGCACCTGCTCTGCGAGCCGAGGTGCCGTGGCAGTGGCCATGGCCAGCACTGCTACAAGAAATGATCTGTTCGCAATCATGAGGCGTCATTCCTCACTGAGACTCATTGCTCCACGGAGACTACCGTCACCGACTTGGGTTCCAGTTTTAGCGCCAGCTTCCCGCCTTGAACCTTCACGGAAATCGGCTTCGGCACGACCGTGTTGGGCGCGTCAAATGTGTTGACGCTATCCACTTTAGCCGCGGTTAAGGTTTCTCCCGCTGCCGATTTGGCCGTGATGCCGGCCAGGTTGACCTCGATCTCGGCGGGCTCATTGGGATCGACATTCGTAATCTCAATCCAGAGCTTCCCGGCTTTGTCCTTCGCTGCGATGGCATCCACGCGCGGCAACGTGATCCTATCGTGTGTGTAAGTGCCCGCATCGAAAGCCACCGGTACAAGCGTTGCGTCCTGGAACGGCACATACATCTTGAACACGTAGTAGGTTGGTGTCAGAAGCATCTTCTCTTTGTCCGTCAGGATCATGGCCTGCAACACGTTAATCATCTGGGCGATGTTGGCCATGTGCACGCGGTCCGCATGACGCGCGAAGATGTTCAGGTTCACCGCCGCCAGAATGGCGTCCCGCAGACTGTTCTGCTGGACCAGGAAGCCAGGGTTGCTGCCGGGCAAAGGGGCGTACCAGCCGCCCCATTCATCCACAACGAGTGCGACCTTCTTCTGCGGGTCGTACTTGTCCATGATCGCTGAATGTTTCGTGATCAGAGCATTCATGTCCAGCGTGGCCTCGAGAATCTGAGCGTATTCGGTCTCTCCAAACCCCACGGATTTGAACGAGGGCGGCCACTTCACCACCGTGTAGTTGTGCATCGAGAGGCCGTTGATGTCCCAGCTCCACGAGTGATGCTGATATGCATTCATGACGGCTTCAGTCCATTCGGTCCACCGGGGGCCATCGCCGCCCGGGCCCACAGCTATCTTCAGCATCTGCTGTTTGTCCTGCTGCGCCGGATTGAAATTCCTGACGAAGCGGCTGTAAATCTTTAGTTGGCTCAGATAGTAATCCGGCGTCATGTTGCCGCCGCAATCCCAGCTTTCGTTGCCGATGCCCAGATAGCTCACCTTATAGGGAGCAGGATGCCCGTTGGCGCCGCGCTCCTTGGCCAGCGTGGTCGGCTGCGCCGTGGTTAAGTATTCCAGCCATTCCGCCGCTTCTTGGGGAGTGCCGGAGCCGACATTGAGCGAGAGGTACGCCTCCGCCCCAATCTGGTTCAGGAAGTCCATAAATTCGTGCGTTCCGAATGTGTTCGGCTCGATCACTCCGCCCCAATTGGGATTGAGGGTCACCGTTCGCTGAGGACCGATGCCTTTCCGCCAATGGTATTCGTCGGCGAAGCAGCCTCCCGGCCAACGGACGTTCGGCACTTTGATCGCCTGGAGCGCGGCAACCACGTCGTTGCGAATTCCGCGAGTGTTTGGAATTGCCGAATCTGGACCGACCCAGATGCCCTCATACACGCCGTGGCCGAGATGTTCCGCGAATTGGCCGAAAATATTGCGGTCGATCTTCGCTCCGGCTTTCGACACATCAACGGACAATTGAACCTTCTGCGCGGCAACAAGAGGCGCCGTTGTGCCCGTGACCACCAGAGTAAAGAAGAAAAGGAGTGCTCGCATCAAGAGAGACGGGGCTTTTGCGTTTAGGAGTCTGCTCGAGACGGCAGAGGGCTTCTGATTTCGGAAATAGAGTGCTGTTTCCAATCTAGAGGTCAGTGCAAGAAACATTCGCTGCTCTCCCGTATGCAACGCTTGAGTTGAGCGGAGTGGCTGCCCATTCCGCGGTCGCAAAGGACCGGTTGCCGAGTCAAGCTATAACCGCAGCGATTTTAAGGCAAGCTGGTTCACTCTAAAAGACAGTGCAATGCGCTGTAGAAGAGCTGCACGTCGCGTGCATTTCTAGACGAGGGCAACAGTATTTGCGCCGAAATCTCCCCGTCGTAACTGTCCCGTTGCTTCTTTCATTTCTGTTATTCCCGCATTCAATCGTTGATAGCCAAATGCAACGGGCCGCTGAGAGGGCGTCCTCACGAGCAGTTAGGGCTTCCAACCAACTGCAAAGTCTAATCGTCTCGAGATTCTCTTGGCGCCGGTTTCAGGTTGCTCGTGTGAAACTTCTAGCGCTCTGGGGACTCCCATTCCGTGTTCGCAGCGTAGTCCAGGGCCACGATCGGTCGGCGCGAACACATGGCGTCGGTTTGGAAAGGGGACATGTGCTGAAGTGCACACGCGCAAACAAAGAAGCGCGGGTCAGTGTCCTGCCAATCGATCTTCCGTGCAGGTTTTTCTTAGCGTGTCCATAACCCTTTCGTCTTTTGAGATTTGGAGGAACAGTCATGAAATTCATTCGCACGTTGGCGCCACTC
>CAZGBQ010000083.1:0-16178 GCA_964524045.1 uncultured Acidobacteriaceae bacterium
GGTAGGCGCGGCCCAGGTTGTAATGCGGAAAGTGGCGCGGCTCGTAGCGGCGCGCCTCGATGGCGCGCTCAAGCCAGGGAATGGCTTCATCGAAGCGGTCCTGCTCGATCAAGTACGCGCCGATGTCGTTGTAGGGATTTCCGAAATCGGGATCGATTTCAATGGCGCGCTTGCATTCGGCGATGGCTTCATCGATGCGCCCCTGGAAATGATAGGTCCAGCCGAGGAAAGTGTGGGCCTCAGCGGTGGGATGGAGGTGGAGCGAAGACTGGTAGAGCTCGATGGCGCGGTCGTAATCGCCTTCCATCTGCGCCTGGTAGGCGTCCTGCAGAATTTCCCACGCCCGCGTGAGAGTCTCCATGCTCATGGCCCATAGTTATCACACCGGGTGGAGCGGGTCAAAAGTACGAAAGTTGAAGGCGTGCGCTGAAGGAACCTGTACTTTGTGACGGGGTGCTCTGGTTTTCGTAACCAGTGAGCCGTGGCCATGGCGAGTGGAAATTCGGCGGGTAAACAGAGAGAATGGGTTAGCTTGAAGAAAGTTGGAACCAGGGTGGCCGGGATCAAATCTTTGCGGCGAGGGGGCAGCGTGAGTCGGATTCTACTAATGCTTGGGATTATGGTTCTGGCGGTCGGCGGAGCAGTGCTCGCGCAGGACAACGGCGAAAAGACCAGCCCGAAGAAAACAGCTGGCGCAGCGGCGGGATCTGCCGCGCGCGGCAAGGACGTGTTCGAGAAGAAATGCGCAATGTGCCATTTTGCAGACAGCGATCAAAAGAAGATCGGCCCTGGGCTGAAGGGGCTTGCGAAGCGCGGGACCTTCACGGTGAATGGCAACAAGGTCACCACGGAAAGTTTGAAAACGTGGATTGAAAACGGCGACTCGTTGATGCCGGGAATGAAGGATTCCCTGGAGCCGGGGCAGATCAAGGATGTCGTCGCGTACGTGAAGACGCTGTGACTCTTGAGTTTTCAGTCGTAAGTGGTAAGCACGAGATTATTTGAAGAATTTCGAGCAAGGCGCTTGGCTTCGCTGAAGATTCTTGGACCGTTCGGACTCCAGCGCTGGTTGCGCATCGCGTGGCGCAAAGAGAAAAGCCCCCGACATCCTGATCGCTCAGGCTGGCGGGGGCGAAAATCTCTGAGGAAAACGCGGCTACTTCAGGACCGCGTCCTTCAACGCTTTCGATGGGCGCAGGCGAACCACGGTCTTGGCCTTGATCTTGATCTGCTCGCCCGTCTGAGGATTGCGGCCCATGCGCGCCTTGCGGTGCGCCTTGACGACGCGGCCGAGGCCCGGGATGACGAACTTGCCCGCGCCGCCCTTGGCTTCTTTCACCGCGAGCTTGAACAGCTCATCAAAAAACATAGCCGCGGTTTTCTTCGGTGTGCCGACTTTCTCGGCGAGGTGCCCAACGATCTTCGTCTTGCTCAGTGGCTTGGACATCTAGTCTGCTTATCCTCCTGAATTTTCATTCGATCCCGGTTTCACCGGGACAGGCTTCGATGCGATCGAAGCAGGCGCCGAGCTTGCTACCCCCTTGTTTTTCGTGGAAAACCCGGGCCGCAAGGGACTATAGCCAAGGAAAAGTGGGAACGCAAGCAAAAATCACAAAAAAGGCTGGAAAAATGCAAATTTTTGCTGGAGGTGTGGAAATCGCCGCTAAAAACGCAGTTGCGACGCGTGTCAACGCCTTGGCGCATTCACCCGGGGCCAAACCGCCCGCTGAAACGGCTACTGCGTGGCCAAGGCGGAGTAGAAGTGGGCGATGGCTTTGATACCGCCGAAGTAGTTTTCCAGGGCGATGTGCTCGTCCGGGGCGTGGGCGTTTTCGTCGGGCAGGCCGAAGCCGATCAGCACGCAAGGCACTTTGAAGGTGTCATGCATCTGCGTGACAAAAGGAATTGAGCCGCCTTCGCGGATGAATACGGCTTTCTTGCCAAAACCCTTCTCCAGGGCGGACTGCGCCTTCTGGAAGATGGGATCATGGTAGGCGGCCACCCAGGGTTTCCCCATGCTCAGGACTTGGAATTTGCAGTCAACCGTTTTCGGGAGCAGCTTTCGAATGTGCTTCTCGACAAGCTGCGCGATTTTCTGCGGATTCTGATTCGGAACGAGGCGCGTCGAGAATTTCGCAAAAGCCTTTGAGGGAATGACCGTCTTGGCTCCCTCCCCCTGATAGCCGCCCCAGATGCCGTTTAGTTCAAGTGTCGGCCGGATCCAGAGGCGTTCGACGGTGGTGAAACCCTTTTCGCCGCAATAGCCCCGAGCGCCGGCGGCGGCCTCGAAATCCTTTTTCTTCCACGGAAGAGCATTGAGCGCCTTGCGCTCGGTTTTGGAGAGCGCAGCAACCTGATCGTAGAAGCCCGGAACCGTGACGCGAAAGTTCTTGTCGTGCAGCTTCGCGAACAACTCGGTGAGAATCGTGAGTGGATTGGGAACGGCTCCTCCATAGACGCCGGAATGGAGGTCGCGCTCGGGGCCAGTTAATTCAATTTGATAGTAATTGAGGCCGCGCAAAGCGTAGGTGATCGAAGGAACGCCTCTTCCGAGCATGGAGGTATCCGAAACGACGAGGGCGTCGGCTTTCAGTTTCTCTTTGTTCTTTTGAACATAATCCCAAAGACTGACGCTGCCGACTTCTTCTTCGCCTTCGATCAGCACCTTAACGTTGATGGGAAGCTTGCCGTTGAGATTCTGAAGCGACTCGAACGCTTTCAGATGAATGTGCACTTGGCCTTTGTCGTCGGCGGTGCCGCGTCCAAAGAGATTGCCGTTGCGGACCATGGGTTCAAACGCGGGGGATGTCCACAGGTCGAGGGGCTCGGGAGGCTGTACGTCGTAGTGCCCGTAAAAAAGGATGGTGGGCTGGCCTGGAGCCTCTAGGGATTCGGCGTATACGAGGGGATGCAGCGCGGTGGGAACCGTTTCAACGGTCTTGAACCCAGCTGCGCGCAAGTGATCGCCAACCCACCGGGCGGCGCGCTCAATATCCCCCTTGTGCTCGCTTTTTGCGCTCACACTTGGGATCCGCAGGAATTCGCACAGCTCGGCCAGGTGCTGTTCGCGGCGACCTTCTATAAATTCAGCAAGGTTCATAAGGGGCCCTCGGGGACTAGAGTCCTTTCCTGAATAGGATTTGAGTTTATATACGCAAAGCTTAAACGAAAGTTTACGGCAGCGGGTGGTCGACTGGCCTGGGCTGGCCGCCGCATGCTACTGACGACATTCTATTTTATGACTGCCTTCCTCCTGGCACAAGCCGCGTTCGCTGGTGGCACGCCTCTTTTATCCAAAGTGTTCGGACGGCGAGACTTGCTGAGCAAGCGTAGAGAACGATCTCGAAGTTGGGCGGAATAGAGCGATTTCGAAAGCGCGGGCCATCGACGAAAATGGAACGGGTGCCCCGCTTTGGCACAAAGAGACAGCATTCGAGTCGCCTTTTCCTAAACAATTCATTGAAGCGCAATGCTTTAGCCCCTAGCTGACAAAGTCCGTTTGGTGGACCAGGTGCACAGCACTCGACGGGAGTTGTGTCTGTGCGCATAGCCATCGGAATCGCAGCGCTGACAGCGAAATAGGTGGCAATCCTGAGCCCTGAGCGAACGACTTGAACCTCGAAATCTTAGTTCGACAATGCATTCGCGAGCTAACGAGCGCCAGGGGGCGCGCACGCCGGTGCCGCAACAGCGCGCGGAAGGCGATGTTCGTCTTTCTCGCGGCATTTGTTCTCGCGGGCTCATCAGTGACATCCGGGCAGGACAAAGTATCGAGCGAGTACGACGTGAAGACGACTTTTCTCTTTCATTTTGCGCAGTTCGTGAAGTGGCCGGAGAGTGTGTTCCGCGAAGCGAATGGTCCTCTGGTCTATTGCACGGTGGGCGAGGATCCGTTTCAAGGCGGGCTGGACGCAAGCTTCAGGGGAAAGGCAGTCGGCGGGCACCCGCTGCAGGTAAAACATCTGAAGGAAACAGACGACGCGCGCGGGTGTCACGTGGCGTTCATAGGAAAGCTGGTTAAGAAGAGCATTTCCGAGCAGCTGACGAGTTTGAAAGGGGCCCCTGTGATGACCGTGGGAGAGAGCGAGCAGTTTGTGAACCAAGGTGGAATGATCGGGTTTTGCTTGGAGGAAAATAAGATTCGTTTTGAGATCAACCTGGGTTCCGCCGAAAGGGCCAACCTGAGAATCAGCGCGAAATTGCTAACGCTCGCTAGGCGAGTGGTTGTAGGGCCCGAAAGAGACTGAAATGCAGCGCAACGGGAATTTCTCGATACAACGAAAGCTGATCCTGATAGTTCTGGGCACCAGTTTTCTGGGGCTCGGGATTGTCTCCGCGGCGTTTGAGTTTTACGAGAGATCCAGTTTCCGACGCGGCTTGCAGGAAGAGCTTACTGCCCTGGCAGACACTGTGGGGGAAAACAGCGCGGCAGCTTTGGCTTTCGAGGACCGCCCATCGGCGCAAGATACGCTTGCTGCGCTGCGCGCGGAGCCCCATATTGTCGCGGCGTGCCTGTACCAGAGTTCCGGGAAGATTCTTGCCGAATACCGACGGCGGGGAAGCGCGGCAGAGATGCGAATGCCGGTTTGGGCCGAAGACGGGGCGCGATTCTCTCCGGCCTCGCTTTCGCTGCATCGGAGCATTTTTGTGGGAGGAGAAAAAGTCGGCACGATCGCCATCGTAGCCGATTTGACCGCGCTCCAAGCCAAGATGCACGAATATACCAAGATAGCGGGGCTGGTTCTGGCTATTTCGATCGTCGTGACACTGTTCGTGTTCTCGAGGCTCCTCCGGCTTATCACGGGACCGATCCTACAGTTGGCGAATGTCGCAGAAAAGGTGTCGCGCGAGAAGAATTACGCCCTCCGGGCGATACAGCAAAGTGACGATGAAGTCGGCAGGCTCATTCACTCCTTCAACGAAATGCTGGAGAGAATCCAGGAGCGCGACCGAAAGCTCCAGGAATCGAAGGATGATCTGGAAATCCGGGTGGAAGCGCGAACCAGGGAATTGCAGCTTGAGGTGCAAGAGCGGGTGCGGGCCGAGGAGGCGCTTAACGAGGAACGAAGAGTCTTGCGCGCGCTGATCGATAACGTGCCGGATTTCATGTACGTGAAAGACTCAGAGAGCCGTTTTGTTGTTGGCAATGCGTCGTTGGTGGCGGCGCTAGGCTTGAAGAGTTCAGACGATCTCCTCCAAAAAACGGATTTCGATTTCTACCCGAAAGAAATGGCAAATGCCTATTTTCGGGACGAGCAGGAGGTAATGGCCGCCAAACAAGCGCTGTTCAACCGGGAAGAGGCATGCTTTGACGCCAAGGGCAATCCCATTTGGCTGCTTACGACCAAGGTTCCACTCATCGACAAGAGCGGCAGAACCACGGGAATCGCCGGCGTTGGCCGCGACATCACCAAGCGTCGCGAAGCCGAAGCGGAAATGCAGAAGGCCCGGGACGCCGCGGAAGCCGCCAGCCGGGCAAAGAGCGAGTTCCTGGCCAACATGAGTCATGAAATCCGCACCCCACTCAACGGCATTATGGGCATGACCGATCTCGCCCTGGGAACGGATTTGACTCGCGAGCAGCGGGAGTATTTGGACACCGTCAAGGTGTCCGCGGACTCTTTGCTGACAGTGATCAACGATATTCTCGACTTTTCGAAGATTGAAGCGGGGAAAATCGACCTCGAAGAGGCGGACTTCGACTTGCGCGACAGCCTGGAATCCACGTTGAAGACGCTCGCCGTCCGGGCGGACGAAAAAGGGCTGGAGCTTCTCTGTGAGGTGGCCCCCGAAGTCCCGGAAATCGTGCGCGGCGACGTGACGCGGCTTCGGCAAGTGGTGGTCAATCTTGTCGGAAACGCCATTAAGTTTACAAATGAGGGAGAAGTCGCCCTGCGTGTTCACGAAGCGTCGAGCGAGGGAAGCGAGCTGAAGCTGCATTTCACGGTGGCCGATACGGGAATCGGAATCCCTCACGAAAAAAGAGGGTTGATCTTTGATCCGTTTTCCCAAGCGGACACCTCGACTACACGGAAATACGGAGGAACCGGGCTAGGGCTGACCATCTCAGCGCGGTTGGTAGCAATGATGGGAGGAAAAATCTGGGTCGATAGCGAAGTGAGCCAGGGTAGCCAGTTTCATTTCACAGCACGCCTGCGCGTTGCGAATCGCAAGGAAGTAAAAGTGGGCAGCCCCGCGCCGCCGGAGATTTTGCGTGGCGTGAACGTACTCGTGGTCGACGACAACCGCACGAACCGAAGAATCCTGGAGGGCATGCTCAGGCGCTGGGAAATGGTTCCCGTGAGCGTAGAAGGCGGAGAAGAGGCCCTTGCCGAACTGGTCGCCGCACGCAATTCAGGAAATGCGTACGGGCTAATCCTGACTGACATGCACATGCCGGAGATGGACGGATTCGAGCTTGTCGAGCGCATTCGTGAGCGGCCGGAACTGAGCACGGCAACGATCATGATGCTAACGTCTGCGGGCCATCGTGGCGACGCGGAACGTTGCCAGAAGCTGGGAGTGTCGGCGTATCTGTTGAAGCCCATCCGGCAATCTGAATTGCGAGAGGCCGTAGCCCGTGTGCTGGGAGCGCACGAGCAAGAGGGCGCGATTCCTCTCATCACCCGATTCTCGCTGGGAGACGCTCGGGACCGCGCGGAGACTCTGCGCATTCTGGTGGCCGAAGATAACCTGGTCAACCAGCGGCTGATTGTCCGGATACTGGAGAAGCGAGGGCATCGCGTGGTCGTGGCCGCGAACGGCCGCGAAGCCGTGGAAGCGATGGAGAAAGAAGCCTTTGACATTGTCCTGATGGACGTTCAGATGCCGGAGATGGACGGGTTCGAGGCGACGGCGGCGATTCGAACGAAAGAGAAAAGCAGCGGGCTGCACCAGGCGATCGTGGCCTTGACGGCTCATGCCATCAAGGGCGACCGGGGAAAATGCCTGGCCGCGGGAATGGATGGTTACCTCACGAAGCCGATCCGGCCGCAGGAACTGGACGAAGTGCTGGCCCGCTACGGAACGCGCACGCAAGTGATGGCCTAATCCGCGACGGGAAGGCCCCGCGGTTGCCATCGTAGAACACCTGTCCGGAAGGCCAGTTTGACGGCGCGCATGTGCTGGATGAAGATGACCCTATGAGCGAAGTTACTTCAGCGACTCCGAGACGGAGCTCGCGAGTCTTCCACCGAATCCGCGTGCAGGCACAAGGACGTGCACACGACCGCAAGAAGTTCAAAGAAACTTGCGAGACCGTGGTGGTGAACGCCCATGGTGGACTGCTGCTGATGAAACATGAAGTGGATAACGGCGAGATGCTGGTGCTCACGAATCCGGAAACGCAAGAAGAGCAGGAGTGCCGCGTCGTCTACCTAGGGGAGCCAGTGGCCAAGGGGCAGCGGGTTGGGATCGAGTTTCTTACGCCGGCGCCGCGTTTCTGGGGCGTGGAATTCAGCGAAGAGCCTGTCAGCGTGAACTAGGGCAATTAGCTGGAAGGGTTTGCGGGTACGCGCTGGGGCGAAAGTTTCATGCCGGGGGCCTTCGAGCGCCGTTTGAAAAACCAGTCAGCCAATCTCCACAGAAGCAGGATTGCGACAAGCGCGCCGTAAAAGAGCGGCATGCGCACATCGGACTTCACCTTCCAGTAGTAGTGAATTACACCTGCGACAGCGGCGAAGTAGATGGCGCGATGAAGCGTCTGCCAGCGTTTGCCGCCCAGCCGGCGGATCCAGCCCGCTGTCGAGGTGAGCGCCAGAGGAAGCAACAGCAAAAACCCAAGAAAGCCTACGGTGATGAACGGGCGCTTGGCCACGTCTTTCCACATGCCACCAAGATCAAACGATTGGTCAGGGCCAAGATAGGTCAGGAAGTGCAGGCAGACATAAAAAAAAGCAAAGAGCCCGAGCATACGGCGGAAGCGAATCAAGTCCGGTAGATTTAGCAGCTTGCGGAACGGCGTGATGCAAAGAGTGAACACGATGAAGCGAAGGGTCCAATCGCCTGTAGTGAGCTGAATAAACTCGACCGGATTGGCGCCCAAACCATTGTGAAATCCGCGCCAGACGAGTGCACCGAGAGGAATCAAGCAAACCAGAAAGATAACAACCTTGGTCCATTTGCTGATCAGAAGAGCGCGCATTCGCAGGATTCCGGCTAGTAATTCTTCTTCAGGTCCATTCCGTTATACATGCTCGCGACTTGATCGCTGTAGCCGTTAAACATCAGCGTGTTGCGCTTGAAGATTTCGCCGAGGCGGCGTTCCTTGGCCTGGCTCCAGCGCGGGTGGTCCACGTTGGGGTTCACGTTGGAGTAAAAGCCGTATTCATTGGGAGCAGCCAGGTTCCAGGTAGTCGGCGGCATCTTCGACTGGAATTTGATCTTGACCAGCGACTTGACGCTCTTGAAGCCATATTTCCACGGAAGAACCATGCGCACCGGCGCTCCATCCTGATTGGGCAGAGTTTCGCCGTACATTCCGACGCAAAGAAGCGCCAGCGGATTCATGGCTTCGTCCAAGCGCAAGCCTTCGACGTACGGAAATTCGATCCCAGCCCAACGTCCCTGGGGCATCTGGTGAGGATCGTAATAGCTCTGGAAGGCCACGAACTGGGCTTTGGACGTGGGCTCGACAAGCTTCATCAGATTGCCGAAGGAAAACCCGATCCAGGGAACTACGATAGACCAGGCCTCCACGCAGCGATGGCGATAGATGCGCTCCTCGAGGGGGGCAATCTTCAGGATTTCCTCCAGAGTGAATTTGCGGGGCTTGGCGACTTCGCCCTCTACGGACACAGACCAGTTGGAAGTGTTGAATTTTTGCGCGTTCTTCGCGGGGTCGCTCTTGTCTGTGCCGAACTCGTAGAAATTGTTGTAATGGGTGACGTCCTCGTAGGTGTTTTGCTTCTCCGTCGTGCTGAAGGGGCTCTTTGCCAACCCGCTTAGTTTCGTTCCGGCAAAGGCCGATTGCGAGGGCGCTGCTAATTCAAGCAAGCGGCGGCCAACCAGGGCGGTGGCGCCAACGATGCCCAGGGTTTGCAGGAACTTGCGCCGGTCCTGATAAATCGACCGGGGCGTTATGTCCGCGTAAGTCAATTCCGGGGCTTTGCAAATCAACATCTTGTTCCTCCAACGGAATGCGCCCAGTCTTCCTATTATCCTACGAAGTTTTTGCTGTACTAGATGTTAGATGCAATCAAGCTGGGCGGGCAGCCAAGGGGTCCAAAAGGGCACCGCGGGTACACTCTTGCCTCCCAGATTTAGGAGTCTCAAATCGACGGAAAGTTACAAGAAGGATTGCAGCTTGTCACTGGGCGTTTTAGGTGCAGGGCGCCCGTAAAGCCTTTGCGAAGATGGAGATACTCGCCGAGGCCGGGTCCCAGCGATAGCGGCAATCGTGCTTCGCGTCGAAGCTATTTCAGGTCGATTTCTTGGGACAACGGCAGATTCTGCGATGAGCCGCCGACCATGAACGTGTACGGGCCCTGTAGAAGTTTCCAGCTATCCGAAGCCTCATCGTAGATCGAAAGATACAAAGGCTTAATCGGCACGGTCACTTCCTTGCTTTCACCCGGATTCAACAGGACTTTAGCCCAGCCGACCAGGCGTTTTGGCGGCTCGCTGGAGTTGGGCGGCAAGGCGGCATACACTTGGGCGATTTCTTTTCCCGCGCGGCTTCCGGTGTTCTTCACCGCAAAGCGAACGACCGTTTCGCTGCCGGGCCTTACCTTCAGGCCCGAATAGCTGAACGTCGTGTACGACAGGCCGTAACCGAAAGGGAAGAGTGGCTGCTTATTCTTTGCGTCATACCATTTGTAGCCCACTTTGAGGCCTTCATCGTAGTGGACTTCAAAAGTAGGCTTCCCGGCTTCATCGCCTTCACGTTTCTCCGGCGGCCTCACCAATTGCGGATGAGGGAGATCGGATTCGCTGCGTGGGAAAGTGATGGGCAACTTTGCGCTGGGGTTTACCTGGCCGAACAGCGCGTTGGCCACGGCGTCCGCGCCCTTGCTTCCTGCGTACCATACCTCCAAAACGCCGCTCACTTGATTGAGCCAGGGCATCGTTACCGCCGTTCCGGTTTCAAGCACCACGATGGTCTTTGGGTTGGCCGAGGCCACTTGTGCGATGAGCGCGTCCTGATGATCCGGCAAGGAGAGACTAGGGAGGTCCATATCCTCGCTCGCCCATTGGTGCGCGAAGACGATGGCCACGTCCGACTTCTTGGCGAGCGCTGCCGCCGAGGCCAGGCTGGCGCCGGAGTCAAACCCGATGGTTGGGCTAGAGGCTTTCGCGGCGATGGACTTCAGCGGCGAGGTTGGAAACCACACGTGTTCTTTCCATTGTGTGGCGGGATGCCCGGGAGGATCCACCTGCGCCGAGCCGCCGCCGGAGATCATGCTGGTGTTGGCATTTGTGCCGATGACCGCAATCGAGCGTAGTTTTGCGCGGTCGAAAGGCAGCAAACCATGATCATTCTTCAACAAGACGATGCTTTGTTCCGCGATGCGGCGAGCGGTTTCAAAGCCGGCTTCCACATCCACCACACTCTTCTTCACAGGATCATCGACGATGCCGCTGGCGAACTCCGCGCGTAGGATGCGATGCACGTGCTCGTCGAGCTCGGATGCCGAAACTTTGCCCGAATCCACAGCCTGCTTTAGCTTTTCGCCGAAAAAAATGTCCTCTGGCTCTTCGTGATCCAGGCCCGCGGCGAAGGCCTTTGTTGTGCTGTGCGTGCCGCCCCAGTCGGAGACGACGAAGCCTTTGAAGTGCCAATCCTTCCTGAGAACATCGGTAAGCAGGTATTTGCTCTCGCAGGCGTAATCGCCGTTAACAGCGTTGTAGGAACACATCACGGCGGCGGGGTCGGCAATCTCAATCCCGATCTGGAATGCCAACAAATCGCTTTCGCGCATGGCCCGCTTGCTGATGATCACGTCGACTTCCCCTCGCCCGCTTTCTTGATCGTTCAAGGCATAGTGCTTGATATCGCCCATAACATGCTGAGCCTGCTCGCACTTCATGCGATTGCCTACTAGCGTGCCGGCAAGGATTGGATCTTCGCCCTGATACTCAAACGTGCGGCCATTGCGCGGTTCGCGAGTCAGGTTGGCGCCGCCCCCGAGCGTCATGTTGTAGCCTTGGGCGCGCAATTCCCGCCCGATCAGCGCGCCGTATTCGCAGGCTGTCTGTTCATCCCAACTCGAGGCGGCAGCAAGATTGGACGGCAGCGCGGTCGAGTAGCGTCCGTTCTCTCCGCTGCTGCGCACGCCGTAGGCCGCGTCGCTCATCTGAATCATGGGAATGCCCAGCCGTGAGACCCCGAGAACAAACCCTGCGCCGCCATTGCCGAAATGCGCATTGGGCCGCGGCTGTCCCCATCCCGGCATGCCGTTTCCGTGAACGAAGGCAAGCTTTTCGTCGAGAGTCATTTCCTTAAGAACCAGATCGGCGCGCTGATCCGGTGAGAGCGTCTTATCCATCCACGGGCGATTCGACGGTGAATCGTCGGCCAGTATCCTGAGCGTGCTTTGATTAACGATGCTTGTAGCAGCGGCGAATAATAGAAGTGCTCCGGAAAGCAAAAGGAGAAGGCGGCCGAATCTTTTCATGTTTGCTCGAGTTTTCCAGATTCCTTGAAGTCGCGCGCATCATGATATCTCCATCTAACTCCATCGAGCCAGAATTATGACCGCGCGCGCCGCCAAGATGCTCACAGAGCCAGTGCCTTGCGCTTGTTCCCGGTCAGTGCGTCTCTGATACCATTGGCGTCCCGGAAAAAAAACCGCAAACCTCATAACAAACCTGCTTCAAAAAGAAAGCGGGGCACTTTCTCAAAAAAAGTGCCCCCGCCGAGTGTAAGTTAGTTTCTCAGTCGCGATCGTGGTCGTCACGATCTTTTTTGTACCAGCCTTTGTGCTTGCCGTTGTCTTCGTGCCAGCGACCGTGGTCCCGACCGCGGTCATGGTCCCAATGATGGTCGTGCTCGAAACGCCCGTGCGGACCTCTCCAGTAGCCGCCGTAATAGCGGCCCTCTTCATAGCGTGGAACGACCCAGACGGCACCACCATACGGCGGACGCGTCCAGTAGCCTCGGTGCCAGTAATAATGTCCGTCCGTGGGATACCAGTAGCCGTCGATCCACACGAACTCGGCATTTTCCGGCTCGGGGCTTGGCGGGCGAACGGCAATTACCCGGGGTGGCGGCGGTGCGCCGATCTGAATTCCGATAGAGACCTGGCTGAACGCTGCGGGCGCACTGCCAAAAAAAGTGCCTGCGAGCAGCAGCATTCCTATCCACGTCTTGTAGTTGAGTTTCATGTTCCTGCCTCTCTCCGCGTTCTTGAAGCGCGGCGGGATTACCTCCGTTGATTCGCGAAAGTAGCTGGGGCCGCAGCTAAGCTGGGTGGGTTGCGGCGTGGGTCCCTCATTGCCATCGTACAAGGGTAATAACACCTTGGAGAGGCCTTTGTTGCGAGGTGTGATTGGCAAGGTACGTGGGCAGGGGTTTCAGGACACAACATAATTGGGACTACGCTAGAATTACAAACGGAGGAGTGGGTGAGCGGTTGAAACCGGCGGTCTTGAAAAATAAAATCGCCGATTCGCTATCTGATAGAAAATTCAACTAAATCCCTTTGTCAGCCGCAAGATAGCGAGAATTTCTGTTTTTGGGGTTTGCTTGGTTTTAGTCCATTTTGCGCCAGTTTTAGTGACAATTTGGTGACACTGGAAGGTTTCTAGCGCTCGATAACCTGATTGTGACAGACTTACCTTTGCCGCGCCTACTAGAACCAACCCCGACTGCCACCGCTCACCTCATCACCGACGAGATGCCTGCCGGGCAACATTGAGGCCCAGAGACTAAACTCCTGCAGCGATCCGACTGAAACATTTTTCAAGTACGCGACACTACTTTCTTGAACAAGGCTGGGTGGTCTGGCAGATGCAGGAGGGCCCCGAGGATAAAAAAATCGCTTCCAACTTCTAAAAGCATGTGCGCCTCACCCTGACAATGGATTGATTTCTGGCCCGTTTTCTAGGTCATTCTCAGGCCTTCAGTGTTCGGCAACACCCATCTCCGCTTCTACCTTTGAACTTCGGAGGTCACGATGGCAATCCAGGAATTGGGCAGGACCACAAATTTCATCGTTCAGTATGACGACGCAATCTCTTCGGCACAAACGCGCGCTCAGGCTGTCCTTTCGAGCTGCGAGAATGATTTATATAAGCTCTCACTATATTTACCAATGAGTGTGAGCGGACCAAGCGATTTGTTCAGAGACGCCAACGATACCATTGCTCCTCAGAGGGTCTTTATCCAGGTGCTAGACCAACCAGCGAGCCTCGACAGCAAGTCATGGCCACCGAGGGGTGGTGCTAATAATAACGGTCGCGTGCCATTTGGAGGTATCGCCTTTATTCGCATAAATCCGCTATCGCCTTCTGGAATGCCAATCACGGACGATTTTGCGCGGTTTCTCTTCGTGGCCGAAATGGCTGAACAAATGATGCACTTCTACGGCTGGGATGGTGGATCGTGCCAGGGCGAAGCTTTGTCACGGATCTTTGCCGAATTGTTTTATCCCGCGTCGGCATATGACGCGGCTTCTAGCGTAAGCATCGCGCCCTGGATCAATCAATGGCTAAACGCCAATCCACGGCCAGATCGAATTGCGACCGACCTGCCGAATGACGATACAAACCAAATTGATTATGGTTGCGGCATGCTATTTATAAACTATCTGTGTTCGCAGTTGGGATTGTCTCTGACGGCCGTATGCGGTGCTGGTGGTAAGACTCTGGCGGATCGATACTACAATCTGACTCACGGTACCGATGACCCTTTTTCCACGATGACCAGCCTGTTGGACAAACACTTTATTCCGGGCACTTTCTTCAACCTGCTGAATAATAATCCATTTCCACTCTTCGACGCCCCCGATAGGAAGGTTTCATTTGCCTTTCGAAAAATCATGTCGCTTCATCCCGTTCCGGAGGCGGGAGTCGCCTACTTGTCGCCCTTTTTAACTTGTCCGGCAAGAGACTACAGTTATTTTGGAGTAGGTTTTGCGGTTCAATGGATAGTCACGGCTACTGCGCTTGGCTTTGGTCAACCGCGATTTCAGTGGCGCATAAATGGTATTCCACTTCCTTCGACAAGCGGTACTCTAACCATTCCGGTGGACCTTGAAATACCAGACGCAAGCAACCCGAGCAAACCGAAACTCGCATCGGGCCTAGCAGCATTCGAGTTCACGTATTCCGATTCGTTTTCCCGTGACGGCTTTTCGAATGTCCTTACATTGCGGAATGATGCGTTTGGCGGAAACTACTTGCCGAAAATTGAAGTTGATGTAACGGAACCTGCCGACGCTGCTGGTAAGGCCACTTCTTCCAACGTCACACTGGGATTTGACAGCCTGCACTATCAATATGAGGCCCAATACTATATCGATAAGCAGAAGTGTGAAGACGCGTTCCAAGAGGCACTGTCTCATGTGCCCAAGTTGGAGAAAATGATCAACATAGTCCATACACTGCCCGATCCTCCATACGGTCCTCGAGTTTCTGACGTAATCGATGCAATCGACCAGCTCCGTGCAGAAGTCGCACATGTCGCAGAGTCCAATGCCCATCACGCGGCTCAATTGGCTCAATATATCGGAGCTAAGCTCAAAATCTCCCCTCAAGTGATATTGCAGAAAACTGGGTCCACGCGGGATTTTGGGGTATTGGGCTCTAGGCCGAAAAAATGAGTTTGTCTTCCACAACCACGAAACCGGTAACCGGTTCGTGGATCTCGATGGGGGCCTCGAATTGGCGTGCCGATTCGCTATCTAACACAAGATTCAACTAAATCCCTTTGCCAGCTGCAAGATAGCGAGAGTTTTTGTTTCTTGGATTTACGCGGTTTTTGCTCGTTTTGCGCGGCTTGTAGCTACAATTTTGCTACAGTCTGCATTCTTCGGGACTCGCGCGCTTGAGTGTAGCAAGCTCTACGATGATTTGGCGTCTCTTGGGAGGCTTTGGCCGCCGAATGTGCAACAGTCCGGAAGTTGTGCGACACCGAATTCACATTGCTTGCTATTTTGCTCGACCTACGAATTCTTGAGGAATTTCGCGCCCTTAGCTGCCTGCCTTTTGGTCTCGTAAGGCCGCTCAACCCTTCCACGGCACAGCTCCTCCCGAAAAAGACAGACTGACTTCGAAATACTACTGGCCATTCTTGACAATACGTCCGGCCTTGGGTACAACTCCAGAACTTCCCTCAGTTAGGCCCATCTTAGCAAAGGAGATCCGATTGATGCTGAAACGATCAATTTCGATTGCAACATTGGTATTCACTTCTTTGATCTTGGGCGTTGTCGTTGAGCGAGCCACGCAAACGAGCTCGGCGGACTCGAAAACGTTGCCTCACTTGTGGGTTTTTCCGAATGGCGTCCACCATGCCGAGACGGCGCGGCCGAACCCGGTATATGACGTTGAGTATAAGAACAACCACTACGTCTTGCCCCCCGTTCCGGCCGGCGACGGTCACATAATAGAAATTCCGCTTCATGCGCCGGGGCTGATCAAGAAAGTCACCATGTATCACAAAGAGGGTCCTGGATGTAATTGGACTTACGAGTGCCCAGATGGGACAAAGTGTCCAGATCCCTATAGAAACACAGTTGATCATCTGGGAACTACCGCACAGTATCACGCAAGGAGCAATTCGGGAGAGAACTGTGCGCTGTTTTTCCAGATTGACTTTTGAAATATAGAGAGCCCACCCGCGCTCGAAGGAATCGCGCCGACAGACACGCCGTTGATGTGTGCCGCAGGACTGGCTTTGGCGTGCCGAAAGGCGGGAATCGAGGGAATTACGTGGCACAGTTTGCGCCACACCTTCACGACCCGCTTATTGGAACAGGGCGCGGATCTAGCGACAGTGCAACAGTTATTGGGACATTCGACCGTCACGGTAACCATGCGCTACGCCCACCCGAATCTTGATTCCAAACGGAATGCCATTGCGAAACTCGAAGGCTCTGGTGACAGTTTGGTGACACCCTGCACCAAAATGCAGCAATCGAAGTCAAGAGTGTCACCAATCGTCCCGCTAAGTGCTGTTGCCAGTTATAATTAGAAACGGAGGAGTGGGTGAGCGGTTGAAACCGGCGGTCTTGAAA
>CAZGBQ010000084.1:0-15916 GCA_964524045.1 uncultured Acidobacteriaceae bacterium
GCACGTACCTGCGACGGGCGGGAATTTGCATGCCTCACGGAAGCGCTCGCTTGGGCCGACGTTCTCCTGCTGGACCTGAGGTCAGCGAATACGCAAGGCGATGAAGAGTCTTTGCTTCGCTTGATTGGTGAAGTGAATGGAAGTGCCTCGCATCCCCCCGTGGTCGTGCTCTGCGATGCGGAAGATCGTAATGTTCTGCTGCGCGCCACCGAGAGTGGCGCGACGGACCACATAACCAATCCCCCCGACATCCGCGAGCTTGCATCGATGCTGCGCCGCGCTCATCGCCTGCACTCCTTGGAAGAGGAGCTTCACAGACTGCGAGCTGGGACGCGTTCCGCAGCGGGAAGACTGCATGAATTGATCGGCACATCGGGTCCCATGCAGGAGTTGTTTGCCCTGGCGCGAAAAATTGCTCCATGCGACGTGACTGTGCTGATTACGGGAGAGACTGGAACCGGAAAGGAATTGCTGGCGCGCGCCATTCACCACTTCAGTTCGCGGGCCTCGGGCCCGCTGGTGGCCTTCTCTTGCGCGAATCTGCCGGAGACGCTGGTCGAGGATGAACTGTTCGGGCACGAGAAGGGCGCCTTCACCGGCGCGTTGGCCAGCCGCCGTGGGCGCCTGGACGCTGCCAATCACGGGACCTTGTTTCTCGATGAAATCGGAGACCTTGGAATTGGATTGCAGCCCAAGCTCTTGCGCATGATTCAGGAAAGAAAGTTCGAGCGTTTGGGGAGCAATGAAACCACTTCCGTAGACATTCGGCTGATTTGCGCCACCCATCAAAAATTGCCGGAGATGGTCGACCAGGGAAAGTTTCGCCAGGATCTCTACTACCGGTTGAACGTCGTGCAGATGCATTTGCCCCCGCTCCGGGAGCGCCGCGACGATGTGCCTCTTTTGGCCCACGAGTTTCTGCAAAAGTCCGCGCAGCAGTTCAGAAAAAGAGCCAGGCGCTTTTCCCAGCAGGCTCTGCGTTCTCTCGAGGAATACCAGTGGCCCGGAAACGTGCGCGAATTGGAAAACATTGTGCAGCGGGCTGTCGCGCTCTCGGAGGAGCAAACTGTGGACCTCTCCCATTTGCCCTCTCCTCTGCGAAAGGCTGCGAATCCGGGCTCAGCAATTGCGTACGGCTGTGAAACCCCTCAGCCTCCGCGGACTTATGAAGAAGAAATCCGCTGCTTTAAGCGCGGACTGGTTTTAAGAACCTTGCGGGAGTATGGTTGGCGGAAGGCAGAAAGCGCGCGGGCATTGGGCGTGGCTCGCGGCTATTTGCATAGATTGATCAACCAGCTTGGAATTCAGGAACAAGAGGGCGAAGCGCCCGTGGAACGTTTGGATGGATCTTCCCCAGTTGGACCGGTCATGTAAAGCCAGCCCCGGGAGGGAGTGCTCGGGGGCGCCGGCTCGGCTGATTCAACGCGCTTCTTTCAGATGAATACCAAGAATGAGATTCAATTCGTAGAGGCCGTGTGCCTTCCTCTCTTGCGGAGCGTGCAGAATCCAGACGGGGGATGGGGTTTCCATCCGGGTTCTGAAAGCCGGCCCGAGCCAACTAGCTGGGCGCTTCAAGCCTTGCTGCAGTTTCCCGGACCGGATACGCAGATGCTAGTGTCTCGCGGCTTTCAGTTTCTCCGCAGTTCTCAGCGCCCTGATGGTTCTTGGGCTTTCGTGAGCGGCGGAAAAGAGGGTTCCTGGGTAACGGCACTGGCTTGCTGGGTTCTTCTTGCGCAAGAAGATTCGGTGGAGGCTGTCTCGAGGGGCCTGGAATGGTTGTGCAAGGATTGGCCGCGCGACAGCGCTCCGTGGCGGCGCTTTCTCGCAAAATTCTCGAAGCAGCAGGACGTTTCACCCATCAACAATTCCTACCGGGGCTGGGGCTGGACTCCCGGCACTAGTAGCTGGGTGGAACCGACGGCGACCATTCTCATTGTGCTTGGTGAATGTCCTCCCGAACTCCGGCCCGCTGCCGGGGCGAAACGCCAGGAACTTGCTGAAGCCATGCTTCGCGACAGGATGTGCCCGGGTGGCGGTTGGAATTGCGGAAATCCTAGCGTTTATGGCGTTGCCGGCGAACCCTTGGTCATTCCCACGGTTTGGGCGCTTCTTGCCTTGCGAAACAAGCCAGAGCAGCGAGAGATCGTATCGAGTCTGGACTGGTTGCTAAAGAACTCCATCAACATTAGGGGCCTGGGCTCGTTGGCGTTGACGCGGCTTTGTCTGGAAGCTTATGGCCGAGAGTGGCCCGGTGCCGCCCCCACGCTTGACAGCCTTCACCAAAGTTCTGGCCCATTGAACATCCCCGTTGCCGCATGGAGTTGCCTCGCGGTCTCCCCTAGCCAGCCGTTTGAGTTGTTTAGGAAGGCGCCGTGAACACACGTAATTCCTCCCTTGTCCCTTCGTTCCAGCGGCCTCCCTCCAACGTGTTGATCCGCCGCGCCGCTAATTACGAACAGGAGCTGGCATCGTTGGTCCTCGAAAGCCTCCGCGAATTCAAACTCCCGGTCCATGGCAAGACCGTATTGCTCAAGCCGAATCTCGTCGGCCAGGATCCCCTGCGAGTTACCAACACTCATCCGGCTGTCATTGCAGCGGCTCGGGAAGCCTTTCTGCGTCTGGGGGCTTCGCAAGTTCTGATTGGCGACGGTCCCGCGATGGATCGAGACACAGATGCAGTCATTGAATCTATCCGTTTGAGAGACTTTGCGCGTCCGCTGGATCATACCTTCGTGGATTTGAACTTGGATGACGTGGAAAGAGTGCTCCTCGTCACGCATGCGTCGCGGCTCAACGAACTTTATCTTCCTAAGACCGCTCTCGGTGTCGATTTCCTGGTGTCCATGCCAAAGCTCAAGACCCACCACTGGGCGGGAGTCACGCTTTCCCTCAAGAACATGTTTGGAGTCGTGCCCGGGAGTTGCTACGGCTGGCCTAAGAACGTGCTCCATTGGGCTGGAATCGATAAGGCGATTCTCGACATAAACGCAACCGCCCGGCCGGACTTCGCGATTGTCGACGGCATCGTCGGCATGGAAGGAAACGGTCCCATTCAAGGAACTCCCAAGCCTTGCGGCGTTTTGGTGTTTGGCGACGATCCTGTTGCGGTGGACGCCACGTGCTGCCGGATTATGGGGTTAGACCCTGCCAGGGTCAAACATTTAGCCCAAGCGGGAACACTTCTGGGACACATTGCAGCGGAGAAGATTCAACAGACCGGCGAGAACATCCCGGCGGTGCGCAAGCCATTCAAGGTATTGGATGTTTTTCGGCACCTGCTTGGGTGAGAAGGAATAAGGAGTTTGGTACGTCAAATGCCCTTCAACGAGCGATTTGCGTGTGTAAGTGTATCCAAATGAAGACTACGTACTCTTGTGCGATGGCCGTGACCGTAATGCTCGAGAGCCAGGCATGGAACTCACAGCCATGCTAATGCTGACAAGAATTCTTTCGGTTTCTCAGGAGAATTCACAGTTTGCTGTTGACTGCGCATACTCGCGGGTTTTATTTTTGTCGGCAAACTCGACTACTCTGTGCAAACTTTCCGCGCGCCGTCCCCTCGCGTTCTCAAACCCAAGAAAGCTTGCACACAAATCGGCTGGAGGTTGACATGAGGCCAAAGAAGGAAGCAGGACAGGCTTTGATTCTCACGGCTGTGGGGCTCGTGGTGCTGCTCGGATTTACGGGCCTGGGAGTAGACATGGGTGTGCTGCGCTACCAGAAGCGCCTGCAACAAACGGCCGCAGACGCAGCAGCCATTGCCGGTGCGACCAATCTCACCCCGTACACCGGTGTGCAGGCCGGCGCGCAAGGCGCCTCGACCTCGAACGGCTTCACGGATAACACCGGCGGCGGCGCCTGCGTAACGCCTCCGACAAATCTTGGTGTGGGGCAAGTTACTGTGACCGTCTGCAATGGACCGAGTACGGGGCCGCATGCGACAGGCACTGACCCTAACGCCGCCGACTATGTCGAGGTTTTTGTGTCCGCAGGGCAACCAACTTACTTCATGAAAATCTTCGGAGTCAACGTGGAAACGGTGACGGCGCGCGCCGTCGCTACTAACTACTCCGGGGCAACCAAAGGAAGCAGTAACTATAACTGCTTGACCACCCTGGGCCCGCCAAGCGCTTCCATTGAGGGCGTCAATATCAATGGAAGCGCAACGCTCAATGCGACGACCTGCGGCATCGCCGATAACGGAAACTTCAACACCAAGGGGAACGCCTTGACCGTCAATGCTGGCGCCTTTGGAGTTTCCGGCAGTGCGAATCAGAGTGGGCCCGGCGGAACCGTTACATGCAATTCCGGACAATCCAGCTGCCCGCAGTACGGCACGCCTGCCGTCCCAAACCCGTTGGCCTCTCTGACTCCGCCGTGTTCCGGCTCTGGATGCACCGCAGGCAGTGGATTGAGCTATACTGCTGGCACAACGATAAATCCGGGAACCTACCAGTTCATCTCGCTTACGGGGAATGGGACGTACACCTTTAACCCTGGCGTCTATACCATCAGCGGAACTGCCGCACAGGGCGGGTTCTCTTGTCATGGAGGCCCGATCATCAACGGAACCGGCGTATTTTTCTACTTCACCGGTCAGGCAACGATTAACTGCACGGGAAATGACAATATGAATTTCACCGCGCCAAGCTCGGGGACTTATCAGGGGATTCTGTTTTACCAGGACCCGATGGATTGCAACTGTGGCACAGGCGGCTGCGACAACGGCGTGGTCAGTTGCGGCTCCGGCCCTGCGCTTGGAGGAACTACCGGAAGCAACTACGGTGGTGTTCTGTACTTCCCCAATGATCAGATTACTTTCTTTGGTACCAACACAACTTATTCCGCAGGCGCGGTGATCGCAGATTCTTTTAGTCTGAGCGGTAATCCCACTGTCAACTTACAGGGCCTGTCGGGTTTGCCGGGCGGTTCCTTGCCTCCTGCGTTTACTCTTGGCACTGCAACTCTCGTGGAGTAAGTTCGAATGGCGTTGCACTCTCACCCGAATACGCTGATCGCAAGCGGACGCAGCGGCATGCAGCCGCCGCCACGCCGCAGGAATGCGAATTCAGGTCAGAGTCTTGTCGAAGTAGCACTGATGCTGCCGTTTCTCCTTTTACTCCTGATCGGCGTGATTGAGATCGGGCGGTATGCGTACATAGGCATCCTGGTTGGAAATGCGGCTCGCGCTGGGGCTGCCTTCGGCACGCAGAACAACGTACAGTCCGTAAACACCGTGGGCATCAAAAACGCCGCCGTCAACGATTTTGTGAGCAATGGCCAGCCGGGAAGCGCGCTGACCGTCAATTCTGCGGTTACGTGCGGATGCGACAATGGAGGCGTCGTCACGACGGCGGGTTGTAGTGCTGCTACCAACCCCACGGCAGGGACTTGCGCGGCCGGCCACTGGGTTGTGATCCTCACGGTTACCGCCTCGGGCACTTTCAATTCTCTATTCAATTACCCGGGCATTCCGTCGTCCATTGCCATATCGAGGGCGGCTTCGATGCGTGTGAACGTAGGTGGCTGAAAGGCGGTCCATGTCGCGCATTCTTGATTCGCGTTCCGTCCCGGGAAGAGCGCCGCGCTTGCGGCGGCGCAAAGAAAGCGGAGCGACGCTTGTCGAAATGGCGCTCATCATCATGTTGCTTTTGACGGTATTGTTTGGAATCATGGCCTTTGGCCACGCCCTCTACGCCTACCACTTCGTGAATCATGTCGCCAAGGAAGCGGCGCGTTGGGCGGCCACCAACGGACATGCCTGCACCTTCGACAGCACATGTAACGGGACGAATAACGCCCCGGTTTACAACAACGCGCCCGCGACCGCCGCAAACGTCAATACCTACGTGCAGAATTTTGTGCCTCCCGGAATCGTCGCCGCCAATGTGAACGCGAACACGAGCTGGCCGACGACTGCAAACAGCCCCACGATCTGCACCGCCGCAGTCGGCGGGCAGGGCCCGTTTAACAACTACCCTGGCTGCACTGTGCAGGTCCAGGTGACGTACGCCTTTAACTTCATTTTCCCGCTTCTGCCCCCGACGACAACCACCACAGCTCCTTGCACGCAGCCCGGACTCTGCATGTCCAGCACATCGGAATTCGTCATCGTCCACTAGGTGTCGACCCAATAGACCCTCTAAGCTGCCGAGTCTGTTAAGCTTGCAGCGACACTTAAAGTAATTCTTTAACTCCGCCGCCTGCTTATACCCCCCCACCCCCCGGCATCGATGCATCGTTATCAAAGAAAAGGGCTTATAGAAATTGGCTGTTGTAAGTGGTTGAAAAGAAAGGGTGCGCAGGTTAGGTGAGAAGCACCTGGCAGTAACACGGAGTCCGCATAGTCCGCAGAGGCTGTGAGAGGGAGGAGGGGGCGGCTCTTCGACGCTGGGAGTAAACGAGTTTGGCTTCTGAGTATCAAATAGTTAGTTACCACAAAATAACCACATTGTCAAGGAAAATTTGAGGGAGAAAAGGTTACAATTCGCGGTCTGACGCAAACAACGAGTTACGCGGACCGGAATCTGCGTCCACAAAAGGAGACCCCAGCCCCTTCTGTATCCCCAAAGTGACATCCCTGATAGCCCTCGAAGTGCCGATAATTCAACTGCATAGGCAAGTGGGCCCAGCCCCCCCAGATGGCGCAGAACATGCTTTAGCCACTAAAGCCATTTGTGTGAGCCGATGAGCGAATCCGGATTGGTGTCCGCCGAAGGCAGCAGCGCCGCGCAAGTGGCGCCTGCAGTGGTGCTTCCGCATGAGCCTCCCCCTCCGGAGGAGACAGAAGTTGCTCCAGAACAGAAATCCCTCTACTTCATAGGCTTGCTGAAGTGGGTATTTTCGTTTCCTGCAATGCTTGGGACCATGCTTGTGGGGGCGGTTTTTGTTCTAGGCCGGTACTTCAAGGTGGATCCTGACCTTTGGTGGCACCTCAAGAACGGCCAGAACATCCTCGCAACCCATCATTTGCCCACGACAGACTCCTTCTCCTTCACCATTAGAGGACAACCGTGGATTTCCATGGAGTGGCTGGCGGACATATTTTTCGCGGCAATAGCACGCGTCGGCGGGTTGCAAGGGCTCGATGCGCTGCTCATCCTTCTTGGCGGCGCAGTTATGGTCGCGCTCTATGGTTACGGGACACTTCGCTCGGGAAACTCCAAGGCGGGTTTGGCGGCTGCGGTTGCTCTACTTGTTTTGGCCAATGGGTCTTTTTCCCTACGTCCACAGATGCTCGGTTACTTATTCCTTATTCTTACGCTTATAGCCCTGGAGCAATTCCGGCAGGGTGACTCGAGATGGATTTGGCTTCTACCAGCGTTGATGCTCGTCTGGGTCAACGCGCACGGGTCCTTCATAATCGGCATGCTGGCTATTGGAACGCATTGGTTCGGAGGCTTGCTGGAGTTTCGGATCGGCGGTGTTGCGTCGCGGAAGTGGAATCGACTCCAGCGCATATACCTGGAGGCAGTTTTTCTCCTTTGCCTTCTCGCTCTCACGATCACACCGTATGGCACTCAGCTCGCCGTCTACCCTTTCCACACGGCTTCCTCGCTCCCTATCGGGATTGCGAACGTGATGGAATGGCAATCGATGCCCTTCAATATTCCAGGAGGGAAATTCTTTCTTGTGTTATTGCTTGGTTTTCTGGCCGTGCAAACTGCTTTTCGCTTCACGTGGCGGGTCGAAGAATTGGCGCTCTTCCTGTTCGGCGCGATGATGGCATGCCTGCATGTGCGCTTCGTTCTCGTTTTTGTCCCGTTTTTTGCGCCTTTGCTAGCCACAGTCTTGGCGCGCTGGGTTCCGAAATATGAACGCGCGAAGGACCAGCACGTCCTTAACGCTGTTCTAATGACGGCGGCGGTAACCGCGATGATTTGGTTCTTCCCGTCGCGCGCAGAAATGGAGAAAACGGTCGCGGAACATTTTCCGGTGCGCGCGGTCGAATACATGCAGCAGCACAGTATTGCAGGGCCCTTGCTGAACAACTATGACTTCGGTGGGTACCTTGTTTGGAAGGACCGCAGAGTGTTTGTGGATGGCCGAGCGGATCCTTACGAGCGGGGCGGCGCGCTCGCGGATTACTTCTACATTATGCGTCTGAAGCCTGGCGCACTTACGATTTTGGGAACTTACGGTATCGAATCTTGTCTGCTCGAGCGGGACGATCCTTTGGCTACACTGCTTGCAACGCAACCAGAATGGCAAAAAGTGTATTCCGATGATTTGAGCCTCTTGTTTGTGCGGCGAGAAACGATTAGGCCGGCTGGATCTGCGATTGGTGCGGCAAGACTCGAACAAAGGGAGGGAATGTGACCCTGCCATTTGGGGAGCACGGACGACAATCCTTGCAAATCGGCTCGCCGAGCGCCGGTGAACGCCGATTGCTGCTCTCCGTGGTCGTTCCCTGCATGAACGAAGAGGAGGTTCTGGCGGAGACGAATCGTCAGTTGGTGACGGTTCTGGAAGGGATTTCCCTGAATTTCGAGATCGTCTATGTGGATGACGGCAGCACGGATTCGACGCCAGCCTTGTTGCGCGAGCTGCAGGCTCGCGACCCGCGCATTCGAGTCGTTCGCTTCTCCCGGAATTTTGGCCATCAAATCGCGATTACGGCCGGGCTTGAGCATGCTTCGGGTGACGCCGTCGCAATCATCGATGCAGATCTTCAAGACCCGCCGGAAGTCCTTCTCGATTTCGTGGCGAAGTGGCTTGACGGCTACGACGTGGTCTACGGAGTTCGCACCGAGCGAGAGGGCGAAACGGAATTCAAGCTCTGGACTGCCAAGCTTTTCTATCGCTTCATAAGGCGCCTTTCGGATACGCGCATTCCACTGGATACTGGCGATTTCCGTTTAATGGACCGCCGGGTGGTGGACGCGCTGCTTTCCATGCCGGAGCGCGACCGCTTTATTCGCGGCATGGTGAGCTGGCTTGGCTTCTCGCAGACCGCCGTGGAGTATCGGCGAGCGCCGCGGCTCGCAGGAGCTACGAAATTCTCGCTGTTCAAGATGGTTCGATTCGCACTTGACGGAATCTTCTCTTTTTCGATTTTGCCTCTGCGGTTAGCCACTTGGACAGGATTTGCCGCTTCCGGCCTGGCCATCGTCGGGATCATTACGGTTGCGCTCGCCAAGCTTCTGGGCGTTGCCGGCATCGTCAAAGGCTGGTCCAGCGCGATGATCACGGAATTGTTCATCGGCGGCGTTCAGCTCATTTGCTTGGGGCTGATCGGCGAATACGTGGGGCGTATCTACGGCGAGTCGAAGCACCGGCCCTTGTACATTGTGCGTGAGAGGATGGGCTTCGAAATGGACAATACAAAGATGGCTCAGGAGCTGCGGCAAAGAACCGCCGCAGGGCGTCGCTGAACTCTGGCTGAGCGCGACTCTACGGAGAGAAACTTTGGCTTCCTTTGACTCTGTGGCTGCAAATTACGAGCAATTGGTGACCAAGAACGTTTGGATCACCGGCGAGTCCTCGGATTATTTTGCGGCGTACAAGGCGGCGTACATTGCACGGAGAATTCCCCCGCGCCGGGGAGCGAAGATTCTGGATTATGGTTGCGGAGTAGGGCTCCTTTCCGGACACCTCAAGAGAACCTTCCCCAGCGCCCAAGTCGACGGTTTTGACGTTTCTAGCGAGAGCGTGGAGCGGGTAAGCGAAGAATTGGTCAAGCAAGGCACGTTCAGTTCGACGCTGGATCGACTTGGACACGCATATGACGTCGTCGTGATCGCCAACGTCATGCATCACGTCAAGCTTGTGGATCGCCAGGATTTGGTTTTGGAAGCTGGGTCGCGTCTAGCGGTGGGCGGGAGACTTGTCATTTTCGAGCACAATCCAATCAATCCCCTCACCCGCTGGGCGGTCTCTGAATGCCCCTTTGACGAAGATGCGGTCTTGCTACCCGCGGGCGAGACGCAGGGATACATTAAGGGCAGTCTCCGCTTTTTGTTGCGGGACTACATCGTCTTTTTCCCACGCTGGCTGGCATGGTTTCGCGCGATGGAGCCGTTCCTGCGCAGGTGTCCTTTAGGGGCTCAGTACGCCGTAGTCGCGGAGCGACTGCCTTGAGAAAACGCCTTGTAGGCTCCAGCGGTCGCCGTCACCAAAACCAACCGAGAAGAACTGCTTAAGTGTCCACAAAGGGTAACGGTCAAAGGCTCCGCGGCTCCGTGCATCAGGAAGTCGGCGTTAACTGCTATGGTTAGAGTCATTTGCGACCAACGCCGAAGAGAGTGTAAATGGTGTTGCAGGTGCTTAATGAGTGCCCAAGAGGGGGGTGGCGGTCTCCAGCCATCTGCCTCATTTCACTTGAGAGGGAATTCATGAAGAACCTTCTGATGCGGCTTTGGAAAGAAGAGGAAGGCCAGGACCTCACGGAGTACGCTTTGCTGTTGGTCCTGCTTTCCTTGGCAGCAATCGGGTCCATCGGCGGTCTCGCGAACGCGATCAACGGCACGTTCAACAAGGCTGCCACAAACGTAACGTAACGTTATGACGGGTTGCGACCGGTGGAAGACACCTGGTCAGGGGCCGCTGGAAGTCATTCAGGCCTTCAGCGGCTCGAAACCTGCGGGCACGGCTTGGGGCACGAAAAGCGTATTTACCTAGAGGAGAAAATGATGAAAAGGCTTCTAGCAAGGTTGTGGAAGGAAGAAGAAGGGCAGGATCTCACGGAGTACGCCTTGCTGCTGGTTTTGCTTTCGCTGGCAGCAATTGGCTCGATCGGTGGGCTGGCGACCGCTATCAACTCGACCTTTAACACCGCAGCTGGCAACGTGAGTACCTAACCTGTTGGGGGAAACCGGGAAAGCTGTCGAAGTTCGATGATCACACAACAGACAATCTGGTTTTTCGTCCTGGGTATAGCCTTACTAGCAGGGTGGGTGGATTTTCGCACGCGGAAGATCCCTAATTGGGTCACGATCCCGGCCCTCTTGCTTGGAATTGGCTTGCACATTGCGGCATCAGGGTGGCTTGGAGCCAAAACCTCGCTCGAAGGAGCGGGCCTGGCGCTGGGCCTCCTGCTACCGTTTGTGTTATTGCGCGGATTAGGCGCAGGGGATTGGAAACTGATGGGCGCAGTGGGCGCATTCCTGGGCCCGCAGATGTTTTTGTTCGTTCTCTTTGGCAGCCTGGTAATCTCGGGCTTGATGGCAGTTGTCGCCATCTATCGCACCCAAAAAGTGGGAGAAACGCTTCGCAATATTTGGGTGCTGGTGCGAGGCTTTTTTTCGTTTGGCCTCAGGGCAAATCCTAAAATCTCGTTGGACAATCCAGCGCTTTTGAAAGTGCCTTTCGGCGTGGCGGTGGCGATATCCACACTGGGTTGTTTCTGCGCGGCGCGCTGGATGTTGTGAGCAAGCTGGGACGCGCTGAAGCGCGCCCCTACACAAGGCTAAGGTCGGCAGTGCAAGGGAGATTGAAGTCATGAACCAGAATCGAATGATCATAGGATTGGCGGTGGCGGTCTTGCTTGGCCTCCTGTTCAGCACCTACATCTACAAACAATTCCAGCGGGTGACAAATGTGAGAACGGTCGCGACGCAGCACATCGTTGTAGCTGCTGTACCTCTTCAAATCGGCGCGCGCGTCGGCAGCGACAACTTGCGTTTGATTTCCTGGCCTGCGGACGAACCGGTAACGGGCATGTTTACGCGCATCGAGGATTGCACAAACCGGGCCTTGATCACTCCGGTTGCCCCGAACGAACCCATCCTGGAGGAGAAGCTTGCTCCCAAAGAGGCAGGCGCTGGCCTGTCGGCGGCCATTCCCGAGGGGATGCGCGCGCTCACCGTGGCCGTAAATGAAGTTGTAGGCGTGGCAGGTTTTGTCATTCCCGGAACTATGGTTGATGTCCTTGTGACCGGCAGACTACCCGGCGTGGGTCACGGAGGTGACGACAACATTACACGGACCATTCTGGAGAATGTCCGGGTAATGGCGGCCGGTCAGAAGATTGAGCAAGACCGGCAAGGCAAACCGCAGACCGTTCCGGTGATAACCTTGCTGGTTTCTCCCGAGGATGCGGCAAAGCTAGCGATGGCCAGCACCGAAGGCAAGATCCAGCTTGCCTTGCGAAACACAGTGGACTCGAAAAAAGTCGAGCCGCCTGCTGTTCTGCAGGCAGTCCTGTTTGGCGGCCCGGCACCGGTAGCTGCGCCTGCTCCCAAGCGAATTGGGCCCGGCAAGCCAGCGGCGTTGCCGCCACCTCTTTACGTAATCGAAGTTATCTCCGGAGGTAAGCGCGAGAACAAGACTTTCGCGACCCCATGAACGCCATGAACCCATCTATGGAAAAGACAACATCCAAGCTTAGGCTCCCGCGAAGTTTGTGGCTGGCGCCGGCTGCGTTGGTTGGTCTGCTCGCCGGACAACCGGCAAACGCCGCACAACAACCCATGCCTTCGCAGGCCCCCGCTTCCTCAACTCAGGCCGCGCCGTCCGCGCCGAGCTCCGCGCAAAGTGCTCCATCGCAGGAATCCGAGGCGCCGCAGACGCTGCACCTGTTAGTGGGGCGATCGATTGTGATTTCTTCGCCAGCGCGCATCAAGAGGGTATCGCTGGCCGATCCAAATATCGCGGAAGCGATTGTAGTGAGCCCAACGCAAGTTCTGGTGAACGGAAAAGCACCGGGAGGCGTTTCTCTTGTCCTGTGGGATGAGGCGGATCAAAGCCAGGCCTTTGAAGTTTCTGTGGATATTGATGTCCTGGGGTTGAGCCAGAAAATCCACGAGGTATTTCCCGCGGAAGACGTGCACATCGACACGTCAAAAGACGTTGTGATTCTGACGGGGAAAATCTCGTCGGCCACGGTGGCGGACAAGATCCTGGAAGTGGTCAAGAACGCCACACCTAAAGTCACGAGCATGATGCAGGTGCCGGTGACGCCCACGGGACAAATTCTCTTGCAGGTGCGCTTCGCGGAGGTAGACCGGACCGCGCTCAGCCAACTGGGGGTGAATCTGTTTTCTACCGGGGCGGGCAAGACGATCGGCAGCACCACTACGAGCCAGTTTGGCAGTTTCGGCAGCCCGGACATTACTGACACTTTCCCGGTCAATGGTCCCCAGGGAATCACAAGCTCGACACTCAAAACTGAGGAAAAGATTAGCGACGTCCTGAACATATTCCTATTCAATCCGAATATTCATCTTGGAGCCGTTATCAAAGCGCTGCAGGCAAAAGATCTATTACAAATCCTCGCGGAGCCGAATGTGCTGACGGAGTCCGGCAAAGAAGCGAGCTTCCTGGCAGGCGGCGAATTTCCTTTTCCAATATTGCAAAGCTCGTCCGGCGGGGGGTTTTCAGGAATCACCATCCAATTCAAGGAGTTCGGGGTGCGCTTGAATTTCACGCCGACGCTGACGCCCGACGGACAAATCCATTTGAAGGTCAAACCGGAGGTCAGCTCGCTGGACTTCTCGCAAGCCCTTACGCTGCAGGGATTCGTCATCCCTGCGTTGTCCACGCGGCGCGTGGAAGCGGAAATGGCTTTGAGCGATGGACAAAGCTTCGCGATTGCTGGTTTGGTGGACAATCGCGTGACCGAGATACTCTCGAAGGTTCCGGGAATCGGAGATATCCCGGTGCTTGGGAAATTGTTTCGCAGCCGTTCCCTGAACAAGAGCAGAAACGAACTGCTCATTGTTGTGACTCCCCATGTGGTCCAGCCGGTAACGGGGGACAAAGCGCCGCGGGGTCCGGAGTTCCCGGCGCCATTCCTGGAGCCAGGTTCTCCTTCTGTGCCGGTAAAGCCGGCCGCACACAAATAGCAGCGGGTAGTGAAGCGAGACGTCTCTTGAAACAAGAGAGTAGAGAGATCGAGAACGACAAATGCTAACAGTTGGAATAGCAAGTAGCGACTCGTCCAGTTCAGCGCAGCTGGTGGCAAGTTTGCAGCAAACGGGCTGCGTCAAAACCATCAAGCAGTGGATGATTCCCACTGACAAAATTGCGGACACGGCAGAATCGTTGCCGGACGTTGTGTTTCTGGATATGGTGCGCGACGCCGAAGTCTATTTTTCCTTTGGAGCGCAACTCCGGCGCATTCGGCCGTCCATCAAACTGGTTGCATGTTCCGCTTCTGCGACGAGCAACCAGCTGCTGCTGGAAGCCATGCGCAGCGGCGTCCAGGACTTCCTGCCGAAGCCGGTGAGTTTGGAGGCGCTGAAGGAAATTCTGTCGCGGTTCACTCAAGAATCCGAAGTGAAGGACCGGTCGGCGGCGGAACGGCTGATTGTTGTGATGGGCGCGAAAGGCGGCGTCGGGACCACAACCGTGGCCGTAAATCTTGGGGCGCAGCTCGCTGCGCATACCAACAAACGCGTTGCGCTGTTGGACTTCGCCCACCCCTTGGGGAACGTGCACCTCTTGCTGGACCTGCATGTGAAATTTGGCGTTCGGGACGCCGTCGAGAACCTGGACCGGCTCGATTCTCATTTTCTTTCGGGGCTCTTGACGCGCCACAAGACGAAATTGGAAATCCTGGGCGGCGTGATGCAGCCGGAAGAATGGCAACGCATTGCAGTGCAGCCCCTCGAACGGATCGTCAATGTTGCGCAAGCTGACTTTGATGTCGTCCTTGTGGACGTCGGCTCGCAGTTCTCCTCGGAGTGGAGTCAGGTGTTGCAAATGGCGCGCATGATTCTGCTGGTCGCGGAGGCCAACGTGCCGGCGCTTTGGACGTTGCAGCGCCGCCTAGTGGCCTTGAAGGGATTCGGAATTGATCCCGATCGGGCGCGCGTGGTTATCAATCGCTGGCACAAGGGCGATGACGAAGCGCTCAAGAGCATTCAAAAAGACATCAGCCGTCCGGTTTTCGCGTGTTTGCCGAACGATTTCCGCAAGGCCAGCGAAGCGGCGAATCTGGGCACACCGATACAGCAAAACCATAACAATGTGCTGAGCAACCGGTACAGGCAACTGGCTTTCCAACTGGCGGGCATCGACGGAATCACGCCCATCAAGAAAAGCTCGCTTGGCGGGCTCTTCTCATTTCCAGGGAAAAGGTGAATTAGAAAATGCCCCCTACCAGCACGCCGGTCGGACGCACGGACTTGACGGGAGTAAAAACCGCGATTCACCGCAAGCTTCTGCAGAAGCTGAATCTCGAGCGGCTGAATGAAGTCAACCGGGATGACGTTCGTCGCGAGGTGAGTCAGATTCTGGAAGCTCTGGTCGTCGGCGAATCCACGCCGATGAACTTGCAAGAGAGAGAGCGGCTTGCGCAAGAGGTGCTGGACGAGGTATTCGGCCTGGGCCCCCTCGAACCGCTGCTGGCGGATCCAACGGTTTCGGACGTTCTCGTCAATACCCACAAGCACGTGTACGTCGAACGCAAAGGCATCCTGGAAGCAACCTCAGTTCAATTTCGCGACGACGTCCATTTGATGGGCATCATTGACCGTATCGTCTCCGCCATCGGGCGGAGAGTCGACGAGTCCTCTCCCATGGTCGATGCGCGCCTCTCCGATGGCTCGCGTGTGAACGCCATCATTCCGCCGCTGGCCGTCGACGGCCCGCATCTGTCGATTCGCCGATTTGGCCGCGATCCGCTGACTGCAGACGAGCTGATACACAACAACAGTCTAACCGCCCCGATGCTGGACTTAATGAAGGGGTGTGTGAAATCACGCTTGAACGTGCTCATTTCCGGAGGAACCGGCGCGGGCAAGACGACCTTCCTCAACGTGCTCTCTTCCTTCATTTCCAATCGCGAGCGAATTGTCACTATCGAAGACGCCGCGGAGTTGCAACTGCATCAAGAGCACGTCGTGCGGCTGGAGACGCGGCCTCCCAATATCGAGGGCAAGGGCGCCATTTATCAACGCCAGCTGGTGATCAATTCTCTGCGTATGCGCCCGGACCGCATCATCGTCGGCGAGGTGCGCGGCGAGGAAGCGCT
>CAZGBQ010000085.1:0-15704 GCA_964524045.1 uncultured Acidobacteriaceae bacterium
ACGCCACATCCAATTCCGTCGATTTTCTGGTCATCCAGGCTGTCGACATGTCCAAGATCTGTACCGACAGCAGCGGAAATCCCATCAATACCATGCCCACCTCTGTCGCCATTGCCGACCAGATTGCGAACGGACCATTCTCGCCTCTCGCTCTGGTCAGCGTCACAGGTTGCAACAGCGTTGCCGTTCTTGACCTCAATCCCGCTGACCTCACTTTTGGCCAGATCATCGGCAATCCTGTTTCTGTGGGAACGAATCCGCAAGGCATCGCCATCAGCCAGCCTTTGGGACTCGCGGTCGTCTCTAACCACGGAGCCGGTACCGCTTCCGTGCTCGATCTCACGCCGTTGCCTGCTGGCGCGCCGACACAAATAGTTCCAGACGTGACGACTGGCACGAATCCCACTGGCGTCGCCATCAACGACGCCACAGGGGCAGCGCTCGTTGCCAACACTGGCTCCAACACCCTAAGCCAGCTCAATCTTGGCCTGCTTCGCCCGGCCGCTGGTACGACTCCCCCGACGACTTTGAGCGCCACGAGCATCGGAGGCATTCAGCAGCCTATTGCCGTGGCCGTCGATCCTGATCGCGGCAGGAACGAGCAGGGCATCGCGGTGGTTACAGCCGTCCAATTAAGCAGCGGCTCCGCCCCGTTTGGCGCGCTCGCTGTTGTCGAGATTGGCTTTGCCACGCCATCTCTCAGCACGACGATTTCCTCTGGCCTCGTTTCGGCCACCGCCACCGGCATCGTGTTCGATCCAACCGTGGTGACGGGAACGTCGCATCTCGGAGCCTTTTACACCAATTCGAGCGGCACGAACACCATCACGGAATTCAACCCGGATTCCGGTGGTGGGCCGTCGGTCAACGTGGGCATCAATCCCACTTCCCTAGCCGTGAATCCGCAAACTGGCGCGATTCTCACCTCCAACTCCGCGAGCAACACTGTTTCCGTCGTGGATACACTTTCGAATCCTTTTAAGACGCGCCAAACCATTGGTCTACCCGGGTCAGCCACGTTCGGCGTAGCCATCGACCCCTTCACCAATCTGGCAATCATCGTGGATCAAGCGCACAACCGTGTTTTGTTGTTCCCGATGCCGAACTGAGGAGAGGCAGGTGTTTGCCGTCTCCGCGCAGGCGGTTTTCGCGCCATGAAACGAGGACTTTCTGATTGCGAGGGTGAAGCCTGTCGGCTATACTTTCAAGTTTGCAATGCGCCTGCGGAACGCGCTGGGGGAAGCGCATAAAGATCTTCAAGCCGGCATGGCTTGGCACAGGACGTTCCGGTTTCCGAAACGATCCATAACAAGGAGAATTAAAGTGAATTCGAGAATGATATTCCCGGCCGCTGCTCTTGCGGTTGCCGGCATTGTGGGCGCCGTACTCGTCCGGGCGCAGTCACCGGCCGCTGGGACACCCACACTCGGCAAGGTTGGGGTGATCAACATTCGCGGAGCCATTGGCACCACTGCAGAAGGCAAACAGGCGCAAGCAGAACTGCAGTCCCAGTTCGCGCCGCGCCAGACGGAACTCGAGAATCTGAATAAGAAAATTAACGACCTGCGGCAGCGCCTCGCAGCTTGCGAAGGCAAGTGCAGCCAGGATGAGATCAATCGCTTGACCGTCGAGGGCCAGAAAGCCACGCAGCGGTTCGACCGCATGAACACTGAATTGCAGGAAGATTCCAACTCCGCCCTCGGTGAAGTCGTCGACCGCATCGGGCGCAAGATGGTCGACGTTCTGGACCGTTACGCGCGCGAGAACGGCTACACCGTGGTTCTGGATTCCTCCGCACAGAACAATCCGATTCTGTATGCTTCCACGCAGATCGATGTGACTTCGGAAATCGTGCGCCTCTACGACGCGGCTTATCCGCTGAAGGCTGGTGCGCCTGCGCAGCAGAAGCCACCCGCGGCCAAGCCTGCGCCAACCACGACTCCGACTACTACTCCGACAAAGCCGTAAGCTTGGGCTGCAATTTAGCCTTCGCGGCTCGAGAGCAGGGGTCCAGGAGACGCTCTTCAGAAGAGCGTCTCGGCTGCCTCGCCGCTCCGCCTCGTCAACCAGAGAAAGAGTGACTAGGCAGTTTCGTGGAGCGCCGGAACGGCGTTCTTGCCCGCCGAGTTTGCAGTCTCGGATACGGTCAACCGCGAAAAGCGGCTTTTCCATGCGAGAAACGGCTTCTCAAAATAACGGTAACTCAGGGCGGCCACACCAACCGTAGCCGCAAGCCCGAACGGAAAAACAGCGGGTGGATACTGCAATCCGAGGCTGCTGAGAGCGCGGTGAACCAGATGGATGGAGAGTGAATTCAGCAAATACATTCCGTAGCTAACCGCACCGATGAAGGCCAGCGGGCGGAAGCCCAGGATTGCAGCTAAGCCGTTATCCTCACGTGCGACGCAAGCCCCGACAAGCACAACCGTTGCTGTCCACGCCCACCAAAATGGCACCTGAGCTGGAGCCAGGGTCGCCGCCAGCGCAACCAACGCGAGCGGAGCCATCCATTTGCGGCCAAGAATGGCGTGCAGGGCGCGGAAGCCCTTTGGCGAATGAAGGGCTTGCGCCAGCAGGGCCCCCAGGCAGATAGGTATGGCCGTGCTGAGAACGATTCGCGTTGCTAGCCACCCTGGCCGCAGCACTGGCGCAAGCCATCCTTTTGCCGTTGCAATTCGCAGCGCGACCCACCCCGCCATGACCGCCGTGGACCAGGCTCCCCGGAAGATTCGTAGTGCCAGCGGCCAGAACGCATAGAATTGCTCTTCGGTACACAGAGTCCACGCCAGGTTGAAAATGCCGGGAGGCCATTGCGCCGAGATAAACCATGTGTATGTGTACGTCAAAAAAGCCGGCAGGTAATGAAAAAAGCTGGCCGCCCTGCCGTTGCCCCGCTCAAACTCCAGCACCGCGGCAATGTACACGGCGACGGTCGCATAATAGAGCGGCCAAATGCGCAGAGCCCGCCTGACATAAAAATCGCGCAAGGAAATTTTCTCGAACTTTTCCCGCTCCCGGAGCAGCAAAGTAGTGATCAAGAAACCGCTAATGACAAAAAAAATGTGCACGCCATATTCGCCTTGGCGCAGCACCGGGATGGATTGCAGCTTTGAGTAATAGGGAGTGCCCCACCAGCAATGAAACCAGACCACTCCCAGAATGCTAATGGCGCGAAGGCCATCGAGCGAGCCAAAAAAGCGAGTCGCTCGGAACGCCTGGTATCGAACCACCGGATCCATGCAAACTTTCCAAGGATGCAGATGCCGCTAACGACCCGGGCTCATTTTAGACCAGACCACCCCAAAGGAACACGCGCCTGATGGTCCTGGCAATTAGCCGCGAGCACACCGCGGCGCGCAAGGGAAGTTTCGTCCCTGTACTGGAACGGAGCCGTCTCACGGACTGTCGACCTCTCTTTCCCGTTCGGGTTATAGTGTCTTCAGATTCCAGGAGACTCCCATGCCACAACCATCGCCGTCTGCCGCTTTGCCCGCGCAAAGCCCGTTTATGGACCGGGTTCCGCGCCCGCCTGTCTTCGCCACGCCGGCCGAAGAGCGCCGGCACCGCAAAGAACGCCTCGCGGCGGCCTTCCGCCTCTTTGCCGAATTCGGCTTTGACGAGGGCGTCGCCGGCCACATCACCGCGCGCGATCCCGAACAGCTCGACTGTTTCTGGGTGAATCCCTTCGGGTTGCATTTCGGCCGGATTCGCGTCTCCGATCTGATCCTGGTCGATCATTCCGGCAAGGTCGTTGAAGGCCGTGCCGAAGTCAATCTTGCCGCTTTCGCCATCCACTCGCGCATTCACGCAGCCCGCCCCGACGTGGTCGCCGCGGCGCACGCGCACTCATTGTACGGAAAGGCGTGGTCCTCGCTTGGCCGCTCCCTCGATCCGCTCACGCAGGACGCATGCGCGTTTTACGAGGATCACGTCGTCTTCGATGATTACACTGGAATCGTCGAGGAAACTTCCGAGGGCGACCGCATCGCCCGCGCTCTCGGTTCGAAGAAGGCGGCCATCCTGCGCAATCACGGCCTGCTGACCGTCGGCCACACTGTCGACGAAGCCGCCTGGTGGTTCATCACCATGGACCGCTCCTGCCAGGCGCAACTGCTTGCTGAGGCCGCCGGCGAGCCCCGCTGTATTCCGGCTGACACCGCGAAGCAGACTCACGCGCTCGTTGGCTCGCACCTCGCCGGCTGGTTTCAGTTCCAGCCCCTTTGGCAGCGTGCTTCCCGGTCGCACCCCGACCTGTTCGAGTAATAGCGGTTGCTGCAATCCACAAACGCGTGCTTTTAATGAAACCTGACTACAGGGACCGCAACTTCAAGATTCTTGGAACGGTTCGCGCGAATTCTGCCTGCAGCTTCCTGGCGTCAAGACTCGCCGCTTCTTACGCCGTACAGCGCCAGCGCATCCTCCAGCGTAACAACTCCCTCCAGCTGGCGCACATTGGCACGGCTTACCACCGGCAAAATCTCCTGGCGGCTTTCCCCCAGGCGTTCCAGCGCAACGATCAAAGGATGATCCGGATGCACGTGAACGCTCTCCACTTTGGTGACCAATTCCGCTAGAAGCTCGCCTGGGGCTCGGTTCCTAAGAGCTTCTCCAAGCGCCTTGCGGCCGAGGACGCCTCTCACTCCCTCTTCGTCGGAAACCACCCATGCCGAGGAAGGACTCTTCTTCGCAACTTCCATCGCTTCTTGCACCGTCATTTCAGCGCGCAAGACTTCCGTTGCCGGTCGCATCGCCTGGGCCACGCGTCGACGCACGCCCGAATGGCGCGTCCCGGCGGTCGGCAAGTGAATGCCATCCTGCTGGGCCAGCTCTTCGTAAATCGGCTTGTGTTGCAGCTTCGACGAGATGAACAGACTCACCAAATTGGAAATCATCAGCGGCACGATGACCGCATAATCGCGCGTGATTTCGAAGATCATCACGACCGAGGTCATCGGAGCGCGCACGACTCCGGCAAAGACCGCGCCCATCCCAACCAGCGCGTACGCTCCCGGAGTTCCGACGGTGCTCGGCAGAAAATGATTTGCCACGTTTCCAATAACGCCGCCGAGCATCGCTCCCAGAAACAAGCTCGGGCCGAAAATCCCACCTGCGTTACCTGAAGCATAACTCGTGGCTACTGCCAAAAGCTTCAGTACCAGGAGCAGCAACATCAAGCGCAACGCCATTCCGCCGTTTAGCGCTTCGCCGACGTGCTTGTAGCCGACACCAAGCAGTTGCGGCACAAACCATCCCATGATTCCAACCATCAAACCGCCCGCTACCGGCTGGAACCACAGAGTTTTCCCTGGAAGTCTCAGGAAGCGTGCGCGCATCCACAGCAGGAGTTTCGTGAACGCCACGGAGACAAATCCGCCCGCCACTCCCAGCAAAGCATAAATCCCCAATTCCAGCGCGCTCACCAACTGATATTGAGGTACCTGGAACAGCGGATTGTTTCCCAGCAGCAAACGGAGCATGGCCCAGGAAGTCGCGGACGCCAGCACGACCGAGCCGAGCACTGGCGCATGCAAATCGCCAACAACTTCTTCGAGCGAAAACAACACCGCGGCCAATGGCGTGTTGAACGCTGCGGCGATGGCCGCTGCCGCACCCACGGGAATCAGCGCCTTCACTTTTTCCGGACGCAATCCCAAGCGCCGCCCGAGCACCGAAGCGATTCCCGCCCCCACTTGCACTGCGGGGCCTTCGCGCCCCAGCGGCATCCCGCTTGCCAGCGTGGCGGAAGTGCAGAAGAATTTTCCAATCACCGTCTTCAGCGAAATGTGGCCTTCGCGCGCATACAAAGCCGCCTTTGTTTGTGGAACTCCGCTTCCACGCGCATTGGGAAAGTAGCGGTACAACAAATAGCCCATTCCCAGCGAACCGGCCACAGGCACCAGGACTCTGTGCCACGCCGCCCCGCCCGCAGGATAGAGGCGAGCGCCGAATCGTTCGCTCAACAGGATGAACGCTACGACCGTCAAGCCTACTAAGGCGCCGATCACCAGCGTCAAAACCAGGAAGACTTGCTCCTCGCGCTCGAGCAACATTCCGGACCATTGCTGCGCAGATGCATTCCACCAGCTTTTTCCGGTTTGTTCATGTCTGCTCATAAAGATGGATTTCTACGTGTCACCCACGGCTTTTTTTGGATCCCCTGAGAGGGCGGACGGGAGAGTGTTTTGTGCTGCGGGAGGGGCGCCCATTTTCCAGCAATGCACTAATCGCATTGACCAGTGCTGCGCCGGAAGCGCGCAATTCGCTGATGCGGTGCTGTGCCACTTGCTCAAGCATTTTTTCACCCCGTGGCAGCAGAGAAACCAGCACGGTCCGCCGGTCTTCGCGGCTGCGGCTGCGGCGCACGAAGCCATGGGCTTCCAGCCGGTCGATGAGCTCGACGACGCTGTGATGCTTCAGCGCCAAGCGCTCGGCGAGAGCGCGCACGGTCGCCTCTTGGTCCTGGGGGATTCCGCGAATCATCAGCAAGAGAAGGTATTGTTGTGGTTCCAGCCCAGCCGAGACAGCCACAGCGTCGCCTTCGCGGACAAATTTGCGGATGCGGTAGCGCAGCTCCGCCAGGGCCTGGTACTCGGCGCTGGTGATCGGCTTACCCATGCCGCTATTATATCGTACTACGATATATCGGGTAGGTTGTAGCGTGCGAGTGAAGGTAAAGAAATACGCCCCGCGCAATCGTTTGCGATTTAAAGGGGTTTGCGGAAGGACTTCTGGGTTTTGTAGTGCTCGTAACCGTTGCGCTCGTAAAACTGGTGCGCGCGCTCCCGGATCACGTTCGAGCGAACGGACATACTCTTGCAGCCGTGCTTGCGGGCCCACTCTTCAGCCGCTGCAAGCAAATGCGCGCCGGCGCCACGGCTGCGATGGCCATCCGCCACCACGAGCCCGTTGACTTCTGCCCGCACATCGACTTCCAGCATCGGTTCTTTGCTCACGTGGATCCAGCCAACAACTCCCGCATCCTTTGCCTCCGCGACAAGCACGGCGTTATGCGAGGCCGGCTGGATGGCTCGAAGCCTTTTGCGTATTTGCGCTTCGGTTGCTGGATAGCCAAGCTGCGTGGAGAGCTCTGCTAGCCGAGGTGCATCTCCGCTTCTTGCTCGCCGAATCTTCAGATCTTCCTGTTTTCCGTTTTGTTTCATTTGCTTCCGCTTACTTTCCGCCGGAGCCTGGCTTGAACTGCTGGGCTCTTAAGTTCACGCAGCGCGTCGGCGGCAATCCAGCGAGCGGAACTCGTTCCTTGTTGCCGGATTCTCTCCGCTGCGCGAATCGCTTCGCGGTTCAATCGCAAATTGCGTTTGCCAATGTTTCGTAAAGCCCAGTTGACCGCCTTCCTCACGAAGTTGCGCTCATCGTGTGCTTCGCGCTCAATGATTCGTAAGAACGACACAAACAGGGCGTCCGGCGCTTCTTTGTTTTTGTAGCTCAGGTAAGCAATCAAAGAAAATGCCGCACGTTTCACGAATTCTTCCCGCCGGCGGCTCCACGCAGTTGTTTTGCTCCAGGCGGGTTTCGCCTGCGCGTAGAGATAGCAGCACGCGGCGTCTACAACGTCCCAGGAATCGAAATCACGCGCCCAGCGTTCCATCTCTTCCGCTGTAACTTTCTCGGATTCGCCGATCAGCGTTGCCAGAATGCGCGCCTCGTGAATCCCGGAGTCCCACAACTCCAAAGCCAGGGCGTGATTCTCTTTGAGCTTTCTTGCGAAGGCGTGCAGAACCGGCGCGGAGATGCCATGCGCTGTGGGCACACGGACGCCGAAATACTCCATCTTGGCGCGCACGCGCGGATCGGCCAACAATTCCAACTCGTGCAATACGGTTGCTTTCGTCCACGATGGAGAGTGTTCCACCGCGGCTCGTGGTCTAGAACGTGTTCTCGGAATCGAGGAGGATCGTGACCGGCCCTTCATTGACCAACTCCACGGACATCATGGCCTGAAAAATTCCCGTTGCGACGTTTACACCAAGTTTTCGGAGCGACTCGCAAAACTCTTCATACAAAGTCTTCGCCAGTTCCGGTGGTGCGGCGGAGATGAAACTAGGCCGCCGCTGTCCCCGTGCGTCTCCGTAGAGAGTAAATTGCGACACCGCCAGCACGCTGCCCTTAACGTCCATCAGCGATAGGTTCATTTTCCCTTGGTCGTCTTCGAAGATGCGCAGGTTCGCGCATCTTTCCGCCATGCGCGATGCAACTGCCGAAGTATCATTTCGGCCGACGCCAAGCAGAATCATCAGGCCCGTGCCAATCTCTCCGGTGACACGGCCGTTCACGGTTACTTTCGCGCGGCTGACTCGCTGGACGACAGCGCGCATGCCCCTACCGAAGGTGCGAGCCATTTCGACGCATGGTAGTTCTGCTCTTGCCACCTTCTCGCGAGGTTCGCTTTTTTCGTGCAGGAGGCATTGCAGCTCGCGGCAGCGGCAAGACAACGAATCCCCGCGGCGCCGGCTGGCACTTTGGACAGAAATAACTGCTTCGACCTGCCACAATCCCGCGCCGGATGACGGTCTTGCAGCGATGGCAGCGTTTTCCCTCGCGGCCGTAAGCCCGATGCCGCCGCTGATATTCTCCGGGCTCGCCTTCCGCGTCGAGAAAGTCGGAAATCGAGGACCCACGCATGGCGATTGCCTTGCGCAGGATTTCCTGGAGCGCGTGCCAGAGCGTCCTAGCCTGCGTACGGCTCAATCTCGCGCCGAGTATCGCTGGATGAATCTTCGCGCGCCACAAACTTTCATCAGCGTAAATATTACCGACGCCGCGGAGCACGCTTTGGTCCAGCAAAAGCGCTTTAATTCGCGCGCGGCGTTTGCGGATTCGTTTGGCGAACTCGTCTTTGCTCACTTCGAGCGGGTCAGCGCCGAAGCGCGTCAGCTCTTCCGCAAGCGGCTTTTCCGCCAGGTAGGCGATGCGCCCAAAACGACGCGGGTCTGTATAGCGAAGTTCTCGGCCGTCATCGAGCACCATGCAGACGTGTGCGTGTTTTTCGCGAGGCTTTTGCGCGGGACTCGGCGCCATCTGCCCGGTCATCCCAAGATGGACGAGCAAAGAAGCTTGCTTTGCGTTCTCTGCGGCGGGCGTCCCGTTGGTTCCTGCGGGTGGCGAAAGCCGCAGCAGCATAAACTTTCCGTAACGATCGACGGCCTCAATGCTGCGTCCGGGCAAGTTTTCTTCTAACGCCACAGGATCGTCGATGAAATCAGTTTTGCCGAGCGAGACTGACAAAATACGCCGACCAAGAATCGTCTGGCGCAGCCCGCGCACCACCGTTTCGACTTCGGGAAGTTCCGGCATAGGAAAAGGTAACTGGTGATTAGTGACTCGTGATGATGACGCGGGAAATGCGCCTCACGTCTTCGCAGTCACCGGTCAACAACCAGTCACTTCTTATGATAGCTCGGATAAGGCGGATGATCCGGAATCACAACGGGATTCTTCTTGAGTGCCTCCATCGTGACTTCCACGGCCTTTTCCAATTGGCGGTCGTGGCCGGCGGCGACGGATGCGGGATCGTTTTCCACCTCAATATCCGGCGCGATGCCCCGGTTCTCCACTTCCCACTCGCCGTGCAACCCGTAAATCGCGACGCGCGGCGCGGTGACAAAGCCGCCATCGAGCAGCGGAGGATAGCCGTAAATCCCGACCAACCCGCCCCACGTGCGTGTGCCGACTAGCGGCCCAACCTTGTCCTGCCGGAACATCCACGGCAAAGCGTCGCCGCCCGACCCGGACATTTCGTTGATGATCATCGTCTTGGGGCCGTAAATCTGCGCCAGGGGCGAGCAGAACTTCTCGCCTTCGCGCGAGATCGCGCAATTCCGCAACGGCCGTTTCAGCGTGTCGATGATGTAGTCCGCAATTTCGCCGCCGTGGTTGTAGCGCTCGTCAATCACCGCGCCCTGCCTGCCCACCTGCGCGAAATAGAAGCGGTTGAAATTGAGCCAGCCGCCCACTGCAGTGTCCGGAACATGCACATAAGCGAGCTTCCCCCCGCTGAGCTCCTCCACTTTTCGCCGGTTGTCTTCTTCCCAAGCGCGGTTGCGCAAAGCGAATTCATCCGGCAAGGATACGACGGTCACCTCACGGGCGTCCTTTCCGTCCGGATTCGGGCCGACGCGGATCTTGATTTGCTTGCCGCCCGTGTTTTCGAAGAAGCCATAAACTTCGGCAGGCGGCCGTACCTCGCGGCCTTCGACTTCCAGCAGGTAGTCGCCCGCTTTCACATCCACGCCGGGCTGCGTGAGCGGCGCGCGCAGATCAGGGTTCCAATTCTCGCCGTTGTAAATCCGCGCGAAACGGTAACGGCCGTTCTCGATCTTGTAATCCGCGCCAAGCAATCCGCCTTTCACCTGTTTTGGCTTTGGAACGTCGCCCCCCGCGATGAACATATGACCGATGGTGATTTCCCCTAGCATTTCGTCGAAGAGATAGTTGAGGTCCGCGCGGCCACCCAGGCCTTTCAGGTACGCAGCGTACTTCTTTTCGGCCGCGCCCAGGTTGAGGCCGTGATGATTGGGGTCGTAGAGGAAGTCGCGCTGGATGCGCCAAACTTCGTGATACATCTGGTTCCATTCCGCGCGCGGATCGACGTAGACTTCCATGGCGTCCAGTTTCAGCGCGCCATCGCCTGGCTTTGGCGCAGCGTCCGTCTTGGCAATGAACCAGCCTTGCCCCTGGCGGTACAAAACCTTCTCGCCTTTCGCCGCCACGGTGAAGGCCCTAATTCCATTGAGAAACGGCTCAGTCTTTCGCGTGCTGAAATCAAATTTCGATACCGTTACGGGAGACGGTTCGCCGAACCGCGGAACATCTACGATCTCCGAAACAAACAGTGTCCCGGCCTTACCCGTGTCCAGACCCACGTAGTTCGCGGCTTTGATGGGAAGCGAAACGATACGCTGGCCGATGCCATCCAGGTCGATAACCACCTTGACGGCGTCTTTCTTCTCGTCCTTCTTTTCGTCTTTCTTCTCTCCCTCTTTTCCTTTTTCTCCTGCTTTGCCCTGCTCTGTATCTTTCTTATCCGCGCTCGCCGCATCCTTCTTTTCTTCCGTTTTTTCTTCATCGCTTTGCGGCTCGACGGGCGAAGGATCACCCTTTTTCAAAACCGCTGCGTAGACATGGCGCAAAACGGGGTGCTGGAAGCTGGACAAATCGAGCCAGCCCGAGGACAGGCCAACGTCCGTGCTGACGGCAAAGATCAGCGACTTTCCCCCGGCCTCGAAGACCGGATACCGCGCGTCGCTGATGCCATCCGTGATTTGCGATTCTTTGCCGGTGTCCAGGGAATAGACAAAAACCGCGCGAAGGTGATTCTCGAGGAGCTTCGCGTAGGTCAGCCATTTGCTGTCGGGCGCCCAGGATTCGCTAATACCGGACGTCGGATCTTCGTAGCGGTCCGCAGTAACTTTGACGGGGACTCCCTTCTCGACGTCCACGTACCACAGGTTCAGGCGCTTGTCCGTGTACGAGATTTTCTTGCTGTCAGGAGACCACTGTGGGTGATAGAAAAACGAAGGCGGATTGCCAAGATTGATTTTCTTGGCGGCTCCCGAACCTGCTTGATCGACGATGTGCAGCGTGTATTCCCCGGACTCGTCGGAGAAGAAAGCGATCGATTTTCCGTCCGGCGACCACGCGGGATCGCGCTCGGCGACCGCAGGCGTGCGAGTCAGGTTGCGGATATCCCCTTTTTCCGCTGGAACCGTAAAAATCTCGCCGCGTGCCTCGAACACCGCACGAGCGCCGCTCGGAGAAATCGCAGCGTTTTGGATCCTCTCGCCCGCATTCTCGTAATGAGGCCGTGTGGAGGGCAAGTCGCCGGCGATTCGAATCTCCACCTTTGAGGATTTTCCGCTGGCAGGGTTGAATATATAGATTCCGCCGAACTGCTCGTAAACCAAAGCGTCGGGACCAGCCGAAAGAGACTTGAAATCCAAACCTTTGTTCTCGAGAACTTGTTTCACCGTTTTGCTTTTTGTGTCGTAGGCAAAGAGCGCTACAGGCCCGTTGCGGTCGGAAAGAAAATACACCGTGTCGCCAAACCAGACCGGATGGCGGTCATTCGAATTCTCGCGAGTCACTTTTTCCAGCGACAAATCGCTCAGACGCACAATGTAGATTGGCGTGGTTTGTCCGCCGCGGTAGCGCTTCCACGAAGTTTGCCAAATCAGATTTGGCACGTACGCGATTCGCGAACCATCCGGGGAAAACCATGCGTCTTCCCCGCGCCACATAGGCAGCACTTCCGCGGGGCCGCCTTCTGCTGGAACGGTGTACAGCCGGTCGAAATCTGCGTACGCGTCGCGGTCTGAATAAAAGAGCACCTTCTTCCCGTCAGGCGTCCAACCGACAGCGACGTCCGTACCTGGGTGCCAGGTCAAGCGCTTGGGCTCGCCACCTTCCGCAGGTACGACGAAAACGTCAACGTTCCCGTCATATTGCCCAGTGAAAGCGATCCATTTGCCGTCGGGAGAAAAAACCGGCCGCCCTTCATGACCGTGCGTTGTTAGTTGCCGGGCGTCTCCGCCTTCGCGAGGCACGCTCCAAAGGTATCCGCCGTAAGCGAAGACCACTTGCGTCTTGCTGAGGGTTGGCGAATGCGCCAGCAGCGGAGTTTCCTCTGCGCCAAGAGTTGTCGCCGCGCAGGCCAAAAAGATACCCATCAGAGCCATCATTCGAATGCGCATCGTTCCTCCCAAGACATCACACGAATTCCTGCCTACCTAACACAAGAGAATGTAGTTGGAAAAACTCGCCCCTTGTTGTTCTTACCGCACCACACCCAGGTAACCCAATCTTTAAAGACGCAGGGCTCCCGAAAATGTTTCCGGAAACTGCATTGCCTTACGGCAACAGCGCGAACACCCGCACCGGGCCGCCGGAGCCGCCTTCCAGCTTGATAGGCGCGACGACGAGGAAAGCTCCAGTTTCCGGCAAGGCTGTCAAATCCGCCAGATTTTCGAGATGATACAATCCCGCGCCCAACGTCAGGTGATGCACCGCAAAATCGTTCGATGCGCCGTAATCGATACTCAGCGTGTCGCATCCCAGGCCGCTGACCTTCCGGTCTATCAGCAGTTTTGCCGCCTCGGCGGAAAAACCAGGAAAATGCATCTTTCCTTGCGCATCCTGATTGCGGTATTTCTGCCCATCCGGCCAGCGGGAAGCCCATCCTGTTCGCAAGAGAACAATGGAACCCTCGCGGATTCGGCCGTGCCGCTTCTCCCATTCCTCTACCCGTGCTGCGGGGAGAAGATAATCTGCGTCCTTCCCTCCCTGGGCGCGCGCGTCCAGCACTACGGCGGGTCCAAACAACTGCTTCGTGGGAATTTGGTCGACAGTTGCTTTTCCCGGTGGAAAATGCGCCGGCGCATCGAGATGCGTTCCGTAATGTTCTAGCATCCAGAAGCTGCGCGTGAAGTATCCATTCTTCTCGATGCTGGCGTTGACTTTCGCCTCGAACACTCTCTCGTCCCCGGGCCAGGCCACCAATTTGTCGCTGATCGCGTAGCTCAAATCAACCACGCGTGTCTTGCCGCTCGAGATTTCATCAAGCATGGAATCGCGCCTCACCGCTTGGGGCAGCAGGACTACAAACAGCGCCGCGCCGACGGCAAAGAAGCCTGAGCGGTTCAAAGCTGGCATGTCTCACCTCCATGGGCGGCAGGAAACGCCCTCGCGCTTCGGCGCGCGTTAAGTGCTCGGCCATAAACGCAAGCATTTTTAGCTTCAGAGCAAAGGGATTCCCGGTGTGGCAACGATCCCAGCCATACGCAGGATTTCCTGATATTCCGCATCGGTAATGGGAGAAACGACCAGCCTCACGTTCTTCAACAGCTTCATTTTCCTCAGCGATGTATTCGCCCGCATCTCCCCCAGCGTCACTTGCCGCGGGAGCTTTTCGAATGCCCGCAGGTCCGCCACCAAGTTCTTGCCCTTGTGGTCGTGTGGGTCCGGATAGGGGTCGCGCGTAACTTCCGCAATAGAGTAGAGCGAGCGCTCAGGAGCCGAGTGATAGCACAGCACGCGGTCGCCCTTGCGCACTTGCTTGAGCGCCCGGATGGCATCCGGCTTTGACCCCGCCCCGTGCCACATTTCCTTTCCTTTTACGAAAAGTGTGTCCCAGTGATAGTGGTGAGGGTCGGCGCTGAAGATCCAATAGTGTCTTGTAGCAGTCGTCGTTGTGGTCATCGAGACCTGAAGTCGGCAGAACTATACACGGTGGTATCCAAAATGCGAAACAAAATGTGGGGGTTAGAGGGATGCAGCCTGTGGAAGAAACTCCGACCTACATGCCCATATTTGGGCAGCACCTACCTGAGGCTCTGGGGTTTCACTCAGCGCCGCTATCCGTGGCTGTTTCTTTCCTGTGCGGCTAGCTCTGGGCGGCCTGTTGCGAGACTGCTAGGGATCTTTGAGGCGGACCGCTCTACCGCCCGCCTCCTCGCGTACGCTATCCCGCATCCACAAAAATATCCTCGCCGCGCACCTCAACTTTGTAGCAATCCACGCCTACCGAAGGATTCTGCACTACCTTCCCTGTGGTCACGTCGTACTGCCAACCATGCCACGGACAAGTAACGGTGCTCCCATTCATCACGCCCTGTCCTAGCGGTCCTCCTCGATGCAGGCAAGTATTGTTGATGGCGTAATACTTTCCGCCTACATTGGCCAGCGCGACGGCCTTGCCTTCTACCTGAAACTCCCGGATTGTTCCTTGCGAAATCTCATTCGTCTTTGCCGTTCGCACAAATCCCATTAGGACCATCCTCCTGCCTGTTTTCTATTTTCAATTTGGATTTTCCCGTTTATCGCGGCTCCGGCGTCTGCGCCACCATCACACCCTTTTTGAAATCTTCCACCATTTCCGGCCGCAACCGCACTTCCGTGGGACGCTTCGCGAGCGTCATCTGGTCGATCTTGTCCTGCAACTTCATCAAGCCAAAGAACAAGCCCTCAGGCCGCGGCGGGCAGCCCACAATGTACACGTCCACGGGAACGATTCGGTCCACGCCCTGCAAAACAGAGTACGCATTGAACGGCCCGCCTACGCTCGAGCACGCGCCCATCGAAATGCACCACTTCGGATCGGGCATCTGCGCCCACACCCTCTGGATCACCGGGGCCATCTTCAACGTGACCGTGCCCGAAACGATCATCAGGTCCGCTTGCCGCGGCGATGGACGGAACACTTCCGCGCCGAAGCGCGCCATGTCAAAGCGCGACGTCGTGGAGGCGATCATCTCAATCGCACAGCAAGCGAGTCCGAACGTCAGCGGCCACAGTGCGCTCTTCCGCGCCCAGTTGAACACATAGTCCACCGACGTAATCATGAAGTTCTTTTCGAACCGTTGATCCAGAACGCCCATTCCACACGACTCCCGCGATACTGCCTGCTTCCTCCGCGGAGTATATCCTCAGCAGGAATCTCCCGTCAAAAAGTTACTCCTCCAGTTTCCGCCGCCGCCCCCATGCCCGGCGTGCAGCATGCTGCGCCCTTCTTCGTGTCGCGACTGCCGCCACGGGACACTACTGCAGTTTGGCGTACTCTGCTTTGGCTTCTTTTAGGACGGGGATATCAGGGTCGGCATCCTTCCAGAGGGTGAGGAAATCCTGATACGCGGCGCGCGCTTTGGCGGTGTCGCCTTGCAATCCAAAGGCGCGCCCTAGCTGTAGATGGGCGA
>CAZGBQ010000086.1:0-9757 GCA_964524045.1 uncultured Acidobacteriaceae bacterium
CCCGTACCGTGCTCGTAACCTTTGTTCTCGTAGAGCCGTCTTATCTAGGCGTAGGCGAATGATTCCGGTAGGCTGTGGTCCAGCGGCGGAGCAGCCCTAGAGAGTTACCCGCATTGTCCTGCCTTTGGAGGCTCGCCCGCACAAACAAGGTGCATGCTATCTCAGGAGCGATTGAATGGGGCAACTGAACTCTATGGACCTGCCTGAGGCCGGCGGACACGCGTCTACCGCCGCGTCGGCGGCCAAGCCTTCGAAGAGCCTCTGGTGGCTGTGGCTGCTGGTCCTTGGCGGTATTGTTCTTGCCGTTTGGTATTTCCGCGGCACACGCAACGCCAGCGAAGCGGCCAATCCCTCCGCCGCCGCAGCCGGGGCCAGGAGCGGTAAGGGCGGAGCCGGCATGGGCAATTTCGTCGTGCCCGTTGTGGCTGCCACCGCGCAGCATGGTGACCTGCCTGTGTATTTCAACGGCCTTGGAACCGTCAACGCGTTCAACACAGTGACCATTCGCAGCCGCGTGGATGGCCAGCTTATCAACGTAGCCTTCAAAGAAGGCCAATACGTTCATGAAGGCGATCTTCTCGCGCAGATTGATCCCCGCCCGTTTGAGGTTCAGCTTCAATCGGCCCAAGGCATGCTCGCCAAAGATCAGGCACTGCGCAAAGACGCGGAAGTCAATCTCCAGCGCTATCAGCTGCTCTTCAAAGAAGGCGTCATCCCGCAGCAGCAGCTCGATACGCAAGGCGCGCTTGTCGGCCAATATGACGGTTCCATCCGCGCCGACGAAAGCGCGATGGCTAATGCCAAACTTCAGCTCACTTACTCGCGGATTACCGCTCCTATTAGCGGTCGCGTCGGCTTGCGCCTCGTGGATCCCGGTAATATCGTGCATGCAAGCGACACAAATGGCCTGGTCGTGATCACACAGCTCCAGCCCATCGCCGTTCTCTTCAGCCTTCCGCAGGATCAGCTTCCGCAAGTGAGTGCCAAGCTCCGCTCCGGCGTTCAACTCAGCGTCGACGCTTACGATCGTGACGACACGCAGAAAATCGCCACGGGAAAGCTGCTGACGATTGATAATGAGATAGATCCCACCACGGGTACCTACAAGCTGAAATCCGTCTTCAACAATTTAGACAACGTGCTTTTCCCCAATCAATTTGTGAACGTGCACCTCTTGGTCGACACGAAGCGTGACCTGACCATCGTTCCCGCTGCGGCGATTCAGCGCGGCCCGCAAGGAACGTATGTCTACGCCGTGGGTGCCGACAACAGCGTCAAGATTCGCATGGTTACGATTGCGCAAACCACCGGCAACAACATTGGCTTGAGCGGGGGCCTGAACGCAGGCGAGACGGTTGTGATCGACGGTCAGGACAAGCTGCAGGACGGCAGCAAAGTCGCGCCCACCATGGCCGGGAGCGGCGGAGGAAACCGTGGAACCGGTACTTCGCCCGCCGCGCAAGCCGGAGGCGCGGGCGCAACACAAAAATCCTCACCCAGCCAGTCCGGCGGTTCGCGGCGATGAGCCCGTCGCGGCCGTTTATTCTGCGGCCGGTTGCCACCACGCTGCTGATGATCGGCGTGGTTCTCGTCGGCTACGTGGCTTACCTACAGTTGCCGGTCTCGGCTTTGCCGCAGGTGGATTACCCCACGATTCAAATCCAAACCTTTTATCCCGGCGGCAGCCCGGAAGTGGTGGCTTCTTCGGTTACGGCTCCGCTCGAGCGGCAGTTAGGGCAAATTCCCGGCCTGAATCAGATGATGTCGAGCAGTTCCTTCGGCTGTTCGGTCATCACCCTGCAATTCGATCTCGACCTGAATATTGACGTCGCCGAACAGGAAGTGCAGGCCGCCATCAACGGCGCCTCAAATCTGTTGCCGCAAGGCCTTCCCAATCCGCCGATCTACAGCAAAATTAATCCCGCCGATGCGCCCGTTCTGACTCTTGCGCTTTCCTCACCCAGTCTTCCGCTCTCCAAAGTGGAGGACCTGGCAGACACGGCCTTTGCGCAGAAAATCTCTCAACTTTCAGGAGTGGGGCTGGTCAGCATCAGCGGCGGACAGCGGCCCGCTGTGCGTATTCAGGCGAACCCCACCGCGCTCGCTTCCTACGGGCTGAGTCTGGAGGATTTGCGCACCGGGCTTGCGCAAGCCAACGTCGATATGGCCAAGGGAACTTTTGATGGCTTGCATCAGGCTTACACTATCGGCGCAAACGACCAGTTGCTTTCGAGCGATGGCTACCGGCCGCTCATCATCGCCTATCGCAACGGCGCGCCGGTGCGCGTCAGCGATGTCGCGAACATTGTTGACGGCGTGGAAAACGCCAAACAGGCCGCCTGGGCCAATCAAAGCCCCGCGGTCATTCTGAACATTCAGCGGCAGCCTGGCGCGAACATCATCGCAGTCGTCGACCGTGTCAAGAAACTTCTCCCGCAGCTTCAGGGAGCGCTCCCCGCGGCGGTTAAAGTGGATATCCTCACGGACCGCACGACCACGATTCGCGCCTCCGTGGAAGACGTGCAATTCACACTGGTGCTTACCGTCGGCCTGGTCGTGATGGTCATGTTTCTTTTTCTGCGCAGCTTCCGCGCCACCGTGATTCCCAGCATCGCTGTGCCTCTTTCGCTGATCGGCACTTTTGGAGTGATGTATCTGCTGGGCTACAGCTTGAACAACCTCTCTCTCATGGCGCTCACCATTTCGACCGGCTTCGTGGTCGATGACGCTATCGTCATGATTGAAAACATTAGCCGCTACATCGAGGAGGGTGAATCGCCGCTGCAAGCGGCGCTCAAGGGTTCCGAACAGATTGGCTTCACCATCGTCTCTCTCACCGTTTCATTGATTGCCGTGCTCATTCCCTTGCTGTTCATGGGCGACATTGTGGGCCGCCTGTTCCGCGAATTTGCCGTCACCCTGGCGGTCACGATTCTTGTTTCGGCCTTCGTCTCGCTGACGCTCACGCCGATGATGTGCGCGAAACTGCTCCGTCATCAGAAAAAGGAGGAAGAGAGTTGGTTCCAGCGCAAGTCCGAAGACGCCTTCAACGCCGTCATCGCTTTTTATGGCCGCACGTTGCAGTTCGTGTTGCGCTATCGCACTACGACGCTCATCGTTACCGTCGCCACGCTCGCTGGAACGATTTTCCTCTACATCTACGTTCCCAAAGGGTTTTTTCCCGTCCAAGATACGGGTGTCATCTTGGGTGTTTCGGAAGGTGCGCAGAGCGTTTCGTTTGCCGCAATGGCCCAGCGGCAACAGACGCTCGCCGGAATTATCTTGAAAGATCCCGCGGTTGAGAGCCTTTCTTCGTTCATCGGCATCGATGGCACGAACACAACGCTCAACACGGGCCGCATCCAGATCAACCTCAAGCCGCTGGCCGAGCGCAAAATCAGCGCTTCGGACGTGATTCGCCGTCTCCAGCCGGAGCTTGCCAAAGTCGACGGCATCTCGCTTTTTCTCCAGCCAGTGCAAGACCTGACCGTGGAAGACCGCGTCAGCCGCACGCAATTCCAGTACAGCCTCGAAGACGTCGACCCCAAAGAACTTGCCTTCTGGACGGCCCGTTTCATGGACAAATTGAAATCGCTGCCGGAATTGACCGATGTCGCGAGCGATCAATTGAACCAGGGCTTACTCGCTTCCTTGACCATCGACCGCGACACCGCCTCGCGCCTTGGCGTCCTGCCTGCGGACGTCGATAACACGCTCTACGACGCCTTTGGCCAGCGCCAGGTGTCTACGATCTTCACGCAGCTAAATCAGTATCATGTGGTCCTTGAAGTTGATCCTCAGTTTCAGCAAGACCCCGATTCTCTCAGAAACATTTACGTGAAGTCGTCGAATGGCATGCAGATTCCGCTTAGCGCGTTCACGCATTTCGATCCGAGCGACACCGCGCTGGCACTGAACCATCAGGGCCAGTTTCCCGTGGTCACGCTTTCGTTTAACCTCGCTCCCGGGGCGGCCTTAGGCGAAGCGGTGAATGCCATCAACCGCGCGAAACAGGAATTGAACATGCCGCCTAGCGTTCAGGCCACGTTTCAAGGCACGGCGGCGGCTTTCCTGCGTTCGCTTTCGAACGAGCCGATCTTGATCTTAGCCGCGCTGGTCACCGTTTACATCGTTCTCGGTGTTTTGTACGAAAGCTACATTCACCCGATTACGATTCTTTCGACGCTTCCTTCGGCAGGTGTGGGTGCAATTCTCGCGTTGCTGCTCTGCCGCACCGAGTTCAGCGTGGTCGCGCTCATCGGCATCATCCTGCTTATCGGTATTGTCAAGAAAAACGCCATCATGATGATTGACTTTGCGCTCGAAGCTGAGCGCAAGGAAGGCAAAGCGCCGCTCGACGCGATTTACGAAGCCTGTTTGCTCCGCTTCCGGCCCATTATGATGACCACTATGGCGGCGCTCCTCGGCGGATTGCCTCTCGCACTTTGCGCCGGCGTGGGATCGGAATTGCGCCGCCCTCTGGGTATCACTATCGTCGGTGGTCTAATTCTTAGCCAACTCTTAACGCTCTACACCACTCCGGTTGTCTATCTTGCGTTCGATTGGCTCGCGCGGCGGTTTCAATTGCACGTCGGCAATCCCATTGAGGAACCTGCCCACGGAGACTAAATGGAGCATTTCTCTTCCAATTTCTCCGCGCCTTTCATCCGACGGCCCGTGGCCACTTCGCTGATCACGCTGGCGATCCTTCTCTCCGGCGTGGTGGCGTTTCGCTTTTTGCCCGTTGCCCCGCTTCCTTCCGTCGATTTTCCTACCATCTCCGTTGGCGCGGGTTTGCCGGGAGCAAGTCCCGAAACCATGGCTTCGGCCGTTGCTACTCCGCTCGAACGCCAATTCGGCCGTATTGCCGGCGTCACGCAAATGACTTCATCGAGCGGCCTTGGCAACACCGGCATTACGCTGCAATTTGATCTCAATCGCGATATCAACGCCGCCGCTCGCGACGTGCAGGCCGCCATCAACGCGGCCCGCAGCCAGTTGCCGGCGGACATTCCAAGCCAGCCTAACTACCGCAAGGTTAATCCGGCGGACGCCCCGATCCTTATGCTCTCGCTGACTTCGGAAAATATTGCGCCCGCGCAAATCTACGATGCCGCCGATTCCATCCTGGCGCAGAAGATCGCGCAGGTCGAAGGCGTCGGACAGGTGTTTACCTGGGGCAGCGCGCGCCCGGCCGTGCGCGTTGAAGTCAATCCCTACCAGCTCAATAGCTACGGCATCAGCCTCGAGCAAGTTCGTAAGTCGCTGCAGTCGGCGAACGCCAACCTGGCCAAAGGCTCGCTCTCGAATTCCAGCCAGACCTGGAACGTAGCGGCTACCGATCAGCTCTTTAAAGCCTACGAATATCAGCCGCTCATCGTTGCGGGACATCAGGGCGCGCCCGTACGCTTGCGCGACGTCGCCGAGGTCGTCGATTCCATCGAAGACACCCGCAACCTGGGTCTCTCCGGCGGAAAGCCCGGCGTCATTCTGGCCATTTTCCGCCAGCCCGGCGCCAACATGATTGAGACCGTCGACCGCGTCACGGCTATCCTTCCGCTGCTCCGCGCCTCGATTTCCCCCTCGCTGCACCTCAATGTCATCATCGATCGCACGACCACGATTCGCGCTTCCGTCCGCGACGTCGAAATCGCGCTTTCGATTTCCATCATTCTCGTGATTTTTGTGGTTTTTGCTTTTCTACGGAATGTCTGGGCCACCATCATTCCCAGCGTGGCGGTGCCGCTTTCTCTCATTGGCACCTTCGGCGTGATGTACCTCTGCCACTACAGCCTCGACAATCTTTCCCTGATGGCGCTGACCATCTCGACCGGATTCGTTGTTGACGACGCCATCGTCGTCATCGAGAACATTGCGCGCCATATCGAAAACGGCATGAAGCCTTTTGCCGCAACGATGAAAGGTGCCAGCGAAATCGGCTTCACCGTGCTCTCGATGAGTACGTCGCTGGTCGCGGTTTTCATCCCCATTCTTCTGATGGGCGGAATTGTCGGCCGGCTCTTTCGCGAATTCGCGGTTGTCCTCAGCGTTGCCATCGGTGTTTCGCTCTTCGTCTCGCTCACCGCCACCCCGATGATGTGCGCTCGTTTTCTCAAGCATGAAAGCGGCCAGCACAATCGCCTCTATCGTCTTTCGGAAAATGCGTTCAACGGCCTCGTCCACACCTACGATATTTCTCTGCGTTGGGTGCTCCGCCATCAGTTCCTTATCCTCTTGGTCACTATCGGCACCGTTGGTTTGAATATCTACCTCGTGTCCAGGACTCCTATGGGATTTTTCCCGCAGCAGGACACCGGCCGCTTCACCGGCGTCATCCAGGGTGACCAGGATTTGTCGTTTGCGGCGATGGCCAAAAAGATGCGCCAGTTCACCGACATTGTTTTGCAAGACCCGGCCGTCGACTCCGTCACTTCCTTCACGGGTGGCGGCAGCGGGGGGAGTACCGCCCGCATGTTTTGCCAGCTTAAGCCTCTCAGCGAACGCAAACTCAGCGCCGACCAGGTGCTCGCGCGCATTCGCACAAAAACCGCTAAGATTCCCGGCGCCGCTCTCTACCTGCAAGCAGTGCAGGATCTCAGCATGGGTGGGCGCATGGGCGGCGCTCAGTACCAATACACATTGCAGGCGGACAATCTGTCCGATCTCACGCATTGGGCGCCCATCTTACAGAAGCGCCTCAGCGCAGTTCCCGAGTTGCGCGACGTCAATTCCGACCAGCAATTGAAAGGGCTTCAGAGCAGTCTCGTGATCGACCGCGATACTGCTTCGCGTCTCGGCGTCGCCGTTCAGGACATCGACAACACCCTTGGCGACGCCTTCGGCCAGCGTCAGGTCTCCAACATTTACAAAGGGCTGAATCAGTATCACGTCGTCATGGAAGTCGCGCCGGAGTTTCAGCAATCCCCAGAGGCTTTGAAGTCAATCTACGTTCCTTCCAAGTCAGGCAAGCTCGTTCTCCTAAGCGCGTTTGCGCACTACGAGCCGTCCAATACCGCGCTTTCTGTGAACCACCAGGCGGTTTTCCCGGCGATCACACTTTCCTTCAATCTTGCTCCGGGAGCGTCGCTCGGCCCGGCCGTAGAACACATCGAGGCGGCTCGTCGCGAGATCGGTGTACCCAATAGCGTTCACGCCATATTTCAGGGCACGGCTCAGGCCTTTCAGGACTCAAAATCAAACATGCTTCTTCTCATTGTGACCGCTCTCGCCGCCGTTTACATCGTTTTGGGGATTCTCTACGAAAGCTTCATCCACCCGATTACGATTCTTTCCACTATTCCCTCGGCCGGCATCGGTGCGTTGCTGGCAATTCAACTGATCAAGTCGGACCTGAACATCATCGCTCTCATCGGGATCATTCTGCTCATCGGCATCGTCAAGAAAAACGCCATCCTCATGATCGATTTTGCCGTGCAGGTGGAAAGGGAAGAGAACTCGTCGCCCGTGGAAGCCATTTACAAAGCCGCGCTGCTGCGCTTCAGGCCAATTTTGATGACCACCATGGCCGCCCTGCTGGGAGCCATGCCTCTTGCGCTCGGCACCGGCGTTGGTTCCGAACTCCGTCGCCCGCTCGGCATCACCATCGTTGGTGGGTTGATCCTCAGCCAGATGCTTACGCTTTTCACCACGCCCGTGGTTTATATCTACATGGACCGCTTGCAGTCCTGGCTCCGCCGTGTCTTTCGTGGCGCCCCCGCCCCGGTTCATGCTTCGGCGCATTCCGACTGAGATGCGCACGTCAATTCCAACGCGCTGGATGACTCCACTGGTTTGCCTGCTGTTGCTGGCAAAAGCTGGAGCCGCCGCCCAACATGACCCCATTCTCCTCTGGCCCAACGGCGCCCCCGGTTCGGAAGGGAAGATCGGCGAGGAAAAAGTTCGCGTGACGCCGCAAGGCGACCACGTCATTTCAAGCGTTCACCGCCCCTCCATCACGCCCTATCTTCCGTCCAAGGAAATGGCCACGGGAGCTGCGGTTGTTGTCATTCCTGGCGGCGGCCACGTCGAGATCTGGTCGGATCACGAAGGCCACAGCATCGCGGAATTTCTCAGCGCCCGCGGCGTCGCCGCTTTTGTGCTGAAGTATCGCCTCGCACGCGAAAAAGGCTCGACCTACACCATCGAAGGCCACTCTCTGCCGGACGTGCAACGGGCCATTCGCGTTGTGCGCAGCCATGCGCAAGACTGGGGCATCGATCCAGACCGCGTCGGTGTGATGGGCTTCTCCGCCGGCGGTCATCTTGCAGCACTCGCCGCCACAAATGCTGGCAACCCGGTGCCGAACGCGGCGGATCCGACTGACCGCCTCAGCGCAAAGCCTTCCTTCCAGGCTTTGATCTATCCGGGAATTCCACCGAATTTGAACATCTCCAAAGACACGCCGCCCGCGTTCTTGCTGTGCGGCGAAGACGACCGCCCCGACATCTCGCAAGGCCTTGCCGAGCTTTACGTGGCCCTCAAGAAAGCAGGCGTCTCCGCGGAACTGCACGTTTACAGCGGCGCCGGCCATGGATTCGGGCTGCGCTGGGGAAATTCCGGCGCGGTCGCGGGATGGGTCCAGCGTTTCGTCGAATGGATGGACGCCCGCCACCTGCTCAACCGCAAGTAAGCCGCGAAAAGCACTTTAGGAAAAAGCAGATTCCTCGTCGCTGCGCTCCTCGGAATCACACACTCCGAAGATTTTTCAACAACTCAAAACGTAGAACCGCAAAGCGCAAACGGCAAACTGCAATCGGCTTCTAGGAGCTTCCAATCAGCCAGCCCGTCAGAAACACCAGCACGCCGCCCACCACCACTTGAAACGTCGCCTGCAGGAATGGCGTGTCCATGTATTTGTGCCGCACAAAACTGATGACTCCCAGCTCCACCATGACCACGACAATGGCAACGGTTGCTGCGACGTGAAAGTTGCGGATCAGGAACGGCAACGTGTGGCCGATTCCTCCGGCCGTGGTCATGAGTCCGGTAACGCTGCCGCGCAGCCAAGGCGATCCGCGTCCCGTGAGCGAGCCGTCGTCAGAAAGCCCTTCCGAAAAAGCCATGGAAATTCCCGCGCCAATCGAAGCTGCCAGTCCCACCAGGAACGCGGACGAGCTGTTTTTTGTAGCAAACGCGGCCGCAAACAAGGGCGCGAGCGTGGAGACGGAGCCGTCCATTAGCCCCGCCAGGCCCGGCTGTATCACTTGCAGCAAAAACAGCTTGCGGTGCGACTCTTCCTCTTTTGCCTTGGCGCTCTCCGTGAGGTGCTTTTCTTCCAGTTCGCCGGCGGTTTGCGTGTGCTTCCGCTCCTCGTCCGCGAGTTGATTGAGCAACTCGCGTGTCGAGACGTCGCTCGTCCGGCTGGCGGCCTTGTGATAGAAACGCTGCGCTTCCAGCTCCATCACTTCGGCTTGTTTTCTCGCGACTTTGACGCCCAGCGGGCGAATCAGCCAGACCGGCTTTCTTTCGAGAAAGCCTTTCACGTTCTCGCGGCGGATCAACGGGATATGTTCGCCGAACCGCTGCCGGAACATTTGTGTCAGCCGGTCGCGGTGCACCGCCTCTTCTTTGCGCATGTCCTCGAACATGTCCGCGGTGGAGGGATACTCCTCCCGCAGCGCGTCGGCAAATTCCCCATAAATGCGCCCGTCTTCCTCTTCCGCAGCGATGGCAATCGCAAGAATCTCTTTTTCCGTCAACTCCTTGAACTTCTTCAGCATCGCTTCTGTCCTCTGAAACCGTAGCGGCGGGCTTCAGC
>CAZGBQ010000086.1:9857-15676 GCA_964524045.1 uncultured Acidobacteriaceae bacterium
TTGAACTTCTTCAGCATCGCTTCTGTCCTCTGAAACCGTAGCGGCGGGCTTCAGCCCGGCATCCTTCTTTCGTGAGGACAAAGAATCGCATAAAGGCGGGAGCAAGTCACCTGCACGAGGGATCTGTGATCGCAGATCCGTGATCCAAGATCGCTAAAAGATGGCGGAAAAAAATAACACACAGGCACGGAGTGCGCCGAGGCTTGCGGAGGGATGAGAAGGAGGTGCTCAGCGGCCGGTCGACGAATTCCACAATGGGAAGGGCATGCGCCTGGCCATTCTCGTAGGTTGGCAATTGTGGTGGCTGCCGCCGAAAACGGTTCCTAAACCATGAAACCCTGGGTGCGGCACACCTGCACAATGCCCAGGCGGTCGCCCGCGCCAACTTTCTGCTTCATTCGATACAAGTGATTCTTCACCGTTTGTTCGGAGAGGCAAAAACGATTCGCAATTTCTTTGTTGGTCATCCCTTCGGCAATGAGCGGGATGAGTTGTTGTTCCCGGCGCGTCAAACCGAGGCGCTGGTGAACGCTCGCCGAAGGGAAGGAAGTGGCTTCCCGCTCCAAATATCGGAAGAGCGCCGCACAGAGCGCACCGGGGCACACGGCTTGCCCCTCATGCACGGCGCGCACGGCCTCGACGACGTCTTCTGAGGAAGCGTCGCGCGGAAGGTACCCGCGCACCCCTGCACGTATGCACTGCAGGAAGTTGGCTTCGTCCCCCGCCACGTCGATCAACAGAATCAAGATACCGGGCATTGCGAAGCGTATCCTGCGAATGGCGGCCAGGTCGTCGTCCAGTTTGCCCTTCGAGGAGAGGAGCAAAATCTCCGCGTCTTGTGGGAGCGCAGCCTCGTGGGCCGGCTCCCCTAGACTGCCCGCGATGACCTCGATTTCGCCGCTCCGCGTGAGCATCCGGGAAAGAGCTTCGCGCAACAGGCGGTTCTCCGCCGCCACAAAGACGCGGGGGCGCTGCTCCTCGAGCAGTCCACAGCTTGCCCGCGTGCCGGTCTCGGCCTCAAGGACCATCACGTGCCCGTTCCCGTTGGAACTCGATGGGTTTCTTCGATGCTCTTTGGCTTCCACACCCTTGCGAACGGCTGTGTTCATGGGGACGTATCCTCTGCGCTGCTGAAGTTTTCAGTACCCTGGCACTACGTGCTTGATCCCCAGTCCTGAGTCGCTGCACGTTACAGCAATTTCGCATCCGCATCCGCCGCGAGTTTTTTGCGGTGCGCGCTCGCTAACCATATGCGCTTAAAACAATTTAGCGGTGAGCAAAACTTAGTCTGGGTCTCTCGTGATTCTCTAATTGGTCCTCATATCCTTCTGGTACTCCATTTTGGAATCGGATCCTGTCCTCACTCGTGTACCAGCGATTGGGTCCCCGCGCGCCTCTCCACCATTTCCTTGCCTCTTCTAGTACTTCCGTACCATCGTCTTCCCTTGGCGTGCTACCTTCCGCCGGGTACGAATTCGCTATGGCTTTCGCTCACGGCGATGGAATACACTGTGTTCGTATAAGGAACAGCATTCGTCCGGAAAGTCGGTTTTCATGGCAACCCAGCACTATTTAGTGACCAAGAATCTCTCCAAAGAGGCTCCTTCCAAGCAACCCGCCGCCTACGCGGAGCGCCGCGGGAATCGCCGCTGCAAGATTACCCAGCTGATGCGTATCCGCCCGTCCGACCCGCGGAAACCACATTTTGAAGACCTGCGCGGCTCCATGAGCGTGTCCCGCTCTGGCGTGTATTTCCAGTCCAGCGAACCCGGGTACGAGGTGGGCCTGCGGCTGTTCGTAACCATGCCCTATTCGAACGATCCTGCCGCCATGAATCGCGAATACCTGGCAGAGGTTGTGCGCAGGGATGTGTTGCCCACCGGCATGTTTGGCATTGGAATCAAGATGTTGATGGAGATGGGGATTCAGCACTCCTACAATTTTGGCGGTGGAACCACGCCGTAAGACGAAGATCCCACCGCCGGCGAATTGAAACTCAGGCGAAAACAAGACCGGGCGCCCCAGCATGCGGGACGCCCGGTCTTGTGTTTGGGGGTGGAGAGAAACCGTCTAAGATGCCTGTCCGAACAGCCGCATAGTGCGGTGCCGCAACAGCCCGAGCTGCCGGTTCAGGGGGTGCTTGCGGGCCAGGAAACTGAGCACTGGCGCGCGGCGGCTCGTTAATTTGCTCATGGCGATGTTCAGGCGCACGTCGCGCCGGGCAAATTTCAGTCCGGATTCCAACGCTTCCTTGGCGTCGTCACGGCGCCCCGCGGCAGCATACACTTCCGCAAGATTCAGATAGAGCTGCGCCTGATTCCTCTTCATGCGAACCGCAGAGTCACATAGGCGCTCCGCCTCGCCCCATTTCCCCTCCGATCGGGCCAGCACGACTCCGAGATAAGACATGTAGTAGGGATTGTTCTTTTCCAGGTCCACAGCCCGCCGCATGTGGGGGAGCGCCTGTTCGGCGTGCCGGTCGCGCAGGAGGGTCAGACCGGTCTTGAACTCCCGGAAAGCTTCCGTATCCATCATGTTTTCACCTTTTCTATCCCGCTCAGTTTCGGGTTAAAGGAGAATGGTAATTCCCAAGATGGGGCTGTTTGCTGCGCGGCGCGGGGGGGTTGCGCCAGACTAAGTTGGGGAGTGCTGAGAAGGAGCGTTCCGCGAAGCCAAGCGTTCTGCGGAACAGTCTGCCTGTCGGTAGTGAGCAAGGTTCCCATCCCGGTCCGTTTTTGAACCTACGCGATTTCTCAGGCAGAATCTACTGACCGGGAGGACAGTCTTGGTCCAGCGGCACCGGCGTAGCAAAGCTACAAGCAAGGACAGGTGTGCTCATGCCAGGACTCTCGTCCCGTCGGTTGCGCGTGACGCTTTCTCAATCAATTGTCGATTGGCGGCTTGATGTAGGCGGCGCCATGGCGATACAGCCCGGCGCTCGCGATAGCTTGTGAGAACACGATGCGAATGGGCACAAAGATAGCTCCCGTGCCGGGAGCGAACGGCACCGCCACTTCCACGCGCGAGCCTTCTGCGTATTGATTCCGGCTCCGGAAACTAAGCCCGCCTTTCGACAGGTCCTCGCAAACGACGACTTCTTCGGCGAATCCGCGTCTGCGGATACACGCCAGTACGCGCGCCTTCACGCGCGTGCGGTTGCGCCGCGGCACAATGCGCTCCTCCGCCGGTGCGTGTCCCGCGGCGTTCTCCGTCGCAGATCCTTCCGAGAGCGACTCCACCCAAATCGAAGGCGAATCGCAGTTCCGGCAATGGCGTGCCACGCACTTGCGAATCTCGAACGATCGCACTTGCAGCTCATTCAAATAAACCACTTCGCGCCGCTGGCAGAAGCTGCACTCCATCAACAGGCGCGCCAGCGCCTCTTCAGCCTTATGGGGAGCGGGAAAATCAATGTCCCAGAAGTCGCACCGAGGATCGAGCAGATGAATCGCATACAAAAACCCGCCGGGGTCCTCATCGATCTCTGCCACAACGCGCGCGCGCGCGCTTTTCCAATGGTCGCCATCGAGATGCCGCCGCAAATGCAGTTCCTGGCCCGGCTCGATTTTTTCGCTAAGACGAACGACGCCGCCATTGCGGCTGACCAGCAAGGTTTCCGCCGCCTGCTTGAACGTGGCACCCGTCGCCGTGGCCCACGATGCCTCAACGGGCATGCGTAGGGTCACGCGGTCGCTCTGGCGAAGTCCATCCGATAGAACACTAGTCATGGCGCGATGTGAAAGGACGGCGAGCTTCAGGCTAGCATGCCCAGAACTCCCGCACAGGTTGGTGATGTCTGTGTTTGTCGTTCCAAGTAATAACGGCACCAGGGCCGCGCGCAGCGATGGTGCGCTTAGGTTATTGCCTCTTTCGCGTTATTGCTCATACGGAGCCACGCTTAACGCCGGAGTGTGCGTCAAACTAAAGCAAGCGGGCATCCTCCCCTGGGACTCCAGTAGGTGTCTGCAGACCAGCGTACACGTTTGTGGGCGACATAATTTTCATGGACGACCGCACATCGAACGCCGACGACCGGAGCATTTCCGTCCGGGACCGCCGCTTTTGCATTCGCTACCCCTTTGCTGCGGACGTGGTCGTTCTGGATCTGGAATCAGGATCGCGCACAGAGGGCGTGACTTCGGACTTGTCCATGGGCGGGATGTTTGTTTGCACCAGCAAGCCCCTGCCTTCGAACACGCGCATTCGCGTTACGTTGACTCGCAAAGATCAGAGAATGGAGGCGCTCGCGATGGTGCGCATCGTAAAGCCGCGTGTGGGCATGGGCGTCGAATTCCTGGACGTCGAGCAGCCGCACTATGGAGTCTTGGCCCGCTGGGTAGAACAGCTTACAAAGTCCCGTTAATCCCTTTGCTTCCCCACCAATTCTCCTCACCGTCCCTGAATTGCGCTCTTCCCTAATGAAATTAGCCGACCAGACACACGTAGCTCTTCACGGGTGAGTATCGAGAGGGTGGTTACTCTTTTCGTAGAACTCATTTTGAATTTTGAGGCTGGCGTCATCCGCTTTGACAGCGCGGATGGCCGTCACAATCGTGGAAATCCAGCCCTGGACGTTCCACTCGCCTAGTTCTTTCGTGGCTACAGAGCCGTCGCCTGAATAGTGATTGGGAAAGCGCGCGTACCACCAAATTCCGGTGTACAGGAAATCAGGAAGTGTCTGACGCTTTTGGTCTGTGCCGGATTCACGTGCGGCCCTGTCAATGCGTGCGAGCTCGGGATGCGTGTACAGCGTGTTGGAGGTTTCATTCTCGCCGGCGTGATAGTCAATGCCCGTAGACTTCTTTGTAGGACCGCCTGGTCGGCTGCGTTCGCCGTCAAGCACATAAACAACGTAATCCTTTGGACTGGCCATCTGTGCCTGCGCGAAAAGGGGAAGTAAGTGCTCGTTTCCACCCGTGCCCGTTTACGATGATGACTTTCTTGCAGCCGTTGCGGGCCATTTCGTCCGTGGTTTCCTGGAGCAGTCTCAACTGCAGCTCCGCGCTGTAGGCAACGGTGCCGGGTTCATGCTTGGCTTCAAAAATCTGTCCGAAGTAGTATTCCGGGAACACCACCGAAAATTCTTGTTCTGCTGCGTGCAGCGCGGCGTAACGAACATTCAGCAAATCGGTCCCTAACGGCAAGTGCGGTCCGTGCTTTTCTAATATGCCAAATGGGAGTAGGCAAGTTCCTTTGGATTGCTGGATCGCCTGACGGAAATCACCGGCGGTCAGCTCTTCCCATTTCACTGACGGCTTGGACTGGCCGCGCGCGGAAAGAGCCCCCAGCAAAAGCGCGAAGGCCGCCAGCGAAAATCTGTTCATTTTTTCCTCCCGCCCAAGGATGCAAAGCTGGTGTCCCTCTTTCGATTTCGCATACTGTTACATCTATGCAAAGCCAGCGTTCACGCTCAAGGGCGGCTCATTTCCGCTTGTTGAGCATGGCCAGAGTCCCTTCTGTCAGCGCATCGATCGCTCGCTGGCAATTCTCGTCGTAGGAGTTTTGTTGCGCGGACAGAAAGAAATCCTTGCACCGCCGGACCGCTTCCGGATCGAGCCGCAGGATGCGCCCGACGAGTGCATTAGCTTCGCCGGCAAGCTGATCGGCCGCGCAAATCTGTGAGATTAGACCAATCTGAAGCGCGCGATGCGGAGTGATAGGATCGCCCAGCAGCACTAGAGGAAACGCGAAGCGGGGAAGCGTGTATTCGCCGAGGTAGGCCATCAACGCCGATGGCGCCAGGCCGGAACGCATTTCTGGAAAGGCGAGGGAAGCATTTTCGGCGACAAGCGCGAAGTCACAAACAATCGCCAGGCCGA